>CAYWZS010000055.1:0-25496 GCA_964462905.1 uncultured Anaerolineaceae bacterium
GGTTGGGGGGGTGGGGGGGTGGGCTTGGGGGGGGGGGGGGGGGGGGGGGGGGGGGGGGGGGAAACGGGGGGGGGGGGGGGGGGGGGTTGTGGGGGGGGTGGCATGGGGCGTTTAGGCGGACGCCGAAGGGGGGCGGCGAGGTGGGGACTGGTGGCTACGCGCCCCCGGTGGACCTGACGGCCTATGTGGAGCTGGCATTGGCCGTTGTGATCGCGTGGGGGGCGTGGCGTGCGGTGTGGATATATCCGGTGGTGGCCCCGTACCTGGCGCTGTCTGCGTTGAGCTATGCGGTTGTGGGGGTGGGCAGCCTGCGGGACCGCTGGCGGGTGCGCCGGGTGCAGGTGCAGGCGGTGGGGGATTAGCGCAGGTTGTACCGAGGGAGTACACCGGCGGTATGCGAAATTTCCTGCGACATAGCGTGCTGCTTGTGCTGCTGGTGGGTGCTTGCCGCCCAGTCCAGGCTCTACCAGCAACCGTAACCCCTACGAATACGCCGCCGCGCTCGGTGCCGGATGCCAGCATAACGCTTACATTTACGCTCATACGGACCGCTACGCCTTATGTCTTTCCGCCGACGGTGACGGTTGCGCCAAGCGCCTGTGCGGAGGCCCCGCGCCCGACGCGCCTCGTTGTGATGGAGCGCGGCGTCGTGGTGGAGGACAACGAACGCGAGACCGCCGAACTGGTCAATGTGCGCTCTGGGCCGGGGACGAACAACCGCGTGATTGACCAGATGGACATTGGCGATGTGTTCCTGGTGCTGGACGGCCCGCAGTGCAGCCCGCAGTATGCGTGGTTCCAGGTGCGCTACGGCGAGACGGTCGGGTGGATTGCTGAGGGCGACCGTGAGGCGTACTATGTGGAGCCGTTCCTGCCGCAGTAGCTGCGCGGTTGTTTTCCCGGTTCGCACGGAAAGGGGGCGGGATTGCCGGTGTTTATTGGGTTTGCGGGGTGCGGGAGATGTGACCTCACCCCTTCAGTCCCCGTCGCCGTAAACGGATGAGGGGGATGCAAAGCAATCTTGATGGAACAGTCGTGGTTGGTTGCTACAGGTGAGGGTAGCAGGGGTTGGGATGTATGGGGTGGGCAGATGCCCGGTCGTTTGACCGGGGATTTGGGTGGGTGGTGCGTCAAGGGGGGTGGTGGGGTGAACAGTGGAACAGAATCGGATCATTTTCGTGTCCGAGTATGGTTATTTGTTGTGGCGATTTTGAGCTATGATATTTTAGTTAAGTGATTGGCATCGTGACGTGTGTAAATTCTAACGCTGTGGGTCTGCGCTAGATTAACCTTGCCCTCATACTATAGGGGTGGATGGCTATGTGAGGTGTAGAGGGCGTTATGGGGTTACGAGCAAAATTCAACATTGCGTTTATTCTGATTTTCGCGGTGGGTTTAACGGTAACGTCGGTGGCGTCGTACTTTACGGAACTACAGCAGGCGCGGGAAGAGGTAGTCCATGAGGCGGAGGTGTTGTTGAGTATGGCGTTGGCGACACGTTCCTACACGGTGGGCGAGGTGCGCCCGTTGTTGTGGCAGTTGGGGGAACAGGATGATTTTTTAGAGCAGACGGTGCCGTCTTACGCGGCGCAGGCCACGTTTTTGACCTTCAACCAGGAGTTCAGCGAGTTTACGTACCGGGAGGCGGCGCTGAACCCGACCAGCCCGCGTGACCTGGCGCAGTCGTGGGAGGTTGATATTATCCAGGGAATGATTGCGGCGGACGACGATCAGCCGGCGATTGGGGAGCGACAGGCGTTAGACGAGCGGTTTTTGTACCTGGCGCGTCCGATACGGATCACGAACGAGAGTTGTTTGGAGTGCCACAGCACGCCGGATCGTGCGCCTGCGTCGATGATTGCGGAGTATGGGGCGGATGGCGGTTTTGGCTGGGAGATGAACGAGATTGTGGGGGCGCAGATTGTGTCTGTGCCAATGTCGGTGGCGTATGAGAAGGCGGAGGCTTCTACACTCACGTTGGTGGGGTCGTTGTTTGCGGTGTTTACGTTGATTCTGACGGCGGTAAATATCATGCTGGACCGCATGTTTATTCGTCCGCTGCGGCAGTTGGCGATTGCAACGGACCGGTACAGCCGGGGCGACATTGAGTTGAAGGAACTCCCGGCAGAGCGTCACGACGAGATCGGGCAGATTGAGCGGGCGACGAACCGGATGCGGCGCAGTTTGAAGAAGGCGATAGAGATTGCTCAGCTCCGGGAGCGGGGGATGTAGGGCGATGTTCACACTGATTTTCGCGGTATTGGCGGCGGTTACGTACCTTGTCTACGACTTTTTGAGCACGCGCCCGGACCTGGCGACGCCGTTTTTCTTACGGTGGTTGTTGGTGGGGGTGTTTGCGTCGTTGAGTGTGGTGATTGTGCGGGGGATCAGCTATGTGCTGATTGATGTGACGTTCACGCGGTTGAGCAATAAACGACCGTCGGAGTTGTTGCGGCTGGTGGTGTCCGTCATGTTGTATGGGTTGGCGACGAGCTTGGTGATGCGGTTCGTGTTGCGGGCGGATGTGGCGGCGATTGTCACGAGTACGGCGTTGGTGACGGCGGTGATTGGTTTTGGGTTGCAGTCCACATTGGGCAATGTGTTTGAGGGGCTGTCCGTACAGATTCATCAGCCGTTTCATATTGGGGACCGGGTGGAGATTCCGCCGTACTATGGGGTGGTGGAGTCTTTGACGTGGCGGGCGGTGATGGTGCGGCAGGAGGACAATACGATGGTGGCGATCCCGAATAACATGCTGGCGAATGGGGCGATTCGGGTGTTCCCGGTGGAGGAGCCTGTGCGTGCGACGGTGGCGTTTCCGGCTCCGGTGGATGTGCCGCCGCGCCGGGTGATGAACCTGGTGGCGGCGGCGGTGAGTACCAGCCCGGAGATTTTGCAGTCACGTTACCCGGAGGTGTTGGCGACGGACATCACGGCGGACCAGAGCGCGATGCAGTATGAGGTGCGATTTTACACGTTCCCGGAGCGCGAGATTGACCGGGTTTCGGCACATATTCGGGAGCGGGTGTGGTATGCGCTGGCACGGGCGGGGATGGCGATGCCTGCGCCGATTGAGGGGACGGTAGAGGCGTTCAAGGTGCCGCTGTTGCGGGATGCGCGGATGGATCAAACATACGAGCGGGATGAGTTGGTGGTGTTGTCGTCGGTGCGGCTGTTTGAGCGGGTGCCGTTGGCGGTGGTGCGGGAGGTGCTGGCGGGGACGGTGCGGTTGATCTTCGCGCCGGGGGAGGAAATACAGGTGGTGGGGCCGTCGCGGTTGTCGATGTTTGTGGTGGTGCGGGGGATGGTGAGTATGCCGTTGCCTGTGGGGACGGCGGAGGTCGAGGAGAACACGATTTTCATGGAGAACTATTGGCAGCAGGAGCAGTTGGAGCGGGTACGGGAGCAGCTTTCTGAGTATATGGGGCCGTTGAGTGGGTACTTGGTGCGGCGTGCGTCGCAGTTGACATCGGACCCGTATCATTTGTATCGGCGGTTGGCGGAGGATATTCCCACAGAGGTGGAGCGGGAGGCGTTTTTGGCGTTGGGGCCGGATTCGCCAGCGCGGGAGATTGAGCCGGGGCAGTTCTTTGGGGAGCGGGGGTTGTTTTTGGGGGAACCGTTTGAGGCGGCGGGGGTGACGGCGGTGAGCGAGGTGGAGATCTTGGAGATCTCGCCGGAGTTGATGGGGCATGTGTTGCGTGAAAACCCGGAGGTCGTACCCCGTTTAGCGACGAATGTGAGTGCGTATTTGCAGCGGAAGCGGCGGATTGCGATGTCGCCGAGTGCGGTGCAGGGGAGGATGCGGGAGATGTTGGGGTGAGTTGGTCCCTAGCTGGTGGCGGGGGACCATGTTTTGCGGGTGATGGCGGCGCGGGCGCGGACGGCGGCGATGGTTTCGGCGCTGATGGCCTCCTCGAAGCTACGGAATCCGCCAAGGCGAAAGCCGTGGTGTGAGGCGATGCCGCTGATTTCTTCGGCTTGGGAGACGGCGATGTGTTTGCCGATGGTGTAGTCTTCGTAGCGGCCTTCGAGGGCGAGCGCCATTGTCTCCGCCATGCAGGCGTAGGCCATTTTGGGGGGTAAGCCGAAGTTGAAGTTAAATTCTACTGGGCCGGGAACTTCTACCATGCCGCCCTCGATGACGAGGACATCATCACGCTGTTGGGCGACGATGCGGGAGACATCACGGGGGCGGGCGACGTCGCAGACGACTGCGCCGGGTTTGAGGTGTTGGGGTGCGATGATGGCGGTGAGGGCGTTGGTGACGGTGAGGACGAGATCGGCATCGTAGATGGTGTTGATGTTCGTGCTGGCGGTGACGTGCGCCTTTTGGCCCTCACAGAGTTCGCGGACGGCGTGGGTTGCGCCTTCGCGGCGACCGATGACGCGCAGGTGGGCGCATTCGTTGGCGATCATTTGGGCGCAGGTTTTGCCGATGGCCCCGGTTGCACCGACGACGGCGACGGTGGCTTCGTTCATCTGGATGTCCATGTGGCGGGCGGCCTCGCGGACGGCCTCGACAGCCATGACGACGGTGTAGCTATCGCCAGTGGTGACGGGGATGTCCAGGCGGTCCGCGAGGGTGCGTCCGGCGTCCCCGACGATGGAGGTGTAGGCCCCGAGGCCGAGGAGCTTCGCGCCGAGTTTCTGCGCTTTTTCCCCGGTGGCGACGATTTTGTCGTAGACTTCCTCGACGGGGAGGGACATCATGGTGGGTGGGGTGTAGGGGACGGCGAGCAACCAACCGTGTAGCTCGCGCCCGGTGGCGACAGAGCGAATGCCTGTTACTTCGGAGATGTAGAGGGGGGGGAAGTAGCGTGAGACATGGTTAATTTGTTGTTCTGAGAGGAGGCTGGCCCAGAAGGGAAATTTCTTCTTGGCGTGTTCTTTGATGTGGATAGGGTGGATGATAAACGCAAAGGTATCCTCTACCATTCATTCCATCCCTCTTCTGGCATGTGTTCGGTGACTTCACCGGGACGCGGGTACATGCGGCGGTGGGCTTCAACACCGCCTTTTACGTAGTGGTGGTCGCTTTCCTCGAAGGTGATGCTGCGGTTAATCACGCGGCGTTGGGGGGAGGCGAATAGGAGGGTGTCGGACTCGACCATGCGCCCGGGCATGATGATGAGGCCGGACCCTAAGCGGCAGTTGTGGCCGACGGCACCCCCGAGCACGGTTTGCCCGGTGTCCTCAATATCGAGTGCTTGGCTTGCTGCGCCGATGGGACGAGGGACGGTGCGACGGGTGCGACCGTGTTCGTCTCTTTGCGTAATCCCGATGAGGTTAAAGTCGGTAAAGGTGATGCCTGCACCGATGAAGCTATTGCGGCCAATGACGCACATTTGGAGGCAGGTGTTTTGGGCGACAATGGTGCTGTCCATCAGGGCGGTGAGGTAAATAGAAGCGCGGAAGGGCAAGAAGCAGTTGTTGCCGACTGTGCTAAGGGAGACGACACAACCGCTGTCGATGGTAACGTTGTCGCCGATGGTGGAGTTGTCGATGATGACGCCGGGGCCGATGTTGCAGTTGTCGCCAATTTTGGCTGGCCCGGTGATGATGGCGGAGGGGTGGATGGTGGTGTTGCGCCCGATTTCGACCATGGTTGAGGTGCTGAGGATTTGTTTTTGTTCGATGATGGCCTGCCAGAGCAGTTTGAGGGAGAGCAGGTTGTGGCGTTCGATGGCTTCATCGATGCGGCTAGCGCGGGTGAATACGCCAAAGATAATGGCGGCGATGTAGACATGGAACCAGGTTTCGATAAAGAGGACGGCACGTTCTGGGAGGTGGTGGGTAAGGTCGCCTTCATTGGTCGCCATGAAGTCTGGGACGGTGTAGAAGCCTTTTTCTTTGCTGTTGCTGGGGATGACGATGGTGGTGATGTCTGGCGTGAAGCCACGGGGCAGGTACCAGAGGTCCAGGGTGTAGATGGGGGTTTCGTCGGCGGTGTAGCTGGCTTCCATGTTGTGTGCGAGTTTGAAGGTGTAGGTTTGGTAACACTTATCATTTGCGGGGACGGCGGCGCGGCAGGCCCGCCCGGTTTTTTGGGCCTCGGTGATGAAGTAGTCGAGAAATTCTTCGTCGAACCAGAGGCTATCCCGGTAGACGATGTAGGGGATGAGGTCGCCTTCGTTGTCCTGGACGGGGGGAATCATAAAGACCTGCATACGGTCTGTCAGGGATTCGTCGAGTTCGATACGGTAGCCGCGTTTTTCGAAGTAGCTTTTCATGAGCCGTTCGTGGTAGAAGTTGAGGGTGGTGTCGCCGATGGTGAGTTCGGCGGCGCGTTGGTTGAAGGGTGGGACAATTTTGTGGTCTTCAAGGATGCGGCGCTTGATGCGGCGGATTTTCTTTCGTCTGTTTCTCGCTACCCTGGCAACCATACGCGGCAACTCCCGTAGATGCTCTATTTGCGGTGATGATTCTTGGTGGTCATGAGGGGCGCGGTCCTGCTCCCAACAGCAACGCGCCCGTGGCTTCTTGTTTGTTACCCGTTATTGAGGAAATCCACAACGGAGGTGTGGAAACGCTCTGGGCTGTCTAGCATGATAAAGTGACCGGCGTCTTTGTACCAGTCGATACGGCTGTGTGGGATGTGTTGTTTAAGGAGCTTGGCTTGGTTGGGGTTGACGATAATGTCTTTACGCCCATACATCCCCATAACGGGCATTTGCAGCGCCTCGATCCCAGTTCTCAGGTCTGTTTCGCGCAGGGTGCCGATGCTTTCGAAGAAGGATTCCATCGTGACTTTAGTGAGGTCTTGGCCGATCATTCGAGACATGGCCCCGCCGTTGTTCGCCATGAAGTAGGCATACCCCTGGATGAACAGGCGCACGAGGTTGGGGAATTTCCAGATCAACCTGGCGAAGTAGGGGTTGCCGGAGGCGTGCAGGAGCATGTTCAGGGAGTTCCCCTGGATGGGGGAGCCGATGACGACGACTTTGACGATGCGTTGTGGAAAGCGGATGGCGGTACTGAGGGAGACGGTGCCACCCATCGAGTGACCGATGAGGGGGGCTTTGACGATGCCGAGGCGTTCCATGAATTGATTGACGAGTAACACAAAGTTGTCGACGGAGAAATTGTCTGCTTTGTCGCCGGATTCCCCGAAACCGAAGAAGTCGAGTGCATAGGTACGAAATTCCCCACCGAGGACCTCAATGGAGGTGCGCCAGAGTGCCCAGGAGCCTAACCAGCCGTGTAACAGAAGAACAGGGCGTCCACGCCCGTAAGACTCATAATGGACTATGCCCTGTTCGGTGACGAGTGTTGCCACAGTGACCAACCCTTTACGATGTGACAGGCCGCTGTACCCTCAGATGCCCGACGACAGCCTCTTCCCAGCAAGTGGCGCTACTGTACGTTAGCCTTCCATTTCTTCGAGGATGGAGTACAGCAGTTCGAGCAGAACCTCTTTGACCTTTTCTTTGTCGGTCGCAACGCAGGGCAGCAACTTCACGTCTTCTTCGATGCGAAGTGCGATGCGGAGGTCTTCGGTGTCCCAGGCTTCTGGATGGTCTTGCTTGTTGGCTGCGACGACATAGGGGGTAGGGGCGTAGGCACGGAAGGTTTCCAGGATGCTTTTCGCCTCGCGGAAGGTTTCTGGCTTGGAGCTGTCTACCATGACGACAAAGCCGAGCATACCTTCGGCAAGGATTTCCCACATGAAGTCGAAACGGCGCTGGCCGGGTGTTCCGAAGAGGTAGAGCACCAGGTCTTCGTCTACTGTGATACGACCGAAGTCCATGGCGACGGTTGTATTGTCTTTCACGCGAGATTCTGCTGTTTCGTCGGAGATGCCTTTTTCCGTAGAAACCACTTCGATCTCACTGATGGAGCGAATGAACTCCGTTTTACCAGAACTAAAGGGTCCGGTGATAACCATTTTAACAGTTTGCATTCACGCACCTGCTCTTCCAGTTATTATGCCCGAGTAAATGATGCTGCTGCTAGAGTGACCGGATTTTGTCGATCAGTCGGTTGACCACGCTTTCCTGCACCTGTGGTTTGGGCTTGGGGCGTGGGCGTTTGCCGTCGGTGGGTGTTGGGGCTACGCCTGAGGTGGGTTTGACGATTTGTACCAGCCCGGCCATCACCAGCCCGTAGACCACCTTGCGAATTTCCATGTCGGACATGTTGGTCGCTTTGGCAATTTGCTTGATGCTGTTTTTGGGATTCACGAAGGATACCACACGCCATTCTTCGACGCTGAGGTGAATGCCTTTGAACTTCTCTTTGGGGTTTTCTGGGAAGCGTAGCGCGACATTCAGGTCTGGGATTTCCTCGATCAGTGTTTGGTTCTTCTCCATGTTTTCGATGGATTTGATGATGAGGTTTTCCAGGTCGATTGGCACCAGAATCCGGTCGTTGCTGGGCATTTTGTCGTCTTCAAAGACAAAAGGCCCTTCTGCCCAAGTGAACATGTTGGTCACGACATTTAGCGTGTGTTGCTGAATGCTGGTGACGATGTCCTGTTGGGTCACATAGTTGGCGTTAATTAGCAGCATGGCGAGTGCCTTGTCGCTACTGTCCTTGGTCCGCTCGCGGATGACCTTGGCCTGGTTGTCGGTGAGTTTACCGGCTTTGTGAAGCACCGTAATCAGGTCGCCGTCTTGGTTGCCCATTGCGGCGTAGATCAACTTACCAGCTTTAAACCCGACCCGGCACCGTTCGGCCCCGGCTTTTTGCTTGACCTTGTTCATCGCGTCCACCTCTCCCTCGATGTTGACCGCCTCATAGACGGTTAACATGCCAGACTTCTTCGCGAGGTTGACGAGGTTTAGTACTTGGGTCGGACTGATGTCACGTAGGTTTGCCTTGAGTGGCATCGAATTACCCCTACTCTAAATCGCAATTATGTCGATTGTTAAATCCTTGTTGGTGATTATAGCCCCCTCATGGAATCAAGTCAACCAACCCGGCGGTGAGGGGTGCCTATTCCTGTGATGGGTTCAAGCACGGTTATGACATTTTTACAGTTTGTGGGGTGGGTTGCTGTTGTAACGCCTACGCTTTTCTAGCATGTGAATGGGGGGATGTGGGTTGTGGAGATCATTACGAATGGTGCGACGGTGGGGTGAAATGATCTATACGGGGCACTGTAAAGCCCTATAATGGGTGACGGAGCGAGATTTAACCCATGCAAATAACGACGAGGTTGCTTTGTATGCGTGTTTATGTAATCACGATCGGGCTGGCGGTGTGGTTTATGGTGGCTTGTACGCTGGGCACGTCTCCGGGTTCAAGGGTTGTGGCGGGGCCGGATGTACAGATCACGGCGACATCTGGCCCGTTGCCGATTGGGGCGACACAGGTCACGGGCGCGGCGGTGGAGCCTGTGAGTTCGTTGGTGACGGCGACGTTCAATCCGACGGAGCCGCCGCCGACTTTGGTTCCAGAAGAACAGACGGAGGTGTTCCCGGCGAACTTCATCGGGCCGGAGACTTACCCGGAGAACGTGAATCCGTTGACGGGGTTGGTTGTGGACCCGGCGGCGCTGAGTCGGCGTCCAATTATCGCGAAGGTTTCGAACGCGCCGCCTTTGGTGCGCCCGCAGGCGGGGATTGGGCGTGCGGACCATGTGTGGGAGCACTATGCCGAGGGCGGCCTGACGCGTTTTTCGGCGGTGTTCTATGGTGGGACGCCGGAGCGGGTGGGGTCGATTCGCAGTGGGCGGTTGATTGACTATGAACTTGCGCCGATGTACCAGGGATTGTTGGTGTTCTCTGGGGGCAGTACGGGGGTGGAGGAGCAGATTTACGGTAGCGAGGCGATTGGGATTGCGGAGGCACGGTTGGCGGAGGGGCGTGAGATTGTGCCGCCGTCGGACTTTGCAGAACGGGCGTTTAAGGGGGTGTTGTACGGGCCGCCGTTTTACTTTCGTGATGAGCGTGTGCCGGTGCCGCACAACTTGTTTGCTACGCCTGCGGATATTTGGGGGTTGGCGTCTAGCCAGGGGGTGAACGCCCCGGCGAACCTGCGTGGGTTGGCGTTCACGGAGGCACTGCCAGAGGGGGCGTTGGGGGCGGCGAATGTGGTGGATGTGCGATACCGGGCGACGCGGGCGCAGTGGTTTTACAACGCGGAGGCGGGGCACTATGAGCGGATGAGCGATGGGCAGTGGCATACGGATTCGCTGACGGGCGAACGGGTATCTGCTGAGAATGTGGTGGTGATCTTTGCGGATCACAGTTTCTCGGACATTGCGGAGAGCGAGTGGCAGGGCAACCGTAGCTACGGCATCCATATTAAGTTGTGGTTTGAGGGGGAGGCGTTGGTGGCGCGTGATGGGCAGTGGTACCGCACGCGATGGGAGCGCCCGACGCGGGAGTCTTTGTTGTATATCACAACGGAGGCGGGGGGGCGGTTCCCGTTGAAGCCGGGACAGACGTTCTACCAGGCGGTGCGGTTGCCGGAGCAGCAGGATGCGGCATCTGAATGGGTGCGGGTGGAGTGAGTGTGGGTGGTGGCATCCTGCTGATGAACTGCATATAATGGGTCGCACGGGATCAATAGTAGTTTTTGAGGAGGGGTGCGCCCATGTCCAGGCAGGTTATCGAAAATGGGATTGCTGCGTTGCAGGCCGGGAATGTGCAGCAGGGGGAGCAGTTGTTGCGCCAGGGGTTGATGGGGCGGGACGTGCCGAACGCCTTGCGAGCGGTTGGTTATATGTGGTTGGCGACAACCAGCCAGCACCGCGAGTTCCAGATACGGTGTTATGAGGCGGCAGTTGAGGCGGACCCGAGTAACGCTGAGGCGCGGCGTCGGTTGGATGCGCTACGACCGCCCACACAGTCCGTTCCGCCGGTGCCGCCTGCGCCGCCGCCAGTGGCGACCTCAACACAACCGATTTACACGGACCCGCGTGCTACACCGACGGGTGCGTTGCCACCGGCCCAGTTGCCGGGAACGGGGCCACTACCGGGCACAGGGCCGCTTAGTGGGACGGGGCCGTTAACGGCACAGGGGGTGAATGTGCCGCGCATGTGGGAGTTTGGCGTGGAGGGTGGGCCGAACGGCATTGGGACGGCGTTCCTGGTGGTGCGGAACGGTTTGCTGGCAACGACGCGCTATGTTGTGGGGGATGTAACAGAAGTTGTGCTTGTTAGCCGGGATGGGCGGGAGTTGGCGGGTAAGGTGGTGCGGTCATACCCGGAGTTCGACTTGGCGTTTATCCGGGCGCGGCTCGATGTGGCTGCCCTGCGAGACCGGACCCCGATGGGCACGGTGCCGGCGCACACGCCATTGACGGCGGACGATTACACCGAACGGACGGAGATGGGCGAGGTGCGGTTGACACGGCGCAAACTGCCTGCTGGGTGGATTCCGACCACGTTTTCTAATCGGATGCCGCGTTCGTACAACGGTGCGCCGTTGCTGGATGATGGCGGGGATTTGGTGGGGATGCTGACGCGCAACGCTGACCGCAACAGTGGGAACTTGCATGGCCTACACATCTCGCAGATTCAACGCAAGATTGAGTTGTTCTTCGAGGAGGAACGGACACGGCCCAATGACATTTACTGTGGGACGTGTGGTTGCCGGAGCGCGGCGGGGGCGGCGCGTTTGTACTATTGTGAACACTGTGGGGCGACCTTCCCAATGTATCGTGGGCGGCGGTTGACCCCGCACGAACTGGCGAGCCAGTATTATCCGACAGATATGCGATGACCAGGGAGTTGTTGGTTGGAGAGACCTGCTGTATGGAATGCGGCGGCTAAATCTATTTTTATTAAAGGGTGAGGCGATAAGGGATGTTGCGATTTGGCGGTAGAAACCAGAATCGGGGTGATGGTGGCGAGACGCCGATGCAGAAGCAGGCGCGAATTATCGACGTGATTCTGGAGCAGATCGGGCTGGTGCCGGATGATATTCGGATGGACACGGATGAGGGGTATGGGTGGAGCTTTCGGCGGGGTTCAGCGATTGTGGAGATTTATTTGAGTGTGCAGGAGGGGGTCGGCTATTTGCAGGTGTTGTCGCCGATTATCCACATTCCGACTGAGGCGACGTTGCCGCTGTATCGGCATTTGTTGGAACTCAACCTACAACTGACGAGCGCGGCGTTGGGTGTGTATACGGATGTGGTGTATGTGTTCTACGAGCGTCCGATTGAGGGGCTGGACTCGGTGGAGGTGAACGACATCATCACGAAGGTGGCGGGGTATGCGGACGATCTGGACGATCAGTTGGTGGAGCAGTTCGGCGGGCGACTGTATATGCAGACGTAGGTGGGGAGTTGTTGGTGGCGCGTAACGAGTAATGAGCAACGAGCAAGTGAAACGGTTGTTGAGGATTCTTGTTGTGAAGGCCGACACTGTTGTGTAGGTCTGGGCTGGTGGGGATTGGCATATCATCATGGGGAAACATTACACTATGCAGTTGAATCGTCGTCAGTTTATCGCGCTTGGGACCGGAGCCACTGCTGCGTTTGCGTTGGGGAATGGGCGTGCGGGGCGGATTCCGCCGGAGGACCGTCCGTTTCGGGTGATTGTGCCGGATTTTATGCACGCGCACTTGGAACCGCGTCATCTGGATTACCTCAACACGACGATTCCGGCGTTGTATCACGATCACGCGGATTTGTTCCCGGTGTTGGGGGTGCTCCCGGCGGTGGTGGTGCTGAACACCCTCAAAGAAACATTGATTTATTACGGGGGCACGCTACTCGCGCCGGAGGTGCTGGGGGATGAGGCGCTGACGCTTGTTGAGGCGCAACATTTGCTGCGGACGACGCGCTTTGGGAGTGTCGCCACGCCACACCGGGGAGATGACCCGGCGAAGTTTGGGAAGTTGATGTACATCAAGCAGCATCCAGAGATGGGGTATATGACGCCGGAGGACCTGCTGTTGGAGGAGCTGCTTCATGTTCAGCAGGACATCACGATTATGCGGCACATCATCATGGCGGAGGACCTGCCGCCGAAGGACTGTTTACACGCGCACCTCAAGGGGATTTCCGAGTTGGGGGCGCATGTGATTACGGACGAGATGCGCGGTGGGGCGGATTACCTGTTCTTGTTGGACGACGGGACGATGTGTGAGACGGCGGTGGAGGCGTTGGGGCTGCTGGCAGGTCGGTTAAACACGGACAGCGATAGGTTGGCGCGGGCGTTGTTGTATGATGTGGAGGCGTATGTTGCGTTGGACGCGGTGGCGGTGGCGAATCATGAGCGGCGTATCTGGGAGATGGTGACGACGTGGCGGCACAGCCGCGACGAAAATGGGGACGCGACGGGGATTGCGCCAGCGTTTGTTGCGTATGAGGAGGATGGGGGTTATTAGGGGTTGACGATTCAATACTGCGTGGCGTTGGTGGAGGTTCTTCGGTGCGAAATGCAGGCTTTAGTAGCTTTCTGGGCGTAACCCTAGTATGATATGAGGTATAGCAGACGCAGACTGCTGTGTTTGCGTTGTGGAGCGTAACCCCGCTGGTTAGTCAAGACAAGTGAGGCAACATCGTGAGCAAGGGCCGTATTCTCGTCGTAGAGGATGATTTCGACATCTCGAACATGCTGCGTATTTACTTCACCGGGCAGGGCTATGAGGTGCAGGTTGCCCCACGCGGGGGGGATGCGCTGGAGGCGACACGGAAGCAGCTTCCAAAACTGATTGTGCTAGATATTATGTTGCCGGACATGAACGGCTATGATGTGTGCCGCGAGCTACGGACGACGACGCGCACCAGCCATATTCCGATCATTTTCCTCACGCAGCGGGACGAGCGCAGCGATAAGATTGCGGGGTTGGAACTGGGCGCGGATGATTACATTACGAAGCCGTTCGACATTGAGGAACTGAAGTTGCGGGTGCAGAACGCGATTGCGGCGGCGGACCGTCAAAACCAGATTGACCCGCGTTCCAACTTACCTACGGGGCGGCTCATTGAGGAGCATCTGCGGAACTTGATGCACATTGATGATGACTGGGCGTACATGGACATCAAGATCAACACCTTTGATCCATTTACAGAGGTGTATGGTTTTGTGGCGGGTGACGAGGTGATTCGGTTCATGGCGTTGTTGATCGGGGAGGTGATTGATGAGTTGGGGACGACCAATGACTATGTGGGCCACCCAGGGCGCGATAACTTTGTGGTGATTACGCACGCTTCGGACGCTGAGAAGTTGAAACAACGGTTGGTGGACCGTTTTGATGATGAGGTGAAGCAGCACTATTCATTTATTGACCGCGAGCGTGAGTATATTTTGGCTCCGACGAGTGACGGGGGCGAGAAGCAAACGCCGTTGATGACGCTGTCGGTGGGGGCGGTTTCTACTAAGACGCATCAGTTTTCCGATATTCGTGAGGTGACGGAGTTGGCGGCGGAGAACCGACGTGGGGGGATCGGCAACGCGAACACGGGATCGAAGTTGCTGTCGTCGTGGTAAGCTGAGATAGAATATCGTTAGGAAATGGCAGACGGACGCCCAAATGGGGCGTCCGTTTTCGCTTAAAATCTGGTTCAATGCTAGAATTATGCTACAGCCCGTCAACCTTAAGGGGGCGGCCTGGCAACCCAACGTCTGTTTGATTACAGAGTATCTGCTATGCTTTCATTCTCCCTAATTGTAATCCTTGCCGGGGTGATAATCCTCGTTGGTATCGGTATTTGGACGAACCAACGGCGAATGCTCGGCAATAAGCCTGTGCTGGAGCATGATCTGAGTATTCAGACGGCCCAGACTGAAAATGCTGTGATTGTTGCTAGTGAACACGGCCACCTGCTGTACACGAACGCCCGTTTGCGTGAGTGGTTGGGGATGGGGTCTGGGACTCCGACGTTAGAGGTGATGTCGCAGAACGCGCATCCTGCCGAGAACTTCCGCGAGTTGTTCACGGAGGAATCACGGGCGGCGTTTCAGTTTGGGGGTCGGTGGGTGGAGGGGGGGTCGCAGTTGATCCCCGGTGATAAGGGCCTGCGAATGGTGGTGACGCTGCGTGAGATGGGGCAGGAGATGGCGGTCGCTGGGGGCGACTTTGATATTTCGGCGACGATGCGGATTTTGGACGAGATTGGGGAGATGGTCAACGCGGCGCTGGGGGTGGACCAGTCGTTACAGACGATTCTGACGATTATTGCGAAGAACATCGAGATTGACGGCGGCGAGATTGCCCTGTGGGACGTTGATGATGAGGTTTTGTACCAGCGGGGCTGGGTGGGGGATGCGGGGTATGTGTTGTCGCTGGCGAGCGCGGGGGGTAGTTATAAACTTGGTGAGGGGGTGACAGGGGCGATTGCGCGGACCCGGCAACCCTTGTTGATCCCGGATGTGAACGCGAGTGATGCGATTGCGCCAAAGCTGGATGATAACCCTTACAGGAGCTTTGTAGGGGTGCCGTTGCTGTTGGCGGATCATTTCCTGGGGACGTTGGAGTTGACTCACGCGCAACCGGGGTATTTTTCGCGGCGGCATCTGGCGTTGTTGCAGGCGGTGGCGAAACCGATTGCGACGTCGATTCATAACGCGGAAATTTACGCTGCACAGGTGAGGCGGATTGATGATATTGCCTCGTTGCAACAGATTACACAGGGGCAGGACCTTGAGGCGGATGTTTCGGAGGTTTACACGGCGCTGAACAAGCGGATTGCGAACCTGGTGGACGCGGAGGTCGCGGGGGTGTTGCTATACGATAATCGACGTGAGTTGTTGGTTGCACAGCCACCGTTCTTCGGGTTGCCGCCGCAGATTGTGTCTATCATGGCGATGAATGTGGGCGAGGGCCAGCCTACCCGCGACATTTGGGATAATCAGGAATATTGGATTTCTAATGACTTAGCGGAAGACCCGATGACCGAGAACATTGGGTTGGCTCCGGTGGTGGCAGCGGCGGGGCTACGGAACCTGATTTTGGTGGTGATGCGAATTGGGAACCAGCGCATTGGCGTGATGTTTGTGGCGAATAAGGTGGGCTTGGCTGGGTTTGCTAACCAGGATGTGCAGAATTTGCGTATTTTGGTGACACAGGCGGCAATTGTGGTAGAGAATATTCGCCTGTACCAGCTTGAGCAACGGCATGATACGGAGTTGGTGGGGTTGCAGGAGATCACGCACGCGATTGGTGCGTTGAGCAGCGAGGATGCCGAATACGTTTATTCGGACATCAACATGCGTATTGCGGGCCTGATGCGGATCCGCATGGTGGGTATGTTGTTGTACGACGAGGAGCAGAACAAGCTGGTGGCGCAACCCCCCTTTTACGGTGTGGCGGACGAGCAGATCGCGGATTACGAGATTGACCTGGGGGCGAACGAGGTGATCCGCGAGTTGTGGGAGGAGGAGGACGCGTGGTATACCAACCGCGCCCGGGCCGATGCGCTGGTGTTTGCGGCGGGGTTGGCGACCCTGGCGGAGCGGTTAGGGGTGGAAAAGACGCTGATTGCGTCGTTGACGGTTGGGGGCCAGAAGATCGGTGTGATTCAGGTTTCGAATAAACACTCTGGTGAGGACTTCAACGAGAATGATGCACGGTTGTTGTTGATCTTCGCGACACAGGCGGCGGCGATCCTGGAAAATGCTCGTTTGGTGAGCGAGGTACAGCGGCGGGCGAACGAAGCCGAACGTTTGCGGCAGTTGGCGGAGCGGGCGGGGAATGTGGTGACGTTGGATGAGACGCTGGCCCCGGTGCTTGCTGAGGTGGGGGCGTTGATGGACAGTGCGCTGGTGGTGTTGAGTGTGTTGCAGGAGGATGGGGCGTTGGTGACAACGCCGCGTTCGGTGTTTGGGGCGGAACTCAACGAGGTGATTCGTTATGACAGCCGAAGCGAGGGGTATGACCTGTGTGTGGCAAACACGGGTGAGCCGCTGTTGGCGAATGATGCCCCGCGTGACTTGGCGGACCGCCCCCCCTACAACGGGATGGTACACGACCTGGGTATCTACGATATGGTTGTGGTGCCTTTGGCCCTGGGTGACCAACGGTTGGGTGAGTTGGTGGTGGCAAACTGCTTGCGTGGGGCATATGACGAAGGGGCGTTGCGCCTGTTGGCGACAATTGGGGCGCAGCTTTCGTCTACGATTGACCGTGTGCGTTTGTTTGCGGTGGCTGGGCAGAACTTAGAACGGCGCGAGAAGGAGTTGGTTGCTATCTCGCATGTGAGCCACACGTTGAACCAGACGGTTGAGCTGGCGGCTATTCTGGATGCGGTACGTGAGGAAGCCGCGACTGGGACGGGGGCTGTCGGCGGGACGATTGCGCTGGTGCGCTCGGTGCGCTCGTTTGATGGGATGCCGCAGCGTGGGCGGCCTCGTTTGGTGTATCGGTCTGGGATGCAGAATATTATGTCGTCGTTGGCGGATGTTGAGAAGGCGGCGTTGGCGGCCCCGGATGGGGTGGTTGTGGTGGGGGATTATGCGGCTACAGATATGTTGCCGCTCCCGGCGAATGCGGTTTCGGCTGTGGCGTTGACGTTCAGCTATGCTGAGTTCCCGGTTGGGGTGATTTATCTGTATGACCGCCGCCCGAATTGGTTTGATGAGCGGTCGGTGTCGTTTCTGCGGACGTTGGGGTCGAAGGCGTCGTTGGGGTATGGTAACGCATTACGTTACCACGAGCAGATGCAGCGTGGTGAGGAGATGCGCAAGCGTGTAGCGCAGTTGAACCAAATCTTCGAGTTGGGCCAGATGCTACAGGCGAATGTGGACCAGACGATGATGTTGGAGTCTGTGGCGCACAGTATTGTGACCAGCGCATCATTTGATGTGGTGGTGGTGACGATGGTGGACCCGGTAGACGGCATGTTGAAGCGCGAGACGCAGGCTGGGTTACCTGTGGACACGTTTGAGCGCAGCAAGGCGGACATGATTTCGGTGGAGATGGCGGAATCGTTGTTGTTTGATGAGCATCGCATCAGCGAGTCTTACTTCTACGCGATTGAGGACATCATCAAGATGGAGATTGCCGGGTTGGACGCGTTAAGCGCGGCTTATGTGGGCAATCGCACGATGCACGGTGTTGGGCCGAAGGACTGGCACGACGGCGATATGTTGTTGGTCCCGATACGTGGGGCGAACAGCGAATTGTTGGGGATCATCTCGTTGGACCGCCCACAGGATAATTTACGGCCAGATGTACAGAAAATATCGGTCCTGGAGATCTTCGCGCATCAGGCGGCCACGACGATTGAGAACACGCGCTTGTACCTTAGCAGTGTGCGCAGTGCGGAGCAAGAGGCCCGGCTGAATGCGTTGTTGGGCGACATCGTGAGTACGCTGAACGTTGATGAGATTGTGGCGTCGGTGGCTCACAATGCCTTCCGGCTGGCTCCGTTTGGTAGGATGACGGCGGCGTTGGTCCAGGATGATGGTTATCGCCTGGTTCATGTGCGTGTGGAGAAGGACGACATGCTGGTTTCGAGTGAGGAGCACCGGGTGTCGTTGGCGGGTACGGCGTTGGGACGGGCGCGTGCGGAGAACACCGAGTTGATGTTTGGACCGGGTGATGATGTGAGCGCGTATGAGGATTTGCAAGCAGCATGGGATACGGGTGAGCGGGTGTCGCTGGTGTTGCCGTTGGCCTCTGGCGGTGAGGTGTTGGGGGCGCTCCACTTTGGGAGTGAGCAGGACCAGGGGTACGCGGTGGATGAGGCGACGCGCTTGTTTACGCGTGTGGCGCAGTTGATGGCGGTTGCGATTCAGAATGCGCGGTTGTTTAACCAGGCGGTGAATCTCCGGCTGTTTAACGAGTCGGTTGTGGAGTCGATTCAGCAGGGTATTGTGGTGCTGGACCGTTCGGGGTATGTGTTGACGGCGAATCAGTTTATGGAGGACGAGTACGGCTGGGACGTGAGCCGTGGGCGCATGATGTTGTTTGACTACAGCCCGGAACTGGTGGAGGTGCTAGATACCCCGCTGCGGGAGGTGCTGGAGACGGCGGAGCCACAGCGCATCCTCAATGAGCGGATGCAGGTACAACTGGGGGACCTTCCAGACTTTGTGGTGCGGAACTTCTACATTTATCCGCTGGTGGCACAGGAGGTTGTTGACGGGGCGGTGCTGCTGGTGGAGGACGTGACGGACCGAGCACGTTTGGAGGCTAATGTTGCGGAGCGTGCGGGACAGTTGGCGGCGCTCACACGGGCGTCTGGGCAGATTACCAGTACGTTGAACCGTGAGGCTGTTATCAACACGGCGCTGGATGTGATGTCGGATATTATTGAGTTCGACACGATTACGATCTGGCAGCGTGAGGGGCCGGAATACATGCGGTTGGTGGGGGCTGGGGGTGTGAACGTGCCGCTTTCGCCGCCGATCCGGGCGGTGGTGGCGGATGTAACGCGGTTGTCGCATATTGTGGAATACCAGACGCCGATGACGATTGGTGATTTGGGGACTTTCCTCAAGACGTACACGTATGCGTTGCCGGGTGATGCCAATATGCAGAGTTGGATGGGTGTGCCGCTGGTCTACCAGGGGACGGTGATCGGGTTGATTTCGTTGGGAAAGGTTGAAGCCGCGTTTTATGGTGCCCAGGGAGAACAGGCGGCGACGGCGTTCGCTAACCAGGTGGCGGTGGCGCTTTCGAACGCGCAGCTATTTGCGGACACGAACGCCCGCACGGAGCGGTTGAGTGTGCTCAACCGGGTATCGTTGGCGTTGGTGCAGTCGATGGACAGCGAGAACATTGTGGAGATTGCACTGACGGAGATTTCTAACACGGTGAAGGCGGAGAAGGCGCGGGCGATTATGTTTGACCCGACAAGCGAAATTGGGCGGGTGATGGTGGATTATCCACGCGGGGAGGCGGCCCCGACCCAACGGATTGCGCTACGGGAGAACCCGTTGTTCTTGTACATTATTGAGCGCCTACAGCCGTTGGTCCACAGCCATGACCGGACAAAGATGCCGGAGGACCTGTCGCCGGAGATCCGCGACCATGTTGATGTGCGTGGTTTGAAGGACTATCTGTTGGTGCCGATGGTTGCGCCGGGGCATTTGATTGGGGCATTCGAGTTTGAGACGCGGTCTGGGGAGTTGTTGTTAGGGCCGGAGACGTTGGAGACGAGTTTGATTATCGCGAACCAGTCGGCGATTGCGATTCAGAATGCGAACCAGCTTGAGGAGACGACGTTACGGACACGTGAGCTTCAGACATTGTTGGAAGCGGCGAATTCGACTTCGTTAACGATGGACTTGAACGAGGTGTTCAAGCGGGTGGCGGACCTGTTCTTGAAGGCGTTGGACGTGGACGACTGCGCGATTATGATTCTGGACCAGATGGACGATATGCTTGAGGTGCAGCTTGACGTGAACCGTGTGGGTAACGTGGACCGAATTAGCCCGGAGGGGACGCGCTTTGAGGTATCGAAGTATCCGTCGCGTGCGCGGGCGATCCGTCAGCGTGATGTGGTGGTGGTCACGGTGGACGACCCACGGGCAGATGATGCTGAACGCGATGAACTGCTGGCGCAGGGGGACTATGCCCGGATGTTTGTGCCGTTGGTGGTGCAAAACGATGCTATAGGCTTGATCCAGGTGGAGATAACGGAGGCGTTCCGGGTTATCACGGAGCAGGAGCAGCGGTTGGCGCAGGCGTTGGGGTCGCAGGTGGCGGCGGCGATTGTGAATGCACGGTTGTCGGCGGAGGCTGACGCGCAGATGAACGAGTTGTTCACCATTAACGAGTTGTCGCAGGCGATTTCTGCGAATATGAACCTGGATGGTATGTTGCAGATTGTGCGGGAGCAAGTACCGGGGATCACGGGGGCGCGGCAGTTGTACGTGGCGCTTTATGATGACACCAGCAATGAGATCACATTTCCGTTGTTCCTGCGTCATAGCGTGGTGGAGGACATTGCGCCGCGTAAGCTGGGAACGGATGAGGTGTCGTTCATTATTCGCAACAAGCGTCCGCTGCTGTTGGGAAGTGATTACTTTGCGGCGGATGAGGTTCGGAGTAGTTTGGGCCTGACGAACGGCGAGGGGAACGTTAAGAGTTACCTGGGTGTGCCTTTGATCTCTGGTGAGGATGTGCTGGGTGTGTTGGCGGTGCGTGATGAGGAGCGGACGCGGGTGTTTGGCCTGAATGACCAGCGTATCCTGACGACGGTTGGCTCACAGTTGGGCGCGACACTACAGAACACGCGTCTGTTCCAGCGGGTGCGGAACTTTGCGGACCAGCTTAACACGGAGGTACAGGAGCGCACGGAGGAGTTGCAGGAGGAGCGCGACCGGCTGGACATGCTTTATCAGATCACGGCGGAGTTGGCGTTGACGCTGGACATGGACCGGGTGTTGAACCGTGCGTTGCAGATGATGGCGAGCGCGGCGAAGGCGGACGACGGTGTGATCTTGTTGATTGACCCGATGACGGACCGCCTGTACAACCGGGCGTCGCTGACGCGGGTGGAGGAGGGCGAGGAGTTGCCGTCGCACCCGGCAGAGATGTTGGCGACGTGGCTCACCCAGACGGGGGATGCTGAGTTGCTGGTGGATGACCTGACGGAGATGGACTACTGGGACACGACGGTGCCTGGGGCGGAGCCGTGGCGGAGTGCGATGGCGGTGTTGTTGGAGAACAACGAGGACACGCAGGGTGTGTTGGTGTTGTTGAGTAAGTCGGTGGCTGGGTTCTCTGAAGGGTTGTTGAACGTGGTGATTGCGGCGGCGAACCAGGTTGCGTCTGCGATTAACAATGCGGACCTGTACTCGTTGATCCGTGAGCAGGCGGAGCGTTTGGGAACGTTGCTCCGCACTGAGCAGGAACAGACGGAGAAGTCGAACGCGATTCTGGAAGGTATCGCGGATGGTGTGATGTTGACGAACCCGGAGGGCGAGATCAACCTGTTTAACAGTGCGGCGGAGGAGATGCTAGGGTTGCCGCGTGACCAGGTGTTAGGCCGCACGTTGCCGACGTTGATCGCAGAGTACGGTGGGAATGTGGCGGCGTGGGCCGAGCCGTTGATGGTGTGGTCTATGACGAAGCAGGCCACGGACAGCGGGGTTTACCCGACGGATCGTATTGACATTGGGGACCGGGTGGTGAGTGTGAATATCGCGCCGGTGTACACGGGGGAGGAATCGCTGGGGATGGTGTCGGTGTTCCGTGATGTGACGCGGGACGTGGAGGTGGACAACCTCAAGAACGAGTTTGTGTTGAACGTGACGCATGAATTCCGCACACCGATGACGAGCATCAAGTTGGCGTCTGAGATGTTGTTAAGCGGGATGTTGGGCGAGGTGACGGAGCCGCAGATGAAGAATATGGTGAGCATCAAGTCTAATACGGACCGGTTGGCAGCTTTGGTGGAGGACCTGCTGACGGTGTCGAAGATTGATGCGGGCGAGACGTTGGTGATTGAGGCGGTGGATATGGCGAATGTTATCGAGATTCAGTTGACGAACGCACAGAACCGTCACTACGACAAGAACCACACGATACAACTGAACATTGATGAGACGTTGCCGCGTGCGGCGCTGGACCGGCGCAAGATGCTTCAGGTTGTGGGCAACCTGCTTGACAACGCCTTTCACTACACTCCGCCGGGTGGTAATATCGAAGTTGGCCTGATGCAAGACCCGGACCAAGATAAGTCGTTGTTAATGTATATTAAGGACGACGGCCTGGGTATCCCAGAGGCATTCCGTGAGCGGATTTGGGATCGGTTCTCGCGCAATGAGGAGCATGTGTTGGAAATGTCGTCTTCGGGGACGGGGTTGGGCCTGCCGATTGTCCGAGAGTTGATTCGATTGCACAACGGTGAGGTTTGGTTTGAGTCGGTGGAGGGGGTTGGGACGACCTTCTATGTGACGTTGCCGATTGAGTACAAGCGGTCTGCCTCGGCGAGTGCGCTCAACGCGGATGTGGTGAGCGGTGACTAAATTGACTGTGAGAGCGCCGAGGAATACATGGCAAAGATTCTGATTGCTGAGGACGAGAAGGACATTCGCGACTTGGTGAAGTTCGCGTTGGAGGTGGGCGGCCACACTGTTGTGGCGGTGGGGAATGGTGAGGCGGCTGTGAGCGCCGCGCAGGAGCACCTGCCGGACCTGATTTTGCTGGACATGCGAATGCCACGATTGACGGGGCTAGAGGCGTGTACGCGGATTAAGGCGGACCCGGCCACACAGCACATCCCGGTCGTGTTTTTGTCTGGTAATGGGGCAGACGAGGACAGTGAGGCGCAGCGGGTTGCGGGGGCTACGGGCTTTATCAATAAGCCGTTTGACCCGATGCAGCTTTTGCAACGCGTGAGGCAATTTTTGGACCAGATCGGCACTGCATAGAGGTGGTGTTGTTCGCATCAGCCGTAACCGTAAGGAGAAACCAGCATGAGCGCAATAACCGTTGACGGGGAACTCGTCCACTATGAGAAGCTCGGGCGAAGTGGGCGTCCGGTGGTGCTGGTTCATGGGTGGTTGGGGTCCTGGCGCTATTGGATTCCTGTGATGCAGCACCTGCACATGCGGTATCGGGTGTATGCGCTGGACCTGTTTGGGTATGGTGACAGCGGGAAGAACCCGACCAAGTACACGCTCCAGCAGCAGGTGGATATGCTGGAGGAGTTCATGGACCAACTCGCGATTAAGAAGGCGGCGTTTGTGGGGCATGGGCTGGGGGCAATGGTGTTGGCGGAGTTCGCGTTTCGTCACCAGACGGAGCGTGTGCCACGGGCGATGCTGATTAGCACGCCGTTATTTGATATTGGGGGGTTGGCGGGCCGCCAACCGACGCGCAAGAGCGATTTCGGTAATGTGACGAGTGACCCGGACCGGACGATGTTGTCGCGGTCGATGGAGGCGACGATCCCGAGCGCGGGGATGATGCGGCAGGCGTTGTTGGAGCGGGCGGCGGTGCAGAACCGTTTCCGGGGGCGGGCGACGATGGGCGATGATGCCAACGAAGGTGATATGAGTTTGTCTGGCAATATGCTGGCGCAGAGCATTGCGACGACGAGCTTGAGCGACATGTTGGACCGCTGTTTCAAGCGCACCGAGCCGGAGTATGAGAAGCTCCAGGCGGACCTGCCGAACACGGATGAGCGCGTGTTGATGAAGAGCATTGCGGAATATGACGCGCCGAAGATGTTGGACACGGTGCAGCAATTGCAGATGCCGACGATGTTCATTCACGGGGGGAACGACCCATTGCTGACACCGCCGGAGAGTGCGGTGTGGGATTATGTGACCTCCCACAGGGACCAGAAGGTCGCGCTGATGATTGAGGGTGCGCGGCACTTCCCCATGTTAGAGAACGCGCGATTTGGACGGTTCGTGTTGGACTTCCTCGAGGCGGGTGACATCAGCGAGATTGAGGGCATTAAGGGGCGCTGGCAGCGCCGTAGCCGTTAGCTAATGTCACCTACGTATGCGCTGATTTTCGCGAATGGGGCGGTGAACCGGGGGGGCGTTGTTCAACAGGCCCTGGAAGCGGTGGAAGCGCCGTTGGTTGTTGCGGCGGATGGCGGGGCGCGGATGGCGACGACCGTGTTTGGGTTGATGCCGCATGTGATCTTGGGGGATTTGGACTCGCTGACGCCGGGTGAGGTGGCGGCCTTCGAGGCTCAGGGTGTCGAAATTTTGGCATATCCTCCTGAAAAAGATGAGACGGATCTCGAAATTGCGCTTAAGTGGGTGGTGGAATATGGCATCACGACGATTCGTGTGGTTGGCGCGTTGGGGCGGCGTATTGACCAGACGTTCGGCAATGTGTACTTGTTGGCACTCCCGGAATTACAGGCGACGGACACGCGGTTTGTCTCTGGCGACCAGCAGATTTGGTTGGTGCAGCCGGGAACGCACACGATTGTTGGCAGGCGGGGTGACACGGTATCGTTGATTCCATTCACTGCGGCTGTGACGGACATTCACACGGAAAATTTCTATTATCCGCTATTTGGGGAGACGTTGGCGTTTGGTCCAGCGCGGGGGATCAGCAATATGATGACTGAGCCGGAGGCAACGGTGCGGTTTGCGAGTGGGCTGTTGATGGTTGTACATACGTTGGGGCGGGCCGAATGAAACAGAATAACTACCGCGTTTACAAGTGCGATGCAATGGGGCGTGAGGTGCTCTCGTACTTGGGGACGGTGATGGGGCGGGGCGCAGGTTGGGTGTATGTGCGGGCGGTGTTTCAGCCGGTGGCGGCGGATATTGGCCCGGCGGTGTTTTACCGGGGGGATGTGTTCCACGAGTGGTTTTACAGCGATCGTTGGTACAACGTATTTCGGGTTCATCGTGGGGCGGATAATGCGTTGCGGGGGTGGTATTGCAACATCACGCGCCCGGCAACGATCACAGATGACGATGTACGTTCGGATGATTTGGCGCTGGATGTGTTCATTACGCCGGACGAGGTGTTTCACCTGTTGGACGAGGACGAGTTGATGGCGTTGAACCTGCCGGAGAATGAGCGGATTCAGGTTTTGAACACGGTTGACGAGATTTGGGCGGCCCACTTGCGCCGCGAGCCGCCCTTTGTGTTAGGGGCTAGCCTCTAGTTCAGGGTATGGAACTGCGCGTTGGCTTCGTGGAGGTAGGCATCTAGCTCACTTT
>CAYWZS010000056.1:0-25076 GCA_964462905.1 uncultured Anaerolineaceae bacterium
AGATCGTTTCACGTGACTGGAGTTCAGACGTGTGCTCTTCCGATCTCTGAACCAACCACAATTGCCGGGACGCAGACCCGTAGAATTTGCTGGTCGGATAGGCGCAGGGCCGCTACCCCAACCAACAACCGCCCGGCTGTAAAACTCCCCCAGTAGATACTCAGCAGGAAGCCCGCCGTTTCCTGTGAAACGTCCCGGCTCTCGACCAACAGCGTGTTTATCAGTTGCCCGGTGCCAATCTCCATTCCACCGTAGACGAACAGTAGCAACAGGCTCCACCACACAATCGGCTGGCGTAGCGTAGCCCGTGCGGTGAAACGTTCTATAATCGGTTTTGCTTCTCCATTTGCCCCGGTATCCGGCGCTTGCCAATCCGCAAAATACCAGATAATCATGCCGAGCAAAACAAGATAGACAAAGCCGATGATGATATAGCCTTGCCGCCAATTGTTCTCAGACTGCAACAAAATGAACGACATTAACCCAGCAGAAAATGTAAGACCCAGGCCCCAGCTCGCATGAAGCAGGTTCATCGCCCATGAGTCATAATTCTCCGAAACAAAACTGTTCAGCCCGGCGTCTAACGTTCCACGACCCAGGTACATCACAAAAACCGCAACCAACAGTACCGCCCACGATGGGCTGCTAGCAATCGCCAACATACCCCCACCTGCTAGAATCGCACCCAGGGCAATAACCAACCCAATCCCCAACCAGCGCATAATCGTTCCATTTGCAAAGGCTGCGGTCAGGCTACCAACCGTCCCACAAAGCAAGAGCAAACCCAACAACTCGAACGGCACCCCAAACGTAACCCGTATATACGTCCAGGCGACATTCAACAGCCCACCAGATAGCCCAAGAATAATGAATACACAGATCGCAACGATCCATACCTGCCGTTTGCGAGTCAGAAAGAAACCTCCAAAATCGTTTGACATACGATAGTTTTGGTCTATACTGGACTATACCACTTGTTTGTGCAAGTCATCAATCAAAATGTGAGCATGACCAATGATTGTCGTCGGTCTTATGTCAGGGACATCCGCAGATGGGATAGACGCCGCCATATGCCGAATACAAGGCAAGCCGGGGACGATGCAAGCGGAGATGCTGGCAGGTGAAACGTATCCTTACACAAAGCAGATGCGAGAGCGCCTGCTTGCAAACTGCGACCCCAAAACCAGCCTTATAGATGAAGTGGCACAACTCAATACTGAACTCGCGGAGGCTTTTGCTGAGGCCGTGCTGTCCCTGATTACCAGTAGCAGCATTTCGCACGACGATATTCACCTGGTTGGCTCGCATGGACACACGCTCTGGCACAATGTCCGTGAAGATGGAACTGCTAGCGCCTCACTCCAGATCGGTGAATCTGCTGTTATTGCAGAGCGTACAGGTCTTACGACCATCAATAACATGCGAGCGCGAGACATTGCTGTAGGGGGGCAGGGCGCACCGCTTACCGGTTATGTGGACTGGCTGCTGCTGCGCCATGACACCCACTGGCGTGCCGTACAGAACATCGGCGGCATGGGCAATGTCACCTTTCTACCCCCAACCACCGCCACCGATGCCCAACCCATTGCTTTCGATACCGGGCCAGGAAATGCGTTAATAGATGCAGCCGTCATGCACTACACAGACGGCGCTAAAACCTTCGACCGTGACGGCCAAATCGCCCGCCAGGGGCGTATTGACGAGGGTTGGCTGGCGGACATGCTGGACCACCCCTACTACAAGCGCGATTTCCCCAAGACAACCGGGCGCGAGCTATTCGGCACGACGGCTGCCATGCAGCTTATCGCCGAAGGCGAGGCACGTGGCCTCACGCAAGATGAAATCATTGCGACCCTGACCGCACTCACCGCAACCAATATCGTGGGCGCATACCAAAAATTTGCCCCAGCCCCCGTTGGAGAGGTTATACTGGGAGGCGGTGGGCAACATAACCCGGTGATTGTCGAGATGATCCAGGCATTGCTACCGGGAATACCCATCCGCCGTCATGAGGACATCGGCTTAAACAGCGATTTCAAGGAAGCACTGGTCTTTGCGGTGCTGGCGTATGAAACATGGCACGGTAGGGTCGGCACGCTACCATCGCTGACGGGGGCAAGGCAGGCAACAGTCCTGGGGCAAATCACCCCTGGCAAGAACTTTCCAGCCCTGGCTCAGAGGAGGGCCGATGGCGAATGAGCATCCAAATCGTCCCAATGACCCTACGCCAAATTCCGGCCTGTGCAAGCATCATGACTGAGACGCCCTTGTGGAAAACCACCTATGGCGTCACAGAGGCCAGTGCCAGGAATATGTTACAAGTGGGGTTAGCGGACCCCCAGCAAACGCTCTGTACCGCGCTTGACGAGGATATGAGCGTGGTCGGATTTGCCTACTTTGTCGAGCGCGGCGCTTTCTACTATGGGAGCTATCTGCGATTGCTGGCTGTTCAGCCAGCGTGCCGCAGCCAGGGCATCGGGGAAAAGCTGTTGCGGCATGTTGAGTCCGCTGTTGGCAGCAAGTCCCGTCATCTGTTCTTGATGGTGACCGAACACAACATGAAGGCACAGCGATTTTACAAACGTTTAGGGTATAAGCATGTGGGTACAGTGGCAGATTTTGTTGTATCGGGCGTCACCGAGTGCATCTTCTGTAAACGGCTCACATGATAACCAGTGGAAGGGTACCCTTGTACCTAACTACCTTTTCTTAACAGAAATTTTTACGGAGACCCCACCATGTTGAAACGATTGCTTTTTGTCGCCGTAGTCCTGCTCATGCTTTCGTCTGTGACGATGGCACAGGACAACAGCAACACCTTGATTATGGCCCGTGCCGTGGACGCCACCGGCCTCGACCCGCACACGCAAACGGCGTTCGCGTCCCTACGCCTGTTAGAACTCATCTACGAACCACTGATTCGCACAGACCAGAACCTGGAGTTGGTCCCCGCCCTTGCGGAAAGCTGGACCTTCTCCGACGACGGGATGACACTCACCGTCAACCTACGTGAAGGTGTTACCTTTCACGATGGATCCGCACTCACCTCTGAGGACGTGGTCGCTACCTTCGAGCGTATCTTGGATGAGGAAACCGCCTCGGCTGCCTCCACCAACTACGCCAGTATTGAGTCTATGGACACCCCCGACGAGCTCACTGTCGTGTTTAATCTCTCGACAGCGGATGTACCGATTCTCTCCGCAATGGCAAGCACCAACGCGGTGATTCTGTCCTCGGATGTCATGGCGAACGAGGACCCTGCCTTAGTTACGGTCGGCACGGGGCCGTTTATGCTGGAATCCTGGTCGCCAGATGAACAGACTGTACTGGCTGCAAACAGCAAATGGTGGGGCGAAGGCCCGTTCATTGACGGCATCGAAATTCGCATCATTCCTGATGAAGCGTCCATTCTCGCCGCCCTCCGCGCTGGTACCATCGACTTCGCGCTGCTGAACGACCCATTGGTCGCGACCCTGCTCATAGACACAGACGGTATCGTGCTCCAGCGAACCCCCACCCTCTCCTACAACGTGCTCCAGCTACGGGCTGCTGTTGAGCCGCTGGATAACCTCCAGGTTCGTCAGGCTATTTCCTGTGCGCTGGACCGTCAGGAAATCGTGGATACCGCCGCGCTTGGTGAGGGTGCTGTGACTGGCCCGCTGACGATGGCGAGCTTTGCCCTCCCCACCGATGAGCTGTTCTGCTATGAGCAAGACCTGGAGCGTGCCGCCGAACTGATGGCTGAGGCGGGCCTTGCGGATGGTTTCACCCTTCCCGTCATTGTCGCCAATGCGGAGCCACCAGTCGCGACCTCCATCGCCCAGAACGTCCAGGCCCAGCTCACCGAGATCAACATCACTGTTGAGATCGAATCGATGGAACTCGCAACTTATGTGGACCGCTGGCTCGCGGGTGACTTCACTGCTGCCGTCGCGCTTAACGGTGGCCGTATCGACCCCTACACCATGTACTCCCGTTACTGGCAGGTGGATGCCCGCTTCCAAAACACCGCTGGCTACATTGACGACACACTGGATTCGTTGATGAAGGCCGGCCAGGTAGAGAGCGACCCGGAAGCACGCTATGAGCTTTTCGCGGACTTCCAGCGCCACCTAACAGAAACAAGCCCGTGGATTTGGTTATATGCTGGCTTCACCTACTCCGCACACCAGGACTACGTGACGGGCTGGGCACCGAATGCCAGCGACTCGCTCGTGTTTCTGAGTGATGTCCAACTCAGCCGCTAAACCGTTCCACATCATGTTGGGGCGCGGTGAATCGCGTTCCAACACCCCAGCCACCCCTTAAGGAAAAAACTCGGACCATGTTCCGCTACATCCTAAATCGTCTCCTCACCCTGCTCCCGACCTTATTCGGGGTGTCCATTCTTGTCTTTGCCGCCATCCGGCTGATTCCCGGCGACCTCATCACGGCCCAACTCGGCACCGAAGCGGGGATGCTCTCCGAGGAGCAGCGTGCATCGCTAGCAGCCTACTACGGCTTGGATAAACCCGCTGTCCAGCAGTATTTCCTGTGGTTGTGGGATGTGCTACGCGGCGACTTGGGCTTGTCTGTCCGGCAGGGGCAGCCCGTCTTTGAACTCATCCTATCCCGCTTCCCCGTTACCCTGGAATTAGCAGTTGTATCCGTTATTATCGCGCTCACCGTTGGTATCCCCATCGGCATGTTCTCGGCCATCAACCGCAACACCATTCTCGATGTAAGCGGGCGTGTTTTCGCCATGATCGGGCTAGCAATCCCCAACTTTATTCTTGGCACCTTCATCATCTACGGCCTATCGGTCTACTTCGGCATCCTGCCCACGTCCGGCGACTATGTAGAATTCTTTGAGGATCCCGTTCGTAACCTCCAACAGATCATCTTCCCAGCCTTGGCGCTCGGCACCTCATTTGCAGCCTCCGTCATGCGCATGACGCGCTCCTCTATGCTCGAAGTGCTTGGCGAGGACTACATCCGCACCGCCCGCAGCAAAGGCCTGAGCGAGCCGATTATAGTCGTGCGCCACACGCTAAAGAACGCGCTCATCCCTGTCGTGACACTTGTTGGCGTTGAATTTGGCTATCTACTGGGGGGCACATTTATTATTGAGCAGATTTTCGCGATACCTGGTATCGGTCGCTTGACCATCAACGCCATTACTCAGCGCGACTATGCCCTTGTTCAAGGCGTTACGCTTTTTATCGCGGTGAACTTCGTCTTGATTAACCTACTTGTGGACGTGATCTACGCTTACCTAGACCCACGAGTGTCCTATGGCAACTAAGTTACAGCCGGAATCCCTCACGAAGATCAAGCGCCAACAGCGCCCATCATGGTTTCGTCTCGTGCTCGGGGACCGTGGGGCTGTGTTCGGCAGTAGCATCATCAGTTTTTTCTCGTTGTTGGCGATACTCGCGTGGTTTGGCCTCACGCCCTATCCCGTTACGGAACAATATCCCATTAGCAGATTATCGGCTCCAAGCAGTGAGTTTTACCTGGGGACAGACCAATTTGGGCGTGACGTTGCCAGCCGCGTCATGAAAGGGACAGCCAATTCGCTCCAAGTTGCTGTGCTGTCCGTTACCCTGGCAACCATCGTCGGTACGTTAATCGGAACGACAGCGGGCTATGCCGGACGGCGCGTGGACAATGTTCTCATGCGCCTGATGGATGTGTTGTTGGCGTTTCCGGGCTTGTTGCTGGCGCTGCTAGTCGTGACAATTCTAGGAACGGGAATCAACAACACAATTCTCGCAATCTCGATTGTGTACACCCCCATCTTCGCACGGGTGGCGCGTGGCCCGGTCCTGTCGATTAAAGAAATGGAATATGTGCTGGCGGCACGGTGCCAGGGCAAGCGAGAGATCATGATTCTGTTTCAGCATGTCCTCCCCAATATCCTGGGCGTGATGACTGTGCAAATTACACTGGCACTCTCCTGGGCGCTGATTACCGAGGCAGGCTTGAGCTTCCTTGGGCTTGGCACCCAACAACCAGAACCCTCACTAGGATTAATGCTGAGTTCCAACCGCGCCCTAGCGGAGATCGCCCCATGGTTGATTTTATTTCCTGGCCTCGCCATTATGCTCATGGTCCTGGGCTTTAACCTGCTCGGCGACGGACTCCGCGATGTTTTGGACCCCCGCAACACAGGCCGCTCGTAGGTGGGATACAACAACAAAAGCGCCGCGAATGTTCAATCACTCGCGGCGCTTTGCATCCGGTGACATAGTTTTACGTTACACCAATAGAGGTCTAGGTACACGATAGCGCGGTCATCGGCTGTTTTGTAGTGGTACGGGGACTGTCATTCTTCGGTGATGCGCTCGCTCACTCCGTACTGCCGGGAGTTGCGCTCTCATACACGGCGGTTGGTGGTACAGTCCGTGCCAACCTGTTTGTGGGTGGTCTGGGAGCCGGAATTCTTTCCGCTCTGGTGATCGCCTTTCTCACCCGCAACGAGCGCCTGAAAGAAGATACGGCTGTGGGACTGGTGTTTGTAACTATGTTTGCGCTGGGCGTCGCCATTATCAGCACGCAGGGCAGTTACAGCATCGACCTGGCACATATCCTGTTCGGCAGCATCAATGGCATCAGCCAGAGTGATCTGCAAATTATGGCGGGGCTGAGGGCAGTGGTGTTGATTGTCATCGGTATGTTTTACAAGCAATTTCTCATCATTAGTTTTGACCTCAGTGTCACCCGCAGAAAAAGCGATTGAACCAGCGTCCCCTGTCCAGACTGAAGCGAAATGAGGAGTCAGATTTCTAAGTTTTTGAAGCCTACAACACGACTTTACCCATTAATTTCGCTCTCCGCCACCGGCTGAACAGGTACGACACGCCTTTGCGTTGGTCATGGTCGTGCTGGGCATCTGGCAACTGAATCCGTGCCACGCTGACCTGATCCTGCTGCTTTTGCGTCTGTTCAAGCAAGCGGTGACCCTGTTTTTGCGTTTGTCGCCAGATGCTAGTGGCACTGATCCCCTGTTCGCCGATTTCAGCAAAGACCGCTTCGCATTGTTCGTAGGGCAGCAAGCCACTGAGCCACACCATCTGGTAAGCCACTCCGTTGCTAAACACGCTGCTCCCGAGACACCATTGCTCATCCAGGGGGAAAATCCCCGTGACTACAACGGGAACAGACGTAATATTGTCGTTCCAGTTCAGTCTCACCCCGTTTCGTTACCACACGCTTTTTGCGTTTCCCTCGCTTTTGCATTGGCACGTCTGACAGACAACCAGCGATAACTCAATGTGCCCTGCTGGTGTAGGCTACAAACTAACAACCTTTCCCCTAAAAATCCAACCGCTCCAACGCACGCAACGCCGCCTTCAACCGTATCTGAATCACCTGCCGTTCGCCGTGCTTAATCCGCTTGGCCGCCGGAAGTTCCGCCATACTCAAAAGCTCAAAATCATCGTAGGCTTGTTCCAACGTCCACAGCCACCGCTCCGCCGCGATATGTGCGCCCAAGGTGCTGTCCCCCTGGATGTAACCACGCTCGAACCCAGCCGCAATATCCTCCAACACAGGCGCAAACCGCTGATACTGGTTTTTCTCGTAACGGTCCGTCTGTGCGTAAGCTGGGAGCAGGAACCGATAGCAGTGGATGAACCAGGCCGCAAAGCGTGTCCCGTTGCCCAGGTACGGATACGGGTCAATGATCCCCACCTTACCGCCGCGCTGCACCGTCAAATTTTCCGGGGTGATGTCGCGGTTAATCAACACAGTGGGTTCGTCCGCATCGCGGATGGCATGAGCGGCGCTCAACTTCGCACGCACCCGCCCATGGTCGAAGGCCGGCCCCTCCTCCGTCAGCGCCAACAGAATGTTCTCCTGGTACGACTGTTCAATCTTCCGCGCCAACAACGGGTGACGTTGTGGCACCGCCCCGTACAGGTTCGCACCATCCCACGCCAACTCACCAGACCCCTGAATGTGCGACTTTTTACCGTGAATCGTTCGCATCATCCCGCCGATCTGCCGCCCCATGCGTCGGGCGGTGGTCTTGTCGAGTTCGCCCAAATTCAGCCGCTCGCCCATATACGTCTCTACCGTACAGGTGATCTCCTCCGAGACATGATAGAGAAACACCGATGGACAAATCCCCGGCAACGCACGGTTGGCCTGCATATAGTAGAGGCTCGTCGAAACATACTCCGCGTGCCACTCGGTCGCCTTCTCTGCGTAGGGTTGGGGTTGGTTATACGCCACGGATTTTCTTAAGCGCACAATAAACGGATGTGCATGTTGTGGCACCGTGACCTTATAGGCGTCGTGCCACCCCCCAGAGCCAATCCGCTCGTAGGCTCCCCGGCTTAACGAGAGTGGCAACCCACAAACACGTAACGCGTGTTCCAGTTGCTCTAGTGTGGTGTCAATCATGTCAAATAACGGTAGGCTACTCACGGGGGATACTCACTATAACTTGGAATCCAGTTCGTTCAAGTGCATCAGGGTCGCGCAGGGTCGGGTCGAAGTACTCCGCAGCAAAGGCCAATGCCAGGCCTGCTAGCACCGCCAGCACCACCTGCACCAACGGCTCAAACTGGTCCACAATCGGCGGTGCAGTAGACACCACCCGCACATCATCTAACACAGTGACTTGCGCGGGTTCATCTCCAAACTGGGGGAAGTAGCGCTGGCTGTCCTCACGCAACACATCCAACGCCGCCGCTGCAATCACCTCTAGCTCAGCGGCATCCCCCCAACTGATAAACAACTGGCCCACACTGCGCTCATGGTCCGCCGCTGTGCTGAGGGCCGTCGGCTCAAATGCCACGCCTGCCGTTGCCGCCCGCGCCGCAACCTCGCGCTTAAAGCTGGTCGTCTGTGCCCAGGAGGTCAGCGCCTTCACCGTCAACTCGGACGACAACCATACGTCTTGAAAGTCGCCCTCACGATCCGGCAACGCATCAATAGACTGTGCCGCGCTGAAGCGGATCACCGTCTGAAAACTAGTTGCGACGGGCGGCGCACTCACGACACTGTAGCCGACATAAGCCGCTGCAATCACCGTGGGAACCAGCACCAAGTACCAGCGCCGCAACAGCGTGCGAAAAAACCAGCGAACCTCAAACGGTAGCGATTGACTCGACATCAGGAAGGACGCTCCCATGTAAACGGATGACGAGTCTTGAACGCATCATAGGCTTGTTCCACGTAGGAGTTAATCTCCCGCTCGAACACGCGACGGTCAAACTTCTCGGCAAACGCCCGAATTGCGCCAGAATCGTAACGGGCGGCGTCGAAGTCCTGCATTACCGCCGCCAGGCTATCCACCGTCTGCGCGTGGAACAACTCGCCTGTCTCGCCGGGAATCACCGTGTCCAACGCGCCGCCCCCAGCGTAAGCGATCACAGGCCGTCCAGCCGCCATCGCCTGCACAGGCGTAATTCCAAAATCCTCTAAACCGGGGAAGATAAACGCCTTAGCGCGTGCCATCAACACGTTGAGGTCTTCGTCTGGCACGTACCCCAAAAACTCCACCGTTGGCCCCGCCACCTCCCGTAGCGCGTCCAACGCCCGGCCACTCCCACCGACCTTCAACGGTGCGCCGACCTTGGTCGCTGCGCGGACTGCCAAATCAATCCGCTTGTACGGAATCAGCCGCGACACCACCAAAAAGTAGTCGTCGTAGCTCGGCGCAGGTTGGAAGCGATCAGTTTCGACAGGCGGAAAGATGATCTCAGGGTCGCGTTTGTAGTAGGTCCTAATGCGTTGCTGAATCGCCGTGGAGATCGCAATGAAGTGATGTACTCCCTTGGTCGCCGCAAAATCCCAGAAGCGCAGGAAATTGACCACCGGGCGGATTGCCGTTCCCATTAACGGGCCGTAGCTCTCACGGTCCAGGTAGGCGTCAATCTGCCAGACATACCGCGTGGGCGTCAAACAGTAGCAAATGTGCAACGTCTGCGCGTCGTGCTGAAAAGCATGGCAAAACCCGCTCTTGTTGCTCAACACCACATCATAGGCCGAAAGGTCTTTCGTCCCCCACGCCACCGGGTACAGCGGCAAATAGGGTTGGTGGCGCTGGTGGATGAACGGCATCTTGTCGATCCACAATGTGCGAATATCCCAATCGCGGTAGGCGGCTGGCATTTTCTCTTTGTAGTAGATACTGGTGTAAATGGGTGATTCAGGGTGCAAATCCACCAGAACTTCTAAAACGTCCTCTGCTCCCCCGCGTTGATTCAGCCAGTCGTGTACAAGTGCCAGCTTCATGTGCCGTGGCCGCGCCTTCCCCTGTGGTGGTTTACAGTCTTCATGCCTGGATGGTAACGGGCAGTAGTATCACTGAGGGATTTTACGCTGTCAACACTTGACAGGCTTCTGTTGGTGGTCTGTCCGCGTTGCAAAAATCCTTTGACATAACCCCCACGCCTGAAGGCGGGGGACTTTCTGCCTCAAGCAAGGCTGCTGGTTTTCGCAGAAGCATCTGCCAGACGAACAACCGCTAAGTCATAAGGTGATGACCCAACCCTTAACACATTCCGCGCTGTGTTGTGATCTCTGTCTAGTTCAAGACCAAATGTGCAGTAAATCACAGACTGTTAGTTCAGCAGCGCCGCCACTGGACGGTAGGTTGTGCGGTGAATGCCGTGCAGCACACCCTGTTGCTGGAGTGCCGCCATGTGTGCTGCGGTGCCATAGCCCTTGTGTTTCTCGAAGCCGTAACCCGGATACCGCTTCCCAAGTTTTTCCAGCTCTCGGTCCCGCCAGACCTTCGCCAACACACTCGCCGCCGCAATCGTTAACGACAAGCTATCCCCCTTGGGAATACGTTGCACAATCACCCCCTCCGGCGCATCATCATCATAGCTGCGCCACGCGCTCTTGCCGTCAATCAACACGACCTCAACGCCCCTGTTGCCCAACATATCGCAACAGGCCACATACGCCCGCCGATACGCCAGCGCCAGCGCCGCGCTTAACCCGCCTTCGCTGATTTCATGCGGACTCGCTGAGCCCACACCCCACCCCAACGCAGCCGCCTGAATCACATCGTAGGCTGCTGCTCGTTGGTTCGGGGTCATCTGCTTGCTGTCCTTTACCCCGTGTAGCACATCGCTCAGATCCCCCCGGCCCAACGGCAAGCACACAGCCCCCGCCGCCACTGGCCCCGCCCACGCACCATAGCCTGCCTCGTCCAAACCGACGATGACCATTTTTCCCTGATTGAGATATTTTTGCTCGTAGTCCATCCCCGCTGTTCTATCCTTCCGAGGCAGTTGCGGGGTTGGTTGCTGGTTGTCGTCGTTCATAGTACCCCTTACGCCAATTCTGACGAATTTCCCACAGGTCGAGGATCATCTTCATGGAGTCTGCCACCAAGCGCATCTTGCTCTCTGGGTCGAAGTACCACGTAATCGGCATCTCGTAAACGCGATACCCCCGGCGGTCCGCAATATAGATCAGCTCCACGTCAAAGGCGATCCCGTTCGTGCGCTGTACCGCAAACAAATCCTCTGCCGCCGCCGCCGTGAACAGCTTAAAACCACACTGCGTATCCTCATAGCCGCGTAGCGCCATGATCTTCACGATGTAGTTGGAAATACGGCCAATCATATGACGATACTCCGGCTCATTCACCCGCCGTGACCCCTTCGCCTCGCGAGAGCCGATGACAATGTCATACTCTGCCATCTCCGGCGTCAAGAACAGCTTGAGTTCCTCAATTGGCATCGACAGGTCCGCATCACACATAAAGCGATACTGTCCCCGCGCTGCCAACATCCCTCGCTTAACCGCCAAGCCCTTGCCCCGTTGGTCCGGCCCCAATTCAATCAACTGCACATACGGATGTTCCGCCTGGAAGCGCCGTACAATCTCCGAGGTCATGTCCGTGCTACCGTTCTCTACTACAATAACCTCGGCCTCGTAGTCCTGCTTTTTCAAAAACGCATCGACCCTGGTCAGGCTCGACGGCAACCGCCGCTCCTCGTTGTGCGCGGGGATAATGATAGATAACAGGGGACGATTTTCCGTAGTCAAGAGAAATTGCTCCGTATCCAATAGCTTCTGCGCTTATCTGTTATGCTGGGGTAAGGTCAACCGCTGTTCCAGTGTGGAATCCGCAACCGTGCGCCCCGCTTGCACCTCGCGCCGTTTCCGCAACAACATCGGCAAAGCCCACACCGCCGCCCACATCCCCCGTAACCGTGCGCGGGCCGCTTCACCACGCCACGCCCGTGCTGCCTCCACCGCAAGGCCCATCTGCGCCCGTAGGATTTTCCCACCGTGCTTGCGCCACACAAACGCCGGGACATCCTTTACCAGAATGTAAAGCAAATTGCGACCGTCGTAAAAGCTGGACGTAACGCCGCCCCCGGTCGCAGAGAGGTGATGGTACACGACTGCATGTGGCGTGTAAAGACAGCGCCAACCCCGCAACTGTGCCCGCCAACCGAGGTCCACATCCTCACCAGAGAAGAAGAAATCGTCATCCAACAGACCCACATCGTCCAGCAGTTCTCGTCGATAAACTGACGAGCCACCACACGCACTAAACACGTCCTCGACTTGGTCATACTGCCCCGTGTCCTGCTCCCACACCCCCCGGTTGACCGCCCGCCCATCCACCGTGAACAGGTCGCCTGCCGTGTGGATGTGGCCCCGCTGGTCAAACAACAGCATCTTACTCGCCACACTGCCAATACGCGCATCCGTAGCGAAGGCATCCACCACTGCCGCCGCCCACCCCGCGTCAACTTCTGTGTCGTTGTTGAGCAGCGCCACAAATTCCCCGTTCGCCACCTCCATTCCCGCATTGCACGCCCCAGTGAACCCCCGGTTCTTCAGCAGTTGCACCAGCGTCACATCCAACGGGTGCGCCGCGATAAGGTCCTGCGAGCCGTCTGTGCTGGCGTTGTCCGCCACAATAACCTCAACCTGCGGATAGGTCTGCGCGGCGAGCGCGTCCAAACATACCATCAGGAAGTGAGCGCCGTTCCAGTTCGGAATGACCACCGAGAGCAACCCACGCATCATAAGAGCAACAAGCCCTCACGCGCCAAAAACGCCGTGACCGCCTCCTGCCACGGGCGCAACCTGACGCCAAGTTGCGCCGCTGCAATGTTCGCCATCCCACAGTAAGCAGGCGGCGTGGACGGACGCGGCCACTCCTTTACGCTGATCTTGGCAATCGGCGTCTCAGCATATCCCGTCTGGTCCAGCACATACCGCGCAAAGGCCCAGCGCGACGCCTTACCCTCGTTCACGAGATGATACGTCCCAAAGCGGCCCGTCTGCACCAACTGCGTGATCGCCACCGCCAGATCATCCGTGTAGGTGGGGTTCGCAACCTCATCTGTCACCACACGTAGGTCTTTCCCCGCCCCCGCCGCGTTGATGATCGCCTGTAAGAAGTTACGCCCCCCATGCGCGAACAGCCACGACGTCCGCACAATGTAGTGACGGGGATTAAGGTCTGCGATCTCGCGCTCTCCAACGTACTTGCTGTAACCGTAGGGGTTCACCGGGCCGCGTTCGTCATACTCGCGGTAAAACCCGTCCGGGCGCTCCCCGGCGAACACCTCATTGGTGCTCACATAGACAATCGGTGTATTCATGTTGGCCGCCGCCGTCGCGACATTCCCCGCGCCCAGCCCGTTAATCACCATCGCCTTATCGGGTTCCTGAGCGCAACCGTCTACGTCTGTCCAGGCCGCGCTGTGGATCACCAAATCTGGCCTGAAGTCATTGACCTTCAAGCGGACTGTGGCGAAGTCCGTCACGTCGAAGTCGGGTAGGTCCAGGCTTAGGACGGTGTTTTTGCCGTCCGCCGTCAACAATTCACCGAGCTTACTGCCCAGGCGTCCCGCGCCACCCGTGATGATAATGCGTGTCATGCCTCGTCCTCCTCCTGTGCTGGCGCTTCCGCCGCATAGTAGTCCCAGCAAATGCGAACTTGTTTCTCCCAGTAGGCACGCGGGTCGAACACCTCGTCCCCGTTGAGCGCCGCGTACTCGAAGAAGCCCTTCCCCGGCATCCCGTCAGACTTCCGCACGACCAGCGCACACAAGTTCGGGCGTCCCGCCTGCCGTTCTTCGTAGCACACATCCCGCAGTAACTCGTATAACATCGGGTTACGATGATGAATTGGCTCACGGAACATTCCGCCGAAATCACCATAGCTCACCGTCTCGCCTGCCGCCGCAATCTCCCGCAATAACAGGATCACCTGCGCCCGTGCTTCCCTGTAGTCACTCATTTCAGCAATAACGCCATCTGTTGCTCGCTGATAACGATACGATCCAGCGTGTAGCGCATCCCCGCTGCGTCAACGACGACCTGTGCCACCAAATTATTCAGTTGTGCCTCCGCATCATCCACAAAACCCTGTATCTCCGGCGGTGGGTCCGCAAACAGGAAGCCGTTCAGGTCCACGCCCAGCATCTCGAAACGGTTACCCCCCGCGTTCAGCCGGAACACCAATCCGATATTCTGCTGAACGGGCACATCCGCCACCCGCACGGTGGCCGTCAACACCACACTCCCCAGGTTGAAGTCCGGGCGTAGGTTACTCACGGTAATATCGCCAAATGCCTCGCCCTGCGGCCCACACAGCGCACTCGCCCGCAAACACTGCGACACGAAATCCCGTTCCGTCGTCGTGACAACCGCCACATAGCCCTCGCTACTCTGCCCCGTCTGGAGCGTCACCCCGGCGTTGTTCGGCACGGACAGCGGTCCATCCGTGACCGGCCCCAGTTGCAGGTTGAACGTCTCTGGCTCAACGGCCCCGTCCAACGGCGGAATTGTGGGCACAGGTGTCACATTCAACGCCAGAATCTGCTGCGTGTTCCCCAGTGTCTCCACACCCGCTAGGGACAACCCCAGGTTCGTGATCTGCGCCCGGAAGAAGATGAACACCACCACCAACAGCACAATCGACAACCCCATCACCCCGCCGATCACCGCCAGGCACCCCCCACAGCCCATCCCGCGTCGTTGTCGCCCGACCGAACCACCGCGCTCAACCTGCATCGTGATATTCACCCCGTCTTTTCTGAAACGACGCCAATTCTAACCCGTTCAGGTGGGAATGGCAGTCCCGATCTTGTGCTATTCTAGGGAGCAGACCACCCACCAACCGTAAGGCAATCCAACACATGATCCAACGCTTACTGTTTATCCTGCTCCTTTTGTTGGCGGCCCCCGCCACCGCCCAAGATGCCCCCCAACCCGGCGCACCCGGCCTCGGTGACGTATACTACCCGGACCTCGGCAACGGCGGCTACGATGTGCTGCACTACACGCTTGACATGCAGATCGACGTGGAAACCAACGTCGTACAGGCCACTGCCGAAATCGAGATGACCGCCACACAAGACCTGAGTGCCTTCAACCTGGACTTCGTCGGCCTACAGATCACAAGTATCCAGGTAGATAGCACCGCCGCAACCTACACCCGCGACGGTCGCGAACTCACCATCACCCCCGCCTCCCCACTGGCCGAGGGCCAAACCTTCACCACCCGAGTCCAGTATGACGGCCAGCCCTCCCCCGTCCAGTCGGAGGCTATCCCCTTTAGCATGGGCTGGAACAACTACGGCAACGGCATCTACGCCGCCAACGAGCCGTCTGGGGCGGCGGGCTGGTTCCCGGCCAACGACCACCCGCTAGACAAAGCATCCTTTACCTTTCGGCTGACCGTGCCACAGCCGTTTGTCGCCGCTGCCAACGGGATTCTCGTGGAGACGATCCCCGCTGATGACCGTACCACCTACATCTGGGAAGCGTCCGACCAGATGGCAACTTATCTTGCAACGGTCCAGGTAGCCAAGTTCGTCGAACAGCGCGAAACATTGGACAATGGTCTCGTGATTCGCAACTACTTCCCGCTCGAACTCGCCAAACCCGGCCAACAGGTCTTCGCTCGGCAGGGCGAGATGATCGAATACTTCGAGACGGTGTTTGGCCCCTATCCCTTCGAGGTCTACGGCTCGGTCGTCTCCCCAACACTGATCCCTTTTGCACTCGAAACGCAAACGCTCTCCATGTACGGCAGTTCGATTCTGTTCGGCGGCACCGGGGCAGAGTCCGTCATCGCCCATGAACTCGCGCATCAGTGGTTCGGTAACGCCGTCAGCCCGGCGCAGTGGCGCGACATCTGGCTCAACGAGGGGTTCGCCACCTACGCCCAATGGCTGTGGACCGAACACGCCTATAGCATAGCGGCCCGCGACCAGTTGATTCGCCGTGAATACGCCGTCGCCGCCAGCCCGTTCATCCTGCGGAACGCCACACTGGGCGAACCCGCCAGCAATAACCTGTTTGATCGCGGTGTGTACGTGCGCGGTGGCCTGACACTGCACGCCCTTCGGTTAGAGATTGGGGATAACGCCTTCTTCGAGGTACTACAGACCTACATGGCGGCGTTCGATGACGGCACCGCCACCACTGCGGATTTTATCGCCCTCGCGGAGCGCGTCAGCGGCGCAGATTTAGCCGCCTTCTTTGATGCCTGGGTCTACAGCGAGGCCCTACCCCCCATTCCAGAACTCAGCTTGGCTCCCCCCAACTCATGAGTGAAATAAGGAGCAATTGCACACCCCTCACTTATCCCCTACTAACAGGTGTGGTCTAACCTGTCCGTAGCTGTGGTGGAGAAAACCCGGCACTACCAGCAACCTATTGGTATGGGGGCGCGTCCCTTACTGTTACCGGGATGTATTGTTAGCGCCCCCCACCATATTCACCACGGCAGGCACCCACCAGGGTGCCGTATTTTTGTTACTGCGTTTTACTGCGCCGCCGCCAACCGCGCCGCATACTGTCGCTTGTAGTACTCCAGGTACTCTCCCGTCTTGATCTTACGCCACCACGCTTCATTCTGGACGTACCACTGCACCGTCTGTTCCAGTCCCGTCTCAAAATCGTACTGCCGTTCCCAGCCCAGCGCCCGCAACTTGTCGCAGTTCATCGCGTAGCGCACATCGTGGCCTTCGCGGTCTGGCACATGCTTAATCAGCGTCTCCGGCTTGCCCACCTTCTCCAACAGCATCTTCGTCACGTCAATGTTGTGCTGGTGGTTCTCCCCCGCGACATTGTAGACCTCGCCACTCTCGCCCTTCATCAGCACTGTCTCGATGCCTGTAACATGGTCGTGTACGTACAGCCAATCACGAATCTGCATCCCGTCCCCGTAGACCGGGAGCGGCTTATCGTCCAGCGCCTCCGTGATGAAGAACGGGATGATTTTCTCCGGATACTGATACGGCCCATACGTATTGCTCCCCCGCGTCATAACAATGTCCAGCCCATGCGTAATGTGATAGCTCCGCACCAGCAACTCACCACCCGCCTTGCTGGCCGCATACGGGTTGCGCGGCGCGAGTTCATCCGTCTCCACAGAGTAATGGCCCGGCTCAATGTCTCCGTACACCTCATCTGTCGAAACATGCAGGAAACGCCCGATCTCATGTGCGCGGGCGGCCTCCAACAGCGTATTAACGCCCACCGTGTTTGTCAACACAAATGCGTCCGGCGACATAATCGAGCGGTCTACGTGGCTTTCCGCCGCGAAGTTCACAATCGTATCGACGCCGTACTCCTCAATTGTGGACCGCACCACCTCGCGATCCGCGATGTCCCCGCGCACAAACGTGTAGTTCGGCAGGTTCACAATCGGCGTGAGATTCGCCGTATTCCCCGCATAGGTCAGCTTGTCAAAGTTGACAATGTGCTTGTTCGGGTACTTCTGCGCCATATGCCGCACAAACTCGCTGCCGATAAACCCAGCCCCACCTGTGACAAGAATGGTTTTCATGGTTAGCTCTCCTCCGCAGGTGTGCCGTCGCTGGCGTCATCATCGGATGTTGGCGCTTCAGGTGTTGGCCCTGGGGCAGTCGCGGCGTTTACCTCCATCGGCGATTCCGGCGTCTTGATGGCTGGTGTCTCTGGCTCGGCAGGCGTCCCAATCACATACTTCTCGATGACCGCCGCCACCCCGTCATTCTCATTCGTTTCGGTGATGTCGTCCGCAGCATCCTTGAGCACCTGCTGCGCGTTAGCGACCGCCACCCCAATCCCCGCAAGCTGGATCATCTCCAGGTCGTTCTCCGCATCACCAATCGCCAACACCCGCTTGGGGTCAATCTTGCGCTCCTTCAACAGCGCCCGCAGTGCGTTCCCCTTACTGGCCCCTGTCGGCAGCACCTCCAACATGTGCGAGATACCTCCGCTCAACAGCCGCGCACTCCCGTTCAACTGCGTCCCGAGCTGCCAGCGTAGCGCCTTGATCTTGCGCTCGTCCTTGGCGCTCATCATCAACAGCTTGTTGAACTGGATGCTGCCCAACTGATTCTGCAATGGCCCCACATACTCCGGCGCGACCTCATGCCAGCGGGTGTGCAGTTCGTCCACATACGGGTTCCGTGCCCGCGCCAGGATGCGCCCTTGCGCGTACCCCACCACCGCATAGCCCCGGTCCTCCGCAAACGTAATTACCTTACGCGCAATATCATCGTCTAGTGTTTGCTGGTGCCGCAACGCCCCGTTCGCGTCGTGAATCGCCAGCCCCTGCGTAAAAATCCCCGGCAACGTCAGCCCCAGGTTGCTGATGATCTCCTTGCAAGCGCCGTAGTTCTTACCCGTCGCCAGCATCACATCTACGCCCTTGTCCATCGCTGCCCGAATTGCGTCCTTGTTCCGTGCCGACAGTTCGCTCTTGTTGTTGAGCAGCGTGTGGTCCACGTCGATAACTATCAGTTGAATATCATTCTCCAGCGGGAGTTGTTCCGTCATAATGTGCTTTCTTCTGCTCTAAACAATCCAGAGATTACTGTGGTCGCCCAAGTTCATCTTGAGCGTGCGCGGTTTCTTGTCCACCCGGCGGACCTTCGCCTCACGCCCAATCAAACTGTCCTGAAGGCGTGCGTCAATGTTCTCAATCCGGCTGTTCTCCAACACGATGCAGCGTTCCACCTCACAGTCAATAATTGCCACCCCATCATACAGGCTAGTGTAAGGGCCAACGAAGCTGTCCTCAATCACCACGCCCTTACCAATCACCGCCGGGCCACGCACCACACTACGAACAATCCGCGCCCCCGCCTCAACAATCACACGCGCATCCACCTCAGACACATCATCAATTTCACTTGCCCTGCTGATGCGCTCCGCAACTGGGGTTTGGGCCAAGACCTCATCCATCACAAAGCTGTTGGCCTCTAGCATATCGGTCGGCTTCCCCGTGTCGATCCACCAACCCTGATGAACATGCGGCGACACCTGATAGTCACTGTCGATCAACCACTGAATCGCATCGGTGATCTCCAACTCGCCACGCTGCGACGGCTGAATCGCGTGGACCGCCTCAAAGATGTGCTTGTCGAACATATAAATACCCACCAGCGCCAGGTTACTTGGCGGGTTTGGCGGCTTCTCAATCAACTGTTCCACCGTGCCGTCCTCGCGCAACTTCGCCACCCCAAACGCCTGCGGATTCTCGACTTCCTTCAGGACAATCTGGCTGTTCCAATCATTAGACTCAAAATCGCGAATGAGTGAGCTAATCCCGCCCTGAATCACGTTGTCACCCAGGAACATCACAAAGGAATCTTCACCTAAGAAGTCCTGCGAGATTTTGACCGCATGTGCCAGCCCATCCGGGCTATCCTGCGGGATGTAGGTAATCACCACGTCCCCGAAGCGGCTCCCATCGCCAACCATTTCGCGAATCTCATCACCCGTGTCGCCGATCACAATCCCAATCTCACGAATCCCCGCATCACGAATCATCTCAATCACCCGGAACAACACCGGCTTGTTTGCCACCGGGATAAGCTGCTTGGCGCGTGTGTACGTTAGGGGATACAACCGTGTCCCCTTGCCGCCACTGAGAATCAGACCTTTCATCGAATCACTCTTATTCCTCTCTGTTATCTTCGCTGTGGTGCTTCTGCTCGTGTTTGCCCGTCAACCTACCCCAGAACCCGACGAACAGCCCGAAAAACGCCCCCAGTCCACCCCCCGCCGGTGGCAATGCCCCACGCGAGGGGACCCCCTTGGGCAACTGTTCCCAGGCATCACGCGCCTGTTGTTCCGCCTCTACCCGGTGCTGTGGGTCGTCCTCACGCATATCCACTACCAATACATCCCAAATACAACCAGTATAGCACAAATGTACAATCAATAACCCGGCGCTATGATGAACCGTAACGGGCGGTGCGTTCCTTGGGGGCATTACTCAACACCGCACCCAAAATCCGCACATTGACGCGCTCCAACGCCTGCCGCGCCTGCATCGCATGGTCACGACGGGTCGCCCCGGCGCGTACAACCATCAACACGCCATCTAGCTTGTTGCCCAACGTCGCCGCATCCGAGGCAACCAAAACCGGCGGCGCATCGAAGATCACGTAATCCGCACGAGCTTTCAACAGGCCCACAATCTCACGCATCCGCTCGCTTGCCAACACATCCGCCGGGCTAGGCGGAAGCGCCCCGGCCAGCATCAAACGTAGATTCTCGACATTCGGCGCATCGACCAGCGGCGGGTTCGCCAATGTCGCATCGTCCAACATCATCGTCGTGAGGCCCTTCGCCGCCGGGTCCACCCCCCAGATTTCGTGCTGGCGCGGACGGCGCAGGTCAGCATCCACCAGAATTGTCTTGTTACCACTCTGTGCGAAGGCGACCGCCAAATTTGCCGCCGTCTCGCTCTTGTCCGCCGCTGTCATCGGCGTTGTGACTAACAAAGCGTGCAACGCCTTTTCCGTGCTACTGTAGATCAAGTTGGTGCGTAATGTGCGGACGGCCTCTGCCGCCGCCGAACGAGGATGTGTCAGCGTCACCAATTGTGTCATGTTTGCGCGATGCTCCTAGGCGTTTTGGTCAGGAATAGAGGCGAGAACGGGCAGGTCCAGTTGGCGTTCCACGTCAGCCCGTGAGCGTACCACTAGGTTATCAACGAATTCCAGCACGAGGATGACCCCAAAGCCGAGCAAGAACCCCAACACGGCCCCGGCAATCCCGTTCACAGGCGGGCGCGGACGCAACAACGAATACGTGGGATTGTCCTGGAGGATAGCATTCACCCGGTCCTCCTGGCGGCTGGTCTGGTTTTGCTCGTTGCGGAACTGAATCAGCAGATTACCCCACTCCCGCGCAATATTATTCGCGAGTTCACCGCTGTACAGGTCCACATCAATCTGCACCGTCAGTTGGTTCTGGTTGGCCGTAATCGTCGTGATGCCCTTTAGTTGTTGCGGGGTCATGTCCAGCCGCAACCGCTCAATGATCGTCTGCGCCCGTAGCGTGCTGTCTAGATACTGCACATTGCTCTCTAGCAAGCGGTTCGTCGCCTCGGCCAGCCCCAGGTCGAACCGTGACGGTTGGATCAACACCGTTTGGGTCGAACGGAATACAGGCTGTTGTTGGCTGCTCAACACGAACGCCACGCCCCCAGCCAGGATCGCCAACAGCAGCGCAACCCACCCGCGCCGCACCAGAATTCGCACATAATCACCGAGTTGCATAGTCGCGCCTTTTCTCCACGATAGTTGCAGGCGGGCGCTATTTTGCCGCATGACGTGACGTGTGAACAGGGGATATGCTGGCGATAACCCCAACACCCACATTGATTTACACATGCGTATAGGCATAATAACGGCTGTTTTTGACCCGCACAGGAACCGCTGCCATGACGAGCACCCAGACACGCCTGCTGCTTATCACCCTATTTGCCATCGGGATACGCCTAGCGTGGGGCCTTACTCGCTACCTCATCGACCCGGTTTCTGTGGACCTCGGCGACTACATCCTATACGAAGAAGGGGCCAAACACTTTCTACAATACGGCGATTTCAGCGCCAGCCTGTTTCTTGCACGCCCGCCCCTCTACGCCCTAGTTATCGCAGCACTCGGCGTCAACCAGGTCGCTTCCTTGGTCGCAGGGGCAATATTTGGCGGGCTGATTACCCCATTGGTTTACTGGCTCGGTCGCGCATTTGGCCTCAACAAGCGCGTGTCGTGGCTTGGGGCACTCATCTACGCTGTAGACTTCGTGGCAATCGCCTATGGGGCCGCCTTGCTAGATAGCATCGGCCTAGCCGACCTGCTTATCACTACGATGGTTTTGCTGTTACTCCTTGCAATGCAGGCCGAACAACGCCGACAATCACTGCTTTTAGGCGCAGCCGCTGGCTTGGCCCTCGTCCTGTCTGTGTTAACCCGCCCTGCAAGCTACCTCATCTGGACTGGGCTAAGTGTCTGGCTGTGGCTCACCTTCCGGCATCAGTGGCGGGCACTGGTCGCCTACGTGTTGGTGGTGGTTATCGGCATAGGTGCCTGGGCAACCCATAACCAGGTTGTCTTTGGCAATCGCACCCTCTCCACTGTCAGCACTTTTACGCTGGCCTTTTACCGTGCGGCCTCTGTCGAGCGTATTGGCACCGGCCAGGATATCGACACCGTGTATCTCAACATCATTCAACGTGTAGAAAAAGATCTCGGCAATGACCCCACAGCCGCCACCCTCAGCACCCGCTGGGGCTACCTGACGGCCTCACCAGAAGTCGCCGACGCCCTCACGTCTACCAGCATCGACATCTTCCGCGAGTATCCCCTGATATGGCTCGCGACCTTCCCCCTGGGCTTTGTCCGTATGTACTCACTCGTACCCTATTTCATGCGAACTACCACCGAATTCGCACTACTTAACATCGTCGTTGTGTGGAACTGGCTACTACTTTTGGGGGCAGTCGGTGGCCTCATCATCAGCTACCGCACCCGACGCTGGATGTTCTTCTGGGGCGCATTCCTCATCGCAGGTTACTACACTACAGGCACCTTACTCGTCAAAAACGCCGGGCTGGTTGGGCGTGAGCGAGCCGTGCTAACCCCCTACATGGCCCTTGCCGCCGCCCTCACGATCGACTGGCTGTGGGCACGTTGGAAAACCAGGCGTAACGACTCAGGTATGGCAGGAACGAAAGGAGTGCCACAAAAGGCGAGGTAGGCGGCTTACAACATGGAGCTGCCTTGCTTGCGCGCTGTTGCTAAATGGGTGCGTCATACTGCTTATGAGCAAATTTGAGTTCGCGCAGATGATGAGCATTGCACAGCGCATGACACACCGTTTCAAAGCTGACATAGGCTTTCATGCCACTATAAACAGCCCAACCATGACAGTTAGGCAAGACACCCGCATCCAACAGGCCTTGTTGAACGAATAAGACGAATAGATAGTCCCCTACCAAGCCCAGGTTTGAGTTATGCGACGTGATAGCTTTCGGGCATACCGATCTGCCTCCTCCCTGGCTATAACCCGCCTGCTAATTCGCTGGTGTACCAAGGAAAAGCAACGTGTACTGGACGTAGGTGCTGTCGCCGCTGGTCGCCGTCACACGGATCAATCCGCTATCACTGTCATTGGTGACGGTTCGGCTGAACGTGTCGCCACAGGCATAGTTCGAGCCACTGCTGAAGAACGTAACACTGTCCGTGCCGTCGCCGGTACAGCTGATAATCACCTGCAAGTCACCAGCCGTCGTGATCGAGTCGAAACCGACAATGTCCCAGAAAATCTCGTCTACCGTATCACCATCTGGATAGGATACGACATCGCTCTGGGTCGCCTGTCCGTTCTTGATGTTGACATCAACGAAGAAAGCGCTGTCCGATGGAGCTACCTGCTGCGCTGCTTGGGCGGTGGTAGGCTGCACAGTGGGCGGAGCAGTCGTGGTTTGGGCCGTCGGCGGGACGATAGTCGGCTGTGTGCCCGCATCGTCGGTTGGTTGTACAGTGGGGGTTGTCATCGTCGGCTGGGTGCCGGATACATTGGTGCTAGGTGTGACGGTCGGAGCCGTATTGGTTGGCGGCAGGCTAGTAGGCTGCGTCACCGCAGGGGCTTCGACAAACGGCAGGCCGCTGCATGGCCCACTCAACGTGGTGACACTGCTGGCAAGCCATCCAACCTCACCGAGATAATCAATTGTGTACCAGCCGCTGTTTTGCCCGGTGACGGGGTAACTGGTGGCGGCGGGCAGCGTGGTGATGACGGCATAGTTTGTGCCGGGTCCACTGCGTAGGTTGGTGCCGCCACCACCCGTCGTGATCGTACAGACTGTCGCGTTAACGGTTGGCGGCGGGGGGGTGTCACCAGTGATACTGGTGGTGCCGACCTGTGCGGTGGCGGTCGAGCCATCCATATTGGTGATAATGGCCGTGTACATCATCGAGCCAGCAGCAATCGGTGTCGTCAGGGTGCCCTCCACTGTATCAACCGACCGCAGCGTACCATCAACGCCGTGCAGAGCGACGTACAAGCGCGTTTCGCCGCCCACAACGGTAAAATCCACTGCATTCGCCGGATTTTGCGGAATGCTCACTGCGACAACTGTTTGCTGTGGGTTGAACTGGATGACCGCTGGCCCAGTGAGTGGGATCATCTCTGTCCCTTGGAGAATATCCGCATGGATGACAAACTGTCCGGCCCCATTATTCGAGCTACCAACCTGTACCGTGTAAGCGCCAGGTTGTTCGACACGCAGGTCAATGCGGGCGCTGCCCGTTGCGGGGGATGTGGGATCGCCGCTACTAAAAGCAAGCTGCTGGCCCGCCGGGCTGTTAATGCTGAGGGTCGGCAGCATCGCGCCAGGGTTGAGGCTGGCTACACGTAGCGAGACGAGATCACCAGCGGCCAGGGTGACGGTGTAGAACTGGAAGGGCGCATTCGCATCAAGTGCGCTGATAACCCCGGCTCCATCCGGCAGGGCTGTGCCCTGGGCACTGACGGGCGCACCCATCACGATCAGCAATAGCACGAGCAAGCCAAGAAACCATACCGATGTACGATGTTTCATTTTTATTCCTTTATGTGCCTGCAAAAACTAGTTAACCAGATGTATTCTGTACATAATTGCAATTTTCCGCAACTTACACCGTCTATAGCATCGTTTAGTCGTCAGGAACAAGCCGCGTCACTGGGGCATCGCCAGAACCTTCGCATACCGCACAGAAGCGCGAAATGATTTTCAGTCGCATGGCTTTTGCGTAAGTCCTATTGTTTGGCTGAGGCTATTCCAGCAAACCGCCTGCCACACGCTACAGCCTAGCGCGTCCAC
>CAYWZS010000057.1:0-24747 GCA_964462905.1 uncultured Anaerolineaceae bacterium
ATTTCAACAGATGCACATGGTAGCGCATGGGTCGTATAAACCACCACAAACTAGTGGGGCGTTTTGCCTTCAAATCCTTTAATAACCATATACAATAGGCAGACGTTAGAAATGTGTTTCGGAAGTGTTGCTGTGCCGTACTCACAAATCCTGCTGCCCAAGGGGAAAACACGGCGTCATCGCTGGGAGCGAACCCTGCGGGCCATCTGGCATGATACCGCTGCCTTGCTGTCTGAGTTTCGTCTGCCGTTGCTGGCTTTCATGATCGCGGTGTTCGGTGGTGGCTGGCTCTATGGTGAGATCTACTATCTGGAGTTAGGGGAACGCCTCCCGTATGTGGACCTGCCGTGGATGATGTTGGCGCTCATGGTGCTGGAACCCGTCCATGACGTGCCGAAACAAACCAGTTTGATGATCTTCTGGTACTTGATGCCCGTGCTGGCAATCTATGTGATCGGCCAGGGTGCAGTAGATTTTGGCCGTCTATTTTTCAACCGTAGCAGTCGGCGTGATGCCTGGGAGGAAGCCGTGGCTTCGACATACCGCAATCATGTGATTATTGTTGGGATGGGCCATGTCGGGGGGCGCGTCACCCGTACCCTGGTCGCGATGGGGTTCGAGGTCATCGCGATTGACGAAAAGCTAGAGAAAGAGCTAGACCTTGTCCTGAATGAGTTAGGTGTGCCATGTGTCGTTGGGGACGGACGTAGCCGCGACATTCTGGAGAAGGCGGGGATTCGTCGGGCGTCGTCGCTGGTCGTCTGTACGTCGAACGACCACATCAACCTGGAAACCATCATGCGGGCGCGAGACATGAACCCCGAAATTCGGATTGTGGCTCGTATGTATGACCCTCAGTTCTCCAATCAGCTTCACCGTTTTATGGGCGTCGAGGCCACGCTAAGTTCGTCGGATCTCAGCGCACCAGCCTTCGCTGGGGCGGCGGTCGGTGTTGAGATCACCCAGACACTCACAATCGCTGGGCACGAGTACAGCATGATAAAGCTGGTGGTGGAAGCCGGGTCTATTCTCGATGGGAAGAAGATTGACGACCTGCAAACGGCGTACGATATGGACATCGTGCTACACGGGCGGGACGACGCCATGCAGGTTCACCCGGACAGCGAAACGCTTGTCCAACCCGGTGCGACGCTCGTGATCTTCGCAGAGCATAACCGGGTGATGGAAATCGTCTCGCGCAACCGCCCGCAGCGCAACCGAACAACGGCCTAGCTTCGTGGGACGCGGGGCAGCACGCCTGTCAGCACCTCATAGTTGATGGTTCCCAGGCGGGCGGCAATCTCATCAGCAGTAATGCTGGCCTCGCCCTGAGACCCCAACAACACGACCTCATCCCCGACACTCACGCCATCCAGATGATCGACGCTAATAACGGTTTTCTCCATGCTCACGCGCCCACGAATGGGGGCACGTTGGCCGTGGACGAGCACCTCACCCCAGTTGGGGCTGCGCCGGAAGCCGTCTCCATAGCCTACCGGGATCGTGGCAACGCGCTCCGTGCGGTCCGTGATGTAGGTATTACCATAACCAATGGCATGGCCTGCCGGGAGGGTTTTGACCTGAGCGATGACAGTTTTCCAGGTCATCAGCGGTTGTAGCCCGCCGATGTGTGGGACGGTGGATGAGGGGTGATAGCCGTAGAGGAGTAGCCCGGTACGGGCCATGCTGAAGTGAAAATCTTCGTCCAGCAGCGTCCCCGCAGAGTTCGCCGCGTGCATGTACTTGAGTTTTATCCCCGCAGCGCGGATGGGCATCAGCGTGTCTTTGAACAGCTTGGCCTGGTACTGTGTGAACTCTGTGTCCTCGTCGGCAACGGAAAAGTGAGTGTAAGCCCCTTCCAGGTCGAGGTGCGGCATGTGGATGAGGTGACGAAATAGTGTCACCGCATCTTCAGGTAGAATCCCCAGGCGTCCCATCCCCGTGTCTAACTTGACATGAACCTTGAGCGTCCCCTGAAGTTCCTGCGCGACCTTATGATAGGCACGCGCTAAATTCAGGTCGTATAGGGTGATGGTGATGTCGTTGCGGATCAGGTCACGGATCGCGTGGACAGGTGTGTAACTCAGCACCAGGATCGGCGCGTTGATCCCGGCGTTACGGATTTCCAGGGCCTCCGCGACAGACGCAACGGCGAGATAATTCGCCCCGTTGCGAAGCGCAATCCGGCTAACGGTGACAGCGCCATGACCGTAAGCATCCGCCTTGACGGTTGCCATCAGCGCAACGTCTGGGGCGATTGCAGCGCGAATCAGGCGCACGTTGTTCGCCAGCGCCTCACGGTCAATCTCTACCCAGGATGGGCGCAGGGGGCGCTCAGAGATTTCCAACCCCGCGACGTTTGTTTGCCGAACAAGATATTGGTGATCGTCTGCATCAGGTAGCAGCGCCTTCACGATCAGTTCCATACGCGCCGACACACCGCCCTTGACCAGCAAAATATCGTGATCGCCCAGGTTGATTTCGTGGAGTAGGGTATCGGTAGCATCTCGAATGCTGTTGGTAATGAAGACCGGCTTGGGATGGGTGCTGGTGTCCTGGGCAGCGCGTCCCGTGATGGCGGCCTGTGCCCCCTCTGTGAGAATCATATCTGCGGCTTCTGCGGCCCGTTGGCCCACACGCCGATGCGCCGCACGGCTGGCATCACCGAGATTGTCCATATCTCCAAACACGAAGATCACACGGCTGTCCGGGTCCCGTGCTTTAATCTCTGCCAGCCATGCAAGTGCATCCAACGTGGATTCCGGCGTGGCGTCGTGCGTGTCGTCCACCACGATACAGCCCTTCGCCCCAATTAGCGTGTTCATATGTCCGGGTAGGGGTTCCTGCTGGGTGAGCGCACGCAGCCCTTGTTCAAGCGGAATATCGTAGTGCAACCCAAGTGCCAGGGCCGCTAATACACTGTGTAGTTGGTTGCGTCCTAACAGGGGGGTCCAACGCCCTACGAATCTCTGCTCGCCGTGGCGTAGGTCGAACCCAGTCCCGGTTGGGCCAATCACGAGCTTATAGGCTTGTAGGTCAGATCCGTAATCATCAATGCCGACCGTCAAGACCCTGCATGGCGCGAGGCTACCCAACGGGCGCACAGCGTCCTCGTTGTAGTTGAGAACAGCTACCCCGTCATCCGGTAATCCAGTCATCGTGATTTCGTGCTCTTTGACGATGCTGCCAACGGACTCGAAGCGGTTCATATAGGCTTGGCCGATGTGCGTTACGACGGTGCCGTGTGGTTGGATGATGTTAACGGCCTGGGCAAGTTCGCTGGGGGTATCCGCCCGCACATCCAACAGCACGAAATCGTGGCTGTCGTCAAGGTCTGCGAGCGATAGCGGAATGTTTAGGCGTCCGGGGTGGGTTCGTTCTACCTGGCTGTGAACCTGGTACCTCACGCTCAACACCCGTTGCACGGCGTCAATCGTGGTGGCGTGGCCGGACGTACCCGCGACGATGATCGGGCGGGCGGTTGCGTTCGCCAGGACATCGCCCCCCCAGCCCATCAACGCCTGTTCAGTGTCCTTGACGACGATGACGCTAGTGCCCTCTGTGTCGAAGTCTGGCGGGGTGTTACACAGTAAACCTGTTGCCCCAGCTTGGATTGCGGCCCGCATATCCTGGTGCGTATCCCCGTAGTCTGTCCGCGTTGCTACAAACATGGCACGCGGTTTCACATGGCGTAAATCCAGGCTGAAGCCGGTAAACAGATGACCTGCCGGCGACCCGAAAAGTTGCCCGTTTGACGCTCGTAACACATCTTGAAGATTAATCATGCAACCCGCCCTGACCGTAGCACCCGCATTACAAAAAACTAAGAACATCCCTGAACAGAGTATAACACTTCGTTTTTATCCCGACGAGTTAGCCGAGTGCTGTTATAATATCTAAACCGAACGTAGACAGGATACGGCAGAGAACGGATGGCCTTCGAATTTGAACTCATTGCCCAAGACGGTAACGCCCGTGCCGGGATATTGCACACCCCCCACGGCCCCATAGAAACCCCGGTGTTTGCACCCGTGGGGACACAGGCAACCGTGAAGGCCATCCCGCCGCGTGATCTGTCAGATCTGGAGATTGGGCTTGTGCTGGCGAACACCTATCACCTGCACCTGCGCCCCGGCAGTGAACTGGTGCGTGAGTTTGGCGGGTTGCATCATTTCATGCGCTGGGATGGCCCTATCCTGACGGATTCCGGTGGGTTCCAGGTCTTTAGCCTGTCGGACATGAACAAAGTTGACGACGATGGGGTGACGTTCCGCAGTCATCACGACGGGAGCAAGCATCGGTTCACCCCGGAAGTGTCCATGCAAATTCAGCAAAACCTCGGGGCAGACATTATCATGGCGTTTGATGAGTGTCCCAAGCCGGATGATCTCGCTGTTGTGGAACGCGCCGTGGACCGCACAAGCGCCTGGGCACGCCGTAGCCGCGAGGCCCACCCCGATGACAACATCCAGGCATTATTTGGGATTCAGCAAGGGGGTGTTTTCGAGGCACAACGGGTACGCTCGACGGCAGATTTACTGGAAATTGGCTTTCCGGGCTATGCCGTTGGCGGGTTAGCCGTCGGCGAGTCAAAACAGCAGATGTACAGCACGCTGGACTTTGCTGCACCCATGCTCCCAGCAGACAAACCCCGCTATCTGATGGGGGTTGGTGCGCCGGAGGACTTGTCCGAGGCGGTAACACGCGGCATTGATATGTTCGATTGCGTTCTGCCAACGCGTATCGCACGACATGGAACGGTGTTTACATATGATGGACGCTTAAATATGCAGAACGCGGAGCATGAGCACAACCAGGAGCCGATTGACCCGGAAGTTGGCGGATACCCAAACACGTTCTCACGCGGGTACATTCGGCATCTGGTGAAGGCGAATGAGTTGCTAGGGCACTATCTGTTGAGCCTGCACAACATCATGTTCCTGACGCAACACATGCGTGCCATGCGCCAGGCCATCATTGAGGGCCGTCTTGACGCCTATAATCGCGCCTTTATGGGGCGTTACCTGGCCGCCAACGCCTGATAACCGTTAGCCAAAATTGCCTGTGATCCGTCCTGCCCGCAAAGTCCTTTTCATTGCCGCCCTCACTTTGACAAGCTGTAGCAGTCAGGTGATCCCGGCGGCCACACCCACAACCAACACCACCCTACGCTTACAGGCCACGCCCGCTACATCACGGCTGATGCGTGAGTTGGCATCGGAATACGCAATGGCGTATCCGGGGATTGCGTTGGATATCGAAACGGGGAGCTACAACGCGTTGGTGGCCCAGGCGACGCAGGACAACGGTAACTACTTCCTGACGAATCATCTGCCGCCGGATAGCCCGCTGTGGGCTGCGCCTGTCGGCCAGGACGGGATCGCGATGATACTCCACCCAGATAACGCGATACAGGCGCTCACCAGTGAGCAAGTGCGCGGCATTTACCAGGGGTTTATCGGAAATTGGGACGGGCTTGGTGCGGCTGAAGGTAACATCCAGGTGGTTAGCCGTGAGGATGGTTCCGCCACGAGGTATGAGTTCGAGCGTTTGCTAATGGGAAACCGTCCCCCGTTGCCGAATGCCCTGGTTGCACCCACGACTGCTGCCATGACGCAAATGGTTCAGGTGACCCCCAACAGTATTGGATATGTCGCCGTTGGGCAGTTATCGGCGGAGATACGAGCTGTTGCCGTGGACGGAATTAACCCCACACAGGGTAACGTCGCAAACAACACCTATCCGCTTCGGTCTACGCTGTACATTGTCGGTGTGGGCGAACCCCCACCAGCGGAACGGGCGTTTATCGGTTGGGTTCAGGGGGTGGAGGGCCAGCGTGTCGTAGCGCGTTGGCATGTTCCCCTATTTAACCCGGCAGAAGCGCCCCGCTGAACACCAATGATGTCATCACCAGCAACAAAACACCGATAAACAGCCACAACAAAATGAAGCTGGTGTCGCGAATGAAGGCCGTGCGGCTCCGGCGTTGGTGCATTTTATACTCTGGGGCACGCAGGCGTTGGAGGGCACCCGCCGCGTGATGATTGGCCGGGTTCACGCGTAACACATTATCTAGGCAAACCGAACTTTGGTCGATTGTGTCTACCGTCACACTCATCCACAACCACGCGGATTCAAAATCACTGTCCTCACGAATGAGTTCGCGTAGCAGAGCGCGTGCTTCCGGGCGACGATCCGCCTCTACAAGCTCAATCGCGTCTAGCAAGCGGTCAATACGGTGACGGGGTTGCTCTGTCATGCTGGGGTGGCCTCAGCATCTTCCAAGGTGACCTGTTCAAACAGGTCGTGTTCGTCAATCGTGTCTCCCGCTCCCGCCGGGTACATCCGGCGAAAGGTCTGTGTAGGGAACAGCGTCCGTTTGGCCCAGCGGGGCAGGTTAAAGAAGCTGGTTCGGCCTCCCCCCTGGCTTTCGTGGCAGGCGCTGGCGGCATCCCACTGTTCATAGTAATCGCTGATGTTGACCTGCGTTGTCGGGTTGTCCAGGTGGTCTAAAATCGCAACAATGTCGATGTCCTTGTTGCGGCCCAGGGCACGCGGGTCTTTGCCCTGTATCCTTGTCATCAAGATGCCAAGTTGTACCGGGAGTTTGTTGATGCTGGAGTAGTAGAGCTTCTGCGGTTGGTAGGGCGCGAGGCCCTCTGTGAGGTATGTCGGGTTGTTGACGCTATCCATTGCGGCCATTGTTGCCTGTTGGATGGCGATATGGTCCGGGTGACCGTAGCCGCCGTATTCGTTAAACGTGATGATGACATGCGGGCGAACTTGCCGGATCACCTCGACCATGCGCCGTTTGACGCGCTCCGGCTCGCGGTGCCATGTGGCCCACAGCGACTCCGGCACCGCATTGTCCGCGTTACCCATCATGCCGCTGTCACGGTAGCCCAGCATAAACACCTCTTTAATTTGAAGCAGTTCAGCGGCGGCGTGCAACTCTGCCAGGCGCACATCACGCACGGACTTCCCACCTGCCAGGTGTTCGTCGTCCATTGAGCCTGCTGCGCCGTCCGTCGCGCAGATCAAGTAGACATCCACACCCTCCGCAACGTACTTTGCAATCAGTGCCCCCAGGCCGAAGCTCTCATCGTCCGGGTGTGCATAGCTGATGAGTAATCTTGGCTTCATCATTGTTTTTTTCTCCAAATTGGGTTTTCATCCATCTTAATATCGGACGCAGTGGGAACAGGTTGTCCTTACGGCGATATAGCCTTCAATCGTAGCACGCGCACACTGCCCCTGTCGCTTTTTTTAACCGAACTGTATATTGTGCGCTGCATTTCTTGAGAGGGAAGTTGAACCAGAGGACTTATGCGCCGACCCTATTTGACCCTGTTTGCCTGTATGTTGGCACTATCTTTTTTGCCGTTGATGGCCCAGGATGATGACCCCACGCCTATCCCGACGCTGAGTTTTAGCGCCGCTACCAATACACCCCGACCCCCGGCCCTGGGGCTGTCTACGAACACACCCACCGGGCCGACAAACACGCCCACATCCACGCCGACGGCGACCTTTACACCATCCAACACGCCCACCAACACCCCCACACCAACCAACACCTTCACCCCTACGCCGACGCCAATCGGCCCCGTGTTCTATCCCGACGGCATTAGCCCGTTGACGGGGCTGCCGTACCCGAACCAAGCCGCTGCCGACCGTCGTAATCTTTTGGTGAAGATCAGCAACTTCCCGCCAGTGGTGCGCCCACAGAGCGGCGTGAACAAGGCTGATGTGGTCTACGAATATGAGGTGGAGGGAGGGGTAACGCGTTTCGCCGCGATCTACCGTAGCAACGCGCCAGAGGTTGTCGGCCCAATTCGCAGTGGTCGCCTGCTGGACATCGAATTGGTGACGATGTATGAGGCGTTGTTCTCATACTCAGGAGCCAGTGGCCCGGTGCAAGAGTTGATTCTGTCGCAGGATTGGCGCTTCCAGATTATCTCGCCGTCGATTGGTGACAATTGTGAGGAGGCCGGGTTCTGTCGTGTGGAGCGGCAAGGGATCGCCTTTGAACATACTCTGTTTGCGGACACCAATAAAATTTGGGAACGCGCAGATGCCCGTGGTGTGAACACTGGCTTCAAGGCGTTCGGTTTTTCATTCCGTATCGAGCCGGACCCCAACGGGTTCCCGGCGGAAGACGTGTTTGTGGATTGGTTTGGGCAGATGGATTCTCGCTGGCAGTACGACCCAGAAACCTATCGTTACCTGCGCTATACGGACAGTGTGCCGCACTTTGACGCCACCGAGGACGCGCAAATCTGGACGAATAACATTATTGTTGTTGAGGCCGAGCACATCGAACGCCCTGATCTGTTCGATCTTGGCGCGTCCAACGCATCGCTAGAGATTGCGTTACAAGACCAGGGTCGTGCATACCTGATCCGTGACGGCATGGCCTATCAGGGGTTCTGGCGTCGCCCAGACAACGACCAGGGAACAGCCTTGCGTTTGATCTACGGCGACAATACCCCGATGCAGATGCGCCCTGGCCGCACCTGGGTTGCGGTGGTGCGTGGCCTGGGGAATGCCTCAATCAATGCGGAAAAGGTAGACGCGGAGGGGACCGCCCAGGCGGTTATCGCCAGCTATACGCCCACCCCGACGTTAACGCCAACGGCTAGTGCGACGGCCACACCGTAGGCGATGGCGCTGTGTGGGGCTGGTTCTGGTATGCCGCCCCACACATGACATTCGTCACTGGTCCCTTCGGATACGCTCTGTCACACTCTTAAGTAGGAGGTGGTGTACGGAGGAAATGCTAATGCTAGTAAAGTTAAATCCCGATCAATGCAACACAAACCCGTCTTTTTGCCGCCATTGCTTGCATCGCTTCGTGAAAGACCCGGCTGGTTTGGGGCACTACTGCCCGACGATGACCACCGAACCTGACGGATCTGATTTCATCTCCCTGGAAGTTACCTACCAAGGCCACACGGTTCGCATTCACATGACCCCGGAAACGCGCGACCTTATTGCGCGTCAGGGGTGGAGCGCATTCGCTATTCGGACGCCATAGCCTAAGTTACCGTAAAATGAGTACCACCATCTCCTCGGCGGGCACAGAGCAACTGTGCCCGCCATCTTTCTGTCGCCTTAGCTGTCTCGCTTCGTGGACAATAGCGTGTAGAGCGCGGCGAAGTCTTGGTCGCCAAGCCCCGCACGTACAGCATACAACGTGAAGCGCACTTTACGCCAAGCAGCAATCTTTAACATGATGCTTACACGCAATCACCCATCGCGTCCGTATAATGATGGTGTTTTGTTCGACAACGCAAACATTTGTTCCCGTTCGGCTATTCACAAAATTTGGATGAATCCTACATGAACCAGGACAAAATCGTCATTCGCGGTGCTCGTGAGCACAACCTCAAGAACATTAATGTTGAGATTCCGCGGAATCAACTCGTCGTGTTGACGGGGTTGTCGGGGTCTGGCAAGTCCTCGTTGGCTTTCGATACCATTTTTGCAGAGGGCCAACGTCGTTACGTGGAAAGCCTGAGTGCATATGCGCGGCAGTTCCTGGGGCAGATGGAAAAGCCGGACGTAGATCAAATCGAGGGATTAAGCCCGGCAGTGTCGATTGACCAGAAAGGCGTGAGCCAGAACCCACGCTCCACAGTCGGCACGGTGACAGAAATTTACGATTACTTACGCCTGCTCTATGCTCGTGTCGGTATCCCACACTGTCCCGTCTGTGGAGAGGAGGTTGTCGCGCAGAGCGCCCAGCAGATCGTAGATGAGATTAAACGGCTACCGCACCGCACTCGCGTTCAGATTCTCGCGCCTGTGGTCAAAAATCGTAAGGGCACCCACGAAAAATTGCTGGACGATATTCGCGGGGCAGGGTTTGCCCGCGTCCGCGTAGACGGCGAGGTCCGTGAGTTAGACGATAACATCGAGATGGACCGCTACGTTATCCACAATATCGAAATTGTGGTGGATCGCCTGATTATCCGCGAGTACGACGACCCCGAAGGCGAAGAGGCCAAGAGCGCCGAAACACGCCTGACTGAAGCCGTTGAGACCGCGTTAGATCATGGTGACGGTGTTGTGCTTGTGAACAATTTGAGCGAAGAGCCGCCGATAGATTTGCTCTATAGTGAGCATTTTGCCTGTCCCAATGGTCACGGCTCATTGCCGGAGCTAGAACCGCGCCTGTTCTCGTTCAACACACCGAAGGGTGCTTGCCCGGACTGCCAGGGCCTTGGCTTTCGCCTGGAACTTGACCCGACGATGGTCGTGCCGAACCCGGACCTGTCAATTTCGGACGGATGCATCGACGCAAGTGGCTGGAACATGGAGGAGGGCAGTTGGAACCGTGCCATACTCGATGCGATTGCGGAGAAGTTCGAGATTGACCTGGATACCCCCTGGCGTGACCTCAAGAAGAAGCAGCAGGACGTGATTCTGTACGGGACTGGGAAGAAGAAGGTCAAGATCAACTATCGTAACCGCTATGGCAACCAGCGCGTCTACGAGACGAACTTTGAAGGCGTGGTGAACAACCTGATGCGCCGCTACGAGGAAACCAGTAGCGACTACATGCGCGACAAGATTGAGGCGTATATGGCACAGGTCGCCTGCAAGACCTGCGGCGGCAAGCGGCTTCGCCCGGAGGCGTTGGCGGTCACGGTCGCCAACGAGGACATCACCACATTGACGGGGTTGCCCGTGAGTGACCTCAATGCCTGGGTACAGGGGTTAGATGCCGATGACATTTTCACCGAGCGTGAGCGCGAGATCAGCTATCAGGTGCTCAAGGAAATTCGCGCCCGTGTCGGCTTTTTGGACGATGTGGGTTTGGGCTATCTCACGTTGTCACGCTCCTCCGGTAGTCTCTCCGGTGGCGAGGCCCAGCGTATCCGGCTGGCGACACAGATCGGCTCTCGGCTGACGGGGGTATTGTATGTGCTAGACGAGCCGAGCATCGGCCTCCACCAGCGGGACAACGAGCGGCTGATTCGCACACTGGAGGACCTGCGCGACCTTGGTAATACGGTGTTGGTGGTGGAACACGACGAGGACACGATGCGCTCTGCCGATCACCTGATTGACATGGGGCCAGGTGCGGGCGAAAACGGCGGTCAGATCGTTGCCCAGGGGACACCTAAAGAAGTTGAGGGGGTTGTCGGTAGCCCAACAGGGGATTACTTGTCCGGGCGCTTCCATATCCCCGTGCCGGCGAGCCGCCGTGAGGGCAACGGCCAGTTCATCACGGTTAAGGGGGCACGGGAGAACAACCTACGTGATGTGGACGTAGACATTCCACTGGGTAAGCTGGTGTGCATCACAGGGGTCAGCGGTAGCGGCAAATCGACACTGCTCGTGGACATTATCCACAAGCGCATGGCACAGGTGATTAACGGCTCGCGGGAGCGCCCCGGCGACCATGATGAGATTATTGGTATCGAGCAGTTGGATAAAATCATCAATATTGACCAGTCCCCCATCGGGCGCACGCCGCGCAGTAACCCCGGCACCTACACCAAGATGTTCGACGCGATTCGCGGCCTGTTCGCGGAAATGCCGGAGAGCAAGATTCGTGGCTACCAGCCAGGGCGCTTCAGCTTTAATGTGAAGGGTGGGCGCTGTGAGAACTGCGAGGGCCAGGGGCAACTCAAGATCGAGATGCAGTTCCTGCCGGACATCTACGTGACTTGTGACATCTGCAATGGTGCACGCTACAACCGCGAGACGCTCCAGGTAAAGTACAAGGACAAATCCATCGCGGACGTGCTGGCAATGACGGTGGATGAGGCGCTAATCTTCTTCGAGAAAATCCCGACGATTTTCAACAAATTGGAGACACTCAAGGCTGTCGGCCTCGGCTATATCCGCATCGGTCAGCCTGCCACGACCCTTTCCGGCGGCGAGGCGCAGCGCATCAAACTCAGCCGTGAACTGTCCAAGCGTGCCACTGGGCAGACCTTTTACATTCTGGATGAACCGTCCACAGGGCTACACGCGGTTGACGTAGCAAAGCTGATCGACGTGTTACAGCAACTTGTGGACCAGGGCAACACGGTGGTTGTCATCGAGCATAACTTGGACATCATAAAAGTGGCGGATCACCTGGTTGACCTCGGTCCAGAGGGCGGCGCAGGTGGCGGCCAGATCATCGCGACCGGGATGCCGGAGGACATCGCGGCGGTTGAGGGGAGCCACACCGGGCGCTTCCTCAAGCATTATCTCAAACAACCCGTGTAGCCTACAGCTACCCATCGGATGATCCTTGACACCTCCTAACGGTAGGATGTGTTTTGCCATATCCATGGCATGTGATTTCGACTAGAGCATATGGTGTGTGGGGGATGAAAGCCGGGTTTTTTTAAGGGGCACCAACTTTATTTCTGAGTTGGCGTCCTGTATCGTTAGAGATAATCTAACGATACAGGACCGAGGCGACCTATGAACCGATTACAACACGAAACCAGCCCTTACCTGCGCCAACATGAGCACAATCCGGTAGACTGGTACCCCTGGGGAGAGGAGGCGCTCCAGGCGGCCAAGGTTCTCGACAAGCCGATTCTGTTGAGCGTGGGCTACAGCGCGTGCCATTGGTGCCATGTGATGGCGCACGAGAGCTTCGAGGACGAGGCCACCGCCGAGATGATGAACGAGTTGTTCATCAATGTAAAGGTGGACCGTGAGGAGCGCCCCGACATTGACGACATTTACATGCAGGCGGTGCAGGCAATCACCGGGCGCGGTGGCTGGCCGATGACCGTGTTCCTCACGCCGGACGGACGCCCGTTCTACGGCGGGACGTATTACCCGAAGGAACCGCGCCACGGGATGCCGTCGTTCCGGCAGGTGATGGCGGGCGTCCACGATGCCTACGTTAACCGTCGTGAGGAGGTCAATCGAAGTGCAGATAACCTGCGTGACGCCCTCAAACGCGATGTGTTAGGTATCGGCGGGCAGGAGGCCGAACTCACACGCGATCTGTTGGACACCGCCATGAGCAGCGTGCTGGGGATTGCCGACCGCACCTATGGCGGCTTCGGCGCTGCGCCCAAGTTCCCACAGCCGATGACACTTGAATTTCTACTGCGGAGCCATGTTCGTACCGGTGAGCAGGACACGCTGCATGTCGCGGAACTCACGCTGAAACGCATGGCAAACGGTGGGATGTACGATCAGGTGGGTGGCGGGTTTGCCCGCTACAGCGTGGACATGTTCTGGCTCGTGCCGCACTTCGAGAAAATGCTCTACGACAACGCCCAACTGAGCCGCGTCTACCTGCACGCGTGGCAGTTGACCGGGGACATATTCTACAAACGGACCGCCGAGCAGATCTACGACTACATCCTACGTGAGATGACTGACGAAACAGGCGGCTTCTACAGCGCCACCGACGCCGACAGCGAGGGCGAAGAGGGTAAGTTTTTCGTCTGGAGTAAGGCCGAGCTTGAGGAAATCCTGGGGGACAACGCGCAAATCGCCATTACCTACTGGGGTGTCACGGATGCTGGTAACTTCGAGGGCGCGAACATTCTCTCCGTGGTGCAGGATGACGAGGACGCCGCCGCCGAGCTTGAGATGGACGTGGCAACCCTACGCGCCAAGATTGAGGAAATCCGCGCCAAGCTCTACAATGTGCGGGCGAAACGGATACCGCCAGGGCTAGACGACAAGATCCTCGCAAGCTGGAACGGTATGATGTTGGCGAGTATGGCCGAGGCCGCCCGTGTGCTGGACCGTGACGACTATCGCCGGGCGGCGGAGACGTGTGCAACCTTCCTCATCGAGACGATGACCAAGGATGATGGTCATCTCTACCGCACGGCTAAAAAGCGTGAGGCCAAGCTCAACGGCTACCTTGAGGACTACGCCAATGTGATTGACGGCTTGCTGGAACTCTACCAAACGACTTTTGACGAGCACTGGTTCACAGCGGCCCAGGGCTATGCGGATGTCGTGTTAGAGCAGTTCCCGGCAGAGGGCGGTGGCTTCTACGACACGTCCGAGGACCATGAGGTGTTAATTGTTCGTCCGCGCAACTTGCAAGACAACGCGGTGCCCTCCGGCAATACGATGATGGCGAAGCAACTGGTGCGCTTGGCCGCCTACACAGGTGATGCCCGCTATGACGAGGCGGCGCGGGGTGTATTACGTGTCCTCGTGAACGCCATGCGCCAGTATCCGCAGGCATTTGCGGAGGGGTTGAACGCGCTCGATATGCTGGTCAATGGCGTGGCAGAGGTCGCAGTTGTCGGCCAGGCCAACGCAGACGACACCCGTGCGCTTTTGGATGTCGTGCGGAAGCCGTACCGCCCCAACGTGATTACGGCGTTGTCTCCGGCGAATGTCGAGGGGGAGGCGACGATTCCGCTACTCAGCTATCGCACTCAGCGTGGTGATGCCCCGACCGTCTATGTGTGCGAGAACTTCGCCTGTAAGATGCCCGTAACCACTGTTGGCGAGGTCAAGGCCCTTCTAAACGCATGAGTATGCAGACAGACAAGCTCGTCGTGGTGGACTTGGAGGCGACCTGTTGGAAGAAGCATCCCCCGTCCGGCCAACAAAACGAGATTATTGAGGTGGGTGTGTGCCTGCTAGACGTGAGCACCCTCGAAATCGAGGACAACCGAGGTATTCTCGTCAAGCCGACACGATCTAAGGTCAGCGAGTTCTGCACGAAGCTCACCTCACTGACGCAGGAGGTGGTGGACGGTGGGGTGAGCTTCGCCGAGGCGTGTATCACGCTCGAAACAGACTACGACAGTAAAAATCGCATCTGGTTGAGTTGGGGTGCTTACGATCTGCGGTTGTTCCGCTCGCAATGTCAGAGCTTCGCCGTAACCTACCCCTACAGCGACCACCACGTAGACCTGAAGGGCGTGTTTGCCAAGCTCCGCAACAAAGGGAAGCGCGTTGGCATGGCACGGGCACTCAAGATGTTAGAGATCAATCTGGATGGACGGCATCATCGTGGCAGCGACGACGCCTATAACACCGCGAAAATCCTGGTCCATCTCTACCGTAGCGAGGGAGCCGAGGCCATGCAACAGTTGCTACAGGAGGCGAAATCGACGTGAACAACGACAAACAAGCTGCAACTGATTTCTTCCGTAACGTGCTGATTACCGTTGTGGGGGGCGCGTTTGGTGCAGCGGGCTATCAGTTGGAGGACGCGCCCGTCCAGCAGAACGGGGGGTTGTTTCGCTTTCGCTCCGCATTAGGCGACGGGCTGACGGGCTTCATCGAATTCCAGTTGCTCTACCTCCCGTCAACGGAGTGGAGCGGCAACGTCACCTCGCGCTTTCGGGTATCGCTCGTCCGCACAGACCGCGACAACGCCCGCCAGCCGAGCAACCACCCGGCCTATGTCCGTAAGACTTTGGGCGAGCTAGTGGTAGACGACTTTGGTGTGAATATCCTGCCGAGCGCAAATCACTGGTGGATGTTCGGCAACACCGACGAACTTGGTAAGGCGCTGGCTGAGGCCGGACACCTCATCATCGGCTATGGGGTGCCCTGGCTTGCTGGAACCCTCAACCCCGGCGACTAGCGTCGGGGAAGCGTCAGTTGACAGATCTCCCGCTCGCTAACGATAATGCGCCTCATGAAACGATTCCAGAAATACACCAGACTGCTCTCGCTACTGGCGGCGTTAACCGGCTGTAGCATGACTGCCGGGCCGGAGGTAGTCGTCGTCACGTCGGACGCGCCCCCCGCCGTCCGTACCGAGATTATGGCGACAGAACTCGCACAACTGCCAACAGCAACCCCACTCCCCGCAACACCGACACCTGTGCTGCCGACTGTCCCGCCGACGCCTGCTGTAGAGCCGTCCGTTGCGTTGGCACAGGGCGACCGCCTGCGCTTGAACGGGTTCTACGAGGATGCGATGGGGGCTTACGGACAACTTGTGAACGGCGGCGCAGGCGTCCCGGCAGATGCCCAGGCCGAAGCCCTGTTTCGCCAGGGGCAGAGTGCCGTCCTTGAGGGGTTGTTCGGGGACGCTGTTGGTCCACTGACGACCCTCATCGATACGTTACCCGCCGATGACCGTGTGCCACAGGCCCACTTTCTGCGTGGGGATGCCTACCTCGGCCTGTCACAGTGGGCCGCTGCGATTACGGACTTTGAGGCATATCTGGCGGCTCGTCCAGGCTTGGTGGATAGCTATGTCTACGAGCGTATCGCCGATGCACAGTTGGCGCTAGGGCAGCGGGAGGCCGCGCTAGGGAGCTATCAGCAGGCAGCAGCGGCGAATCGCAGTTTGATGCCGCTGTTGCAACTGCGCGAACGGTTGGCGACGATCTACCTCAACGCGGGCTTCACCGCAGAATCTGTTGACCAGTACGACCAAATTCTCGCCGTCGCGCAGAACCCCGGCTATCGTGCCGAGATGACCTATCGCGCAGGGCAAGCCTTGATTGGCGGCGGTCAGTCTGTGGCGGGGCTGGCCCGAATGCGAACCGTCTTTGACGAGTATCCGACGACAACCCCTGCCTACGATGCAATGTTGGAGCTAGACGCGGCGGGCCTCGACCTGAGCAGCTATGATCGTGGGGTGGTCGCCTTTACCTACGGCGACTATCCGCTGGCGATAGAAGCGTTTAATACCTACACCACGGAAACGCCGTTGGTCAATGTCCCGGTAGATACCTATCTCTACCTAGGACGCGCCTACCGTGAGATCGGCAACGGTCCGGCTGCTAATGTCGCCTTTCGCACAGTCGTGGACCAGTATCCACAGTCGCCGGAGTTTGGTGACGCGCTCCTGGAACAGGGGCGCACATTGTTCTTGGCTGGGGACTGGCTGGCTGCCATTGATCGTTACTCGCAGATTGCCGCGACTTATGGCTATCTGACCGACACCGCAGCCGAGGCTTTGTGGCGTGTGGGGTATCTTTATGGGACCAATGGCGAGGCGGACCTCAGCGCCCAGACCTTTGAGCAGTTGAGCGAAATGTACCCCAACACAGAGCAGGCCCGCAGTGGGCTGTTTATCGGCGCGTCGGCGGCCTATGCCGCAGGCAACACCCGCACCGCTGAGCGTATGTATGCCCGGCTCTCTGTTACGGCGACAGGTGAAGACCAGGCAGCAGCTTACTTCTGGCTGGGTCAGATTGCTCGGCAGGGTGGCAACATGGACCAGGCGAACCGGGCGTTTGAGGCGGCAGTGGTAGCCGCACCGGACAGCTACTTTGCCGCACGGTCACAGGACCTCGTTAGTGGGATTGGCGCATTCCAACCACCTGTCCAGTATGTATTCACCTTCGACACCGCCATCGAAATTACACAGGCGGAGGACTGGCTACGTACAACGTTTGGGATCACCGAAACGGGGATCTTGTGGAAACTGCCGCCAGAAATCGTTGCGGACCCGCGTCTGGTGCGTGGGACGGAGTTATGGCAGTTGGCGCAGTACAGCGAGGCCGAGACGGAGTTCTTCGACATCATCAACGAACGGCGTGATGCCGGGAATGCCCTGGATTCGTATCGTTTGGCTGTGCATCTGCGCCAGATGGGGGCCTACTACCCGTCAATTTTTGCGGCGGCTAATGTGATCCAGTTGGCGGGTGCTAGCACACTGGATGCCCCTCCTTTTATCGCCCGGATGCGCTACCCAGCCTACTACCTCGATGTCGTGCAGGAGATGGGGGAGCGGCGTAACGTGGACCCGCTGGTGATGTTCTCGCTCATTCGCACAGAAAGCCTGTTTAACGCCAATGCCACGGCAGCAGCGGGGGAAATTGGTCTTACGCAGGTGATCCCGCCTACAGGTGCCTATATCGCCCAGCAGCTGAACTGGCCGGACTACCAACATGCAGACCTGTTTCGTCCCTATGCGAGTGTGGAGTTCGGGGGCTTTTACCTACAAGAGCAGTTGTTACGGTTTGATGGTAATGTCACGGCGGCGTTGGCTGCCTATAACGCAGGGCCAGGGCGGGCGCAGGATTGGTTGCGCTTGAGTGGAGGGGACCCCGACCTACTTATGACGACTATCACCATTAACAGCACACGCGGCTACGTACAGTCCATCTACCGCAACTACAATATTTATCGGGCACTCTACGGGACGGGGTAGCCAAAGCGAGGGTGTGCCTAGACACCCTCTTCTTGAATCATATTGCGAACTTTGGTTACGAGGTCGTGGTGTAGAATCGGTTTCGGCAGGTAGTCGTTGGCACCTGCTTCCATGCCACGCATGATGCTATCCGCGTCGTTACGCGCCGAGAGAATCAGAATAGGGGTTTCGGTGGTCCCTGGCCGCTTGCGAATCTCCGCACACAGATCAATCCCACTCATGCCCGGCATCATCACATCTAAAATAATGAGGGATGGGTTGGTTTTTTCGAGTGTAGTTAGGGCTGTGCGGCCATCTTTGGCCTTCACCACATCGAATCCCCCTCGTTCCAGCATAATACCAATCAGCGTCAACGCGCCGATTTCATCGTCTACGACTAGAACTGTATCTTTCATCGAAAGGCCTTCCGCAGGGCTGTGTCTCAAATAGATTGCTGTCTCATAACTACTCCAAAATGATTTTACCACTGATTGAGACAGCGTTGCAATGTTCACCGGGATTTATGGATGATTTTTGTCATGCATTTGCCATGTATATTCATAACAATCCTAAATCAATTTTGAGTTATGGTAAAGTCTGAATATCAAATCAACGCAGACGTGTCTAGGAGTAACGAACCATGATCACGCTAAAAGCTGAAGCCGCACTCGGGCGTTTACAGGACAAGACGACCAGTTCCATGTTTGACTTCCGCGATGCCATCATTGAGGAACTGTGTAAGATCACGGACTCGGAAATCGCGTATTTCTACGCTTCGGATGCCAACGAGGAACACCTGACGCTACTTGGCTATTCCAAGTCGGTAATGGATAGCTGCATGATTATTGACCGGCCTGCTGTCTACAGGGTGGATGCGACTGGGCTTTGGGGCGAGGCGGTTCGCAACCGTTGTCCGATTGTCACCAACGACTACGAGGACAGCGATAACCCAGCCAAGCGTGGCCTGCCGGAAGGGCATGTCCCGGTCCAAAGCCACATGAACCTGCCGATTTTTGAGGGAAACCGCATCGTGGCGATTGTGGGTGTCGGTAACAAGCGGGGGGCATACAACGAGACGGATATTGAGAACGTGCGAGCGTTGATGGACGGCGTTTGGACACAGTTCCGCGAGGCGTTGTGGGACGCCGTCTGGTAGGCCCCGGCTCCAAACGATAAACCGCAGAACCCGGCCAATCAGCCGGGTTCTGTCGTGCTACGTTGCTTGTGGCCCTAGCCTAGGCCCACTTAATCAACCCCAATTGGAAGGGGTTCGCCAGATGCTTGTGGTACGGCAGAATGCGGATGTTGAGGCCGCGTTCTCCACTGCTATCGTAGGCGAGTTCCGTCTTGTAAAGCCAGGCTCCGTCGCTTTCCTGTGTGGTCGGCGGGGTCATATTCACAGCCTCGCTGGTGTCCTCCACAATGTCATTACGACCGTCCAGCTTACCGTAGTAAACCTGAACCACAACATCGTCTGGCGTTAGGTTGTTCAGGTAAATCTTAGCGATGACAGTGGTTGCCGTGCCCACCTTGATTTCCGAGTCAATCACACTGATTTCGCCGATGCCCGTGTGCGGCCAGTTGGCACGCACCTGGCTAATCCACTGGACCAACTGCTTTCCGTTCTCATTGGGGTTGGTCAGGCTGCTGGTGCGCTCGTAGGTCGGCATATAGTACTGCTCGGTGTACTCACGGACCATACGGCGGGTGTTGAAGAAGGGCGTGAGTTCTTCGATGCTGGCCTTCATCTTGCGAATCCAGGTTTCCGGCAGTCCGTCGTCGTTACGATCATAGAACATGGGCACGATGTCGTTTTCTAGCACGTTGTAGAGGGCCTCGGACTCAATGCGGTCCTGCATGTTCCACTCGTCCTCGGTGTACTCCTCACCCCTGCCGATGGACCACCCCACGTTGGCGTTGTAGCCTTCATCCCACCACCCGTCAAGAATGCTGAAGTTCAGGCCACCATTGGCGATAACCTTCATGCCGCTGGTGCCGCTGGCCTCCTTTGGCCGGCGTGGGTTGTTCATCCACACATCAACACCGTGATACATGTAGCGGGCGATGTTCATATCGTAATCCTCCAGGAAAACCAGGTGATTACGGAAGGCGGATGTGCGCGAAAGGCGGTCAATCTCTTGGATCAACTCTTTGCCGGGGGTGTCGTGGGGGTGGGCCTTGCCCGCGAACACAAACTGTACGGGACGGTCGGCATTCGCGACTAGCTTCTCCAGCCGCTCGATATTTCGCATAAAGAGCGTCGCCCGCTTGTAGGTCGCAAACCGACGGGCAAAGCCGATGGTGAGGGCCTTGGGGTTAAACACGTCCGCTGCGGCTTCGATCTCTGACTGCGAAACACCGCGTCGTTGTAGTTGGAAGGCCAAACGCTCACGAATAAACATCACCAGGCGTTCGCGCTGCTCCTCGTGTGTGGCCCACAGTTCGGCGTCCGGGATTGACTGCACACCCTTCCAGACTGCCGGGCTACTCACGTCGTCGCGCCAGGCCTTGCCCAGGTATTTGTCGTAGAGTTCAGCGATTTTGTTACTAAGCCACGTCATCAGGTGGATGCCATTTGTCACCGCACCAATAGGGACTTCCTTTGTCGGGAAGCCGTTGTAGTACTTCTGCCACATGCTCCGGCTAACTTCGCCGTGAAGCTGGGCCACACCGTTAGAGAGGTTCGACATACGCTCGGCCATAATCGGCAGCGAGAACATCTCCGTATCGTAGATATGTTCGCGGCCCAGGTCCAGGAACTCGTCACGCGAGAGGCCCATGCTCTGATAAAAGGTGGTGAGGTGCTCGTCAATCAGGTCGAAGCCGAAACGCTCTAGCCCAGCCGGGACCGGGGTATGCGTGGTGAACACCATGCTGCTCCCCGCGATTTCCTTCGCCTCGTAAAAGCTCAGGCCCTGCTCGTTCATAAGCTGGCGGATCTTCTCTAGCGCGAGGAAGGCGGAATGCCCTTCGTTCATGTGCAGCACATTCGGGCGTAGCCCCAACTGATCCAACATGCGAATGCCGCCAATTCCCATCAGGATTTCCTGGCGGATGCGCGTGCGACGGTCGCCACCATACAGGCGGTCCGTTAGGTCACGGTCCTCCTTACGGTGATTGTCGTCGATATTCGTGTCTAGCAGGTATAGCTGGATGCGTCCCACATTCAAGCGCCACACCGCAGCGTACAGTTCGCGGCCCGGCAACGGCACACTTACGCGCATTGGTGAGCCGTCCTCGTTCATCACACGGGTGATGGGCAGGTTTGCGAAGTCATTGTAGGGGTAAGATTCTTGCTGGAAGCCGTCTGCGTTCAGGTACTGGCGGAAGTACCCCTCCTGGTACAGCAGGCCCACGCCAAGCAGCGGTACGTCGAGGTCAGATGCGCTCTTGAGGTGGTCGCCAGACAAAATGCCAAGACCGCCAGAGTAGTTCTGGAAAGATTCCGTCAGGCCAAACTCCATCGAGAAGTAGGCGATTAACGGCGTGGTGTCGAGATTTGCATAGGTTGTCTTGAACCAGGTTTTGTCGTCGTTGAGGTAAGCCTCCAAGCTGTCACAGACAGCCTTGAAGCGCTTCATGAAGGCTTTGTCTTTGCTGGCCTCAGTTAAACGCTCCTGGCTAACCAAGCCCAACAACCAGACAGGGTTGTGGTCGGTATGCTCCCACAGGTTGGGGTCTAAGCTCTGGAACAGTAGAATGCTGTCGCGGTCCCAGGACCAACGCAGGTTATAAGCGATTTCTTCGAGGCGTGCGAGTGCCTCTGGCAGGTCTGGCACGACATTGATACGCGTTACAGGTGTGACCATGTGTTTTGTTTTCTCCTCTGGTCAATGGTTGTTTGTCGGTCGTAAAAATCCTAATAACATAATGAGTAATTTGCCCAAGGATAGCGTGATTATGGGGGGATGCCAAGCAAGAAAGTCATGTTATTGTGCGAAGTGTTGCCCCAAACGCGAGAAATTTAGTATTCCACTTTGTTTTATTCCGTTTAGAATGTAGCCGCATTGCCATAAGAGCGACAACAACAAAGAGAGTGAGACAAAGAGGTACAATGTTGAAGAAGAAGTTCCTGAAGTCCAAACCGATTTGCAAAGTCACATTCTACCTGCCGGATGCAGTCGAAGGCGAAGAAGCCTATCTCGTTGGTGACTTCAACGACTGGAGCGAGACAGAAACGCCGATGGATCAGCTCAAGGATGGTCGCTTTAAGGCGACGGTGGACCTGGAAACCGACAAGGAATACCAGTTCCGTTATCTCGTAGACGGCGAGTGGCACAATGACTGGGAGGCGGACAAGTACGCTCCCAACCCGTTCAGCGGTGACAACTCGGTTGTTTCCACTGTACAGTAGCTAAGGAAATTGGCGCAGCGCACAGCGTAATTTCAGGTGCGCTGCTGAATCGCCGCTACAGATCGTACTGGCTACGTATTTCTGCGAGCAGGGCGGTCCCTCCCCCAACGGCTGCCAGTTTCTCTTCTAAGTCGTTCAGAATATCCGAAATCCCTATGGCACGTTCGGTCATCGCCGCCGCGAGTGCAATACACGCGACACTATAACGCGGCGCACTGTCTGTTAGGCTTGTACTGAGGAAAGCGTTGGCGTGCTGGGCACGCATGACCAGTTCCTGCGCGGTGAGGAGCGTCTGCAAGGTCGCGACCGTGGCAGCAGGTGCCCCGGGGAGGTGCCGTTCGATGAGGGGGATCGCGTCCGTTTCTCCCAACAAGACCTCGATATAATCCTCCATCAACGGCCAGGCAACCGCCCCCGCCAGCAACCGATAATACTCTTCTAATCGCTTAAATACCGTGTCGATGCCGTCGCGTAGGGCGATGTGCCAAGGCGTTGCATCCAGCCAGCCTAACCCACTAGGGTGCCAACTGCTATCCTCAATCAATTGCAAAGTGCCGGCAGGTGCTGTGTTCTGGTAACGATACGCGAGGGTCGTGGGTGTGAGGTCAACTTGCCGCAGGCTTCGGCTGACAAGCCATTGGAGAAAATACGCCTCCTGAGCGTGATGATAGCCGAAGGTTTCGCCATCCGTGGCGGCCAGGGTAAAGGCATTGCCGCTGTGACGGCGTACTGTGGTGTTCGTCCAGGTATCTGCGCCGCCCAACTGCGCGATCCGAAAGGCGAGATCGTGCGAGAGCGCCTCACTGCGAATGAATACCCCAATCTGTTGCCCTTCCGGCAGATGTAGTGTGTATGGCCCCCCCACCCACTGCCCACGAACCTGTTGCGCGTCCAGCACGACATACAACACCCCGCTCGTTGCCAGTGTTTTTAGGATGGCCGTGTTAACGGCCATGTGCGGCAACCAGAAGCCCTGGGGCTTGCGCCCAAAGTGATGTTCAAAGGTGTGTAGGCCCCACTGTATTTGCAAGTATGGGCGGGCCACCCTCGGCAAGGCAACATCGTGAAAGGGCATTGCGAGTGCGCCCTCAGTGGCTTGGTCCGCCTCACGAATTTTGCGATAGGTGTTTGGTTGGTTCACCGCTAGCCACTGCAACAACACTGTGTTGACACTAAAGCTGATCTGGCGAAAGTTGCCTAGCTCCGCGTTCGGGACGTAACAGCTTGCGGCAGCTTCGGCGACCGTTTGCGGATGGGGGACGGCCCCAGCAACCCCCTTATTTGAGAGGGGGTTGCCCTGCGCCGCCTGGCTAAAGTGCGCGTGAATACAAAACTGCCTGGGGTTCATCGGTTTTACTTCTTCTTGCGCTTGTAGCCAATATTCGTCTCATTGGGGACCGTGCGATTATCAAACTGGGCGAAATCCTTCTCGCTGATGTCCGTGCCGAGTATACAACTGTGCCCCAGGGTCCAGTTCGGCGGGATATGTGTGTTCTTGCCGATGATACTAATGCCTAACTCGTCCCCCTGTGGGACTTTGCCGACATGGGCGCGATGGCCGATAACGACGATCTTGTCCACAATGCAACGCTCCACGACCGCACCCTCTTCAATATAGGCATCATTGAGGATTACACTATCACGGACAACCGCATTGGGTCCCACAAACACGCCGGGGGACAGCACCGAGTTTTCGACGGTGGCACCCTCCGCAATGACAACACCGTCCGTTAACAGGCTGTTGTTGATATTGGCACTGCCCATCACATTGACAGATGGGCGTTCCTCGCTACGGGTGTGGATTACCCAGGTGCGATCGTTCAGGTTGAGTGATGGCGGTGTGTGGAGCAGGTCCATATGAGCCTCCCAATAGGCCTCGACCGTCCCCACGTCAATCCAGTAGCCGCCATACATGTAGGCGTAAACATCCATATTACGCTCAATCATCTTGGGGATGATGTCTTTGCCGAAGTCGTGTTTTGAGCCTTCTTCCTCACGATCCTCAATCAGCAGTTGCTCTAACACATCGTAGTTGAACACGTAAACACCCATGCTGCCCAGGGTACCGGGCGGGTTGTCAGGCTTCTCGACAAAGTCCTTCACCCGGTATTCTTCATCTGTGTCCAGAATACCGAAGCGGTGCGCCTCGTTGAGGGGAATGTCAATCGCACAGACCGTACAGACCGCGTCACGTTCGCGGTGGAACTGGATGAGTACGTCATAGTCCATCTGGTAGATGTGGTCCCCCGAGAGCACCAACACGTAGTCTGTGCGCCAGGGTCGCCCAGACTACGTGTTGGTGCTCTCGGGGAGATCGGAAGAGCACACGTTTGAACTCCAGTCACGTGAA
>CAYWZS010000058.1:0-24240 GCA_964462905.1 uncultured Anaerolineaceae bacterium
GTAAGTGTGTCTAGGACAACAGGCACTAAAAACACATTATTCGCGATATACCACATGAGTATGATACCCATGAGGAAGGGAATGGTTGTAATAACCGCGACACGAAGCGGGGATGAATGAGGGGCCAGTTGCACAAAGTTTAGACGGATCTCGCCAATTTCTTGTGCTTCCGGCCATTTAATCGCTCGTTCTGCACGAACATTCAGTAAACCCGCCGCCAGCCAGAATACAAATTCATAAAGCAGGACACCCGGTAAGAAAAAAGCATAGTAGAGAATCGTCGTAGTCTGGAAGTTTTTCGTCGTCAACCAACCGACCTTGAAAATATGTTGGTGCAACCATGTTTCCAAGCGGCGCAACACATTAAACAGGCCCAGCATGACGATCCAGGGGGCGATAACTTCTCCAACAGCCAGGGTGGGTGTCCTTTCGTCTCGCGCTTACGTGTTATCGGCAGCGATTTTGATTAATTCGGCAAACGCATCGACCTTGAGCGACGCCCCTCCTACCAACGCCCCATCAATGTTGGGCTGGGACATGTACTCCGCCATATTGTTAGGTTTTACGCTCCCACCATATTGAATCCGGAGAGCGGCGGCCACCTCATCACCGTATAGGTCACGCACCGTAGCACGCACCACCCCACCGATAATATTATTGGCGACCTCGCCGCTGGCACTCTTACCGGTGCCGATCGCCCAAATCGGCTCATACGCGATCACAACTTGAGCCATCTGTGCGGGTGTGATATCCGCCAAGGCACCTCGAACCTGTCCGCTCACGAACGCTTCGGTTTCACTAGCCTCATTCTGTTCTAGGCTTTCACCAACAGCGATAATTGGTTTCAGACCATGTGCAAGCGCAGCCTTCACCTTCTTGTTGACGGTTTCATCGGTTTCTGCGAGGTAGGCGCGGTTCTCCGAGTGCCCGATAATAACGTAATCTACCAATCCTTGTAACATCGTAGGGGAAATCTGCGATGTGAAGGCCCCGTTCGTTTCCCAGTGAACCGTTTGAGCACCGACCTTAACAGAGGAGTCTGACAGAGTTTCAGAAACAGCATGAAGGGAAACAAATGTTGGGCAGACAACGCGCTCAACGGTATCATAATCAACAATAGCCGGGGCCAGTGCTTTCACGAAATCAACAGACTCCGCGATGGTCATGTGCATTTTCCAATTACCTGCGATGATAGGTGTTCGCATTATTTTACCTTATCGTTGTGCTTTTAGAATCCCAGTGACCAATAGTAGATGTTTATCAGACTCCAGCGCGGAATTTATACTATCGCTACAAGCCGTTAGTCCGCTTTATCCTGTACTGCTGCCAAGCCTGGTAACAGTTTGCCCTCTAGCATTTCCAGGCTCGCACCGCCACCCGTAGAGACATGAGATACCCTGTCTGCAAGATTGGCTTTTTCAATCGCCGCTGCGGAATCCCCACCCCCGATAATCGTTGTTGCACCATTTTCGGTTGCTTGGGTTAATGCCTGGGCTACGGCATAGGTTCCTTCGGCAAACGGGTCCAGTTCAAACACACCCATCGGGCCGTTCCAAACAACAGTCTGAGCATCTGCCAGTTTTGCCTGGAAAATATCAACTGTTTTCGGGCCAATATCGTAAACTGCCCAGTTATCCGGTACCCCATCAGCGAGTGACACAATGTCTTTATTGGCATCAGCCCTAAAGTCATCGCCAATTACGCCATCTACCGGAAGGATCAACTTATCGCTACCTTTTTCCAGTAATGTCTTGGCCGTTTCAATCGCATCCGCTTCGACCAAGGAATTACCCATCGCATAACCCTGGGCTGCTGCGAACGTATTCGCCATGCCGCCTCCGATTAACAGAGCATCCACTTTATCTAAGAGCGCCTCAATCACCGCGATCTTATCAGAGACCTTTGCCCCGCCCAAAATCGCAATGAACGGTGATTTCGGTACCTCGATTGCGGTTGCGAGATAATCGATTTCCTTTTCCAGAAGCAGCCCCGCGTAGGCTGGCAGGTGATCTGCCACACCAACATTGGAAGCATGTGCGCGGTGAGCTGTACCAAAGGCATCGTTCACCAGCACATCCCCCATCTGCGCAAGTTCCGCAGCAAAAGCGGCGTCATTTTTCTTCTCACCAGGATGGAAGCGCGTGTTCTCTAAAAGTAGCACCCCGCCTTCAGCCAGGGATTTCACGGCAGATTGAGCCTCTTCGCCAACACAAGATGTTGCAAAAGCTACGGATACCCCCAGTAGTTCTGCAAGTACAGGTATAACAGGTAACAGAGAGTATTTTGGGTCGACTTCTCCCTTAGGACGTCCCAGATGTGACATCAGGATCAACGACTTTGGCTTTTGCTCAAGGATGTGCTTCAGTGTTGGAATTGCAGCACGTACACGGGTGTCATCTGTCACCATGCCATTTTTGATAGGGACATTGAAATCCACACGCACCAGCACGCGCTTGTCCGCAAAACTCACGTCTCGAATCGTCAGTTTGTTCATAAATATGGTATTCCTCCCCAAGAATGTTACGACATGTGAGATATTGCGAAGGTGTTAACTATCACCTCCGCAACGGTTAAACCGGTGAAGCTCCGTTTAGAGCTTGTCCCCCATGATCTTCGCAAGATCCGCTGTACGGCAAGAGTAACCCCACTCGTTGTCGTACCAGGTGAGTAGCTTGACCTTGGTGCCGCCGTAGACCTGCGTAAAACCTGCGTCAACAATGCTCGAGTGTGGATCGCCAACGATATCCGCAACAACTAGTTCTTCATTTTCATCGCTGACGCGCAGAATACCCTTCATTGAGCCAGCAGCGGCCTCATGGAAGGCGGCCATTACCTCTTCTGTCGAGGTCTCATTTTCTAGATCAATCACAGCATCAACCAAAGACCCGGTCGGGGTTGGAACGCGAATTGCCATGCCGTCAAACTTACCCTGAAGCTCTGGGATTACCAACGCCACGGCGCTTGCCGCCCCTGTTGAGGTCGGCACAATGTTCACAGCGGCCGAACGCGCACGACGCAGGTCCTTGTGTGGACCATCTACAATCTGTTGGTCTGCGGTATAGCTGTGGACTGTCGTCATGATGCCGCTGGCAATACCGAATTTATCCTGGAGTACCTTTGCCGCTGGTGCAAGACAATTGGTGGTGCAAGATGCGTTCGAAACAATGTGGTGTTGGGTGCTGTCGTACTTGTCCCCATTGACACCTAGCACAATGGTGAGATCCTCACCCTTTGCCGGGGCAGAGATCAATACCTTCTTGGCACCGCCGCCTTCAATATGCTTCATCGCACCATCGCGGTCACGGAAGATACCTGTGCTCTCGATAACAATGTCAACGTCCATATCCCCCCAGGGCAGGGTGGCCGGGTCACGCTCGGATAGTGCCCTGATTGCCTTACCGTTGACGATCAAGTTTTCGCCGTCTGTCTCGACTGTTCCCTGGAAACGGCCCTGTGCCGAATCGTAACGGAACAAGTGCGCCATTGTGTCCAGTGCCCCTAGGTCATTGAACGCCACAATTTCGATTTCATCAGCGTAGTCTTGCAGAATAGCGCGGGCAACAAGGCGACCAATCCGCCCAAAACCATTAATCCCAACTTTGATTGTCATAGATGTGTCTCTAACTCCTTTAGTCTGCTTATGCTCTTTCCCCCTAACCCCAAAGCAATGTTATCTTGGTTTGTGTTGCTCTGCCAAGATGTCTTTTTTACTTTTTCCTAATTTCTCGGCTTCATAAAGCGTCATCAGTGCTTGTGATAGCTTGGCGGGATCGTGCCGCCAGGGGCGTTTGTCGTCCGTGAGGTCCGTATAGAACATCTCGTAGCGCTGATTGACAAGGTGATGCTCCGGCACTTTATCGACGTAGATCGTGTTCGCATCCGGTGGCGGGGTAGGATAGGTGTCGTTCGCCAGCACAGCTTGAAAAACACCACGCCCAATTAGATTCTCAATTGCCATGATATGTTCAGCTACTGTGTAATCGTCTGTCTCTCCGGGTTGTTGGGCTACATTGCAGATGTAAACGATATACGCGGGTGTGGCGCGTAAAGCACTGGCGATATCTGGCACCAAAAGATTTGGAATAATACTCGTATACAAGCTCCCTGGTCCCAACACGATAAACTCTGCTTGCAGGATCGCTTCAACACTACCCATGTAACCGGGCACATTTTCAGGTACAAGTTCCAGATGTTCGATCTGGCCGCCTGCATCGCCAATGGCTGCCTCACCGAAAATCGTAACGGGGCGCGTTTTCCCCGGCATCCGCACCTGGGCACGCAAATCCACATTATGTAGTGTGGATGGCAACACTTGCCCCTGTATGTTTAAAACGCGTGCCGTCTCAACGAGCGCCGCCTCTAGCCCACCCTCAGTAATGCTCGCCATTGCGCTTATGAAGAGATTACCGAAGGAATGGCCCTTAAGATCACCCTCCTGAAAACGGAACTGGAAGACCTTCGCCATCATGCTTTCATCATCTGCCAATGCCACAATGTTATTGCGGAGATCTCCAGGTGGTAGTACACCCATTTCACGCCGCAGTTGGCCCGAACTACCGCCGTCATCTGCAACCGTTACTACAGCAACTATGTTGGTTGTGTGCGGTTTGAAGGCCCGTAACGCAGACGGCAAACCCGTTCCACCACCAATGGCAACAACACGTGGCCCACGTTGGCGCATCCGAGAGGCCATAATGCCCTGAAGTGTGCTGGTTTCTGATGGCTTTAGGATAATTACACCGACCGCCCACCAGACCAAGCCCCCCCCCAGGATAAGAGACAATGGTGCAACATACGCTTGGGTGAACCAGAGATTGATATCCGTTTGCCATTGGACCAGAAGCGAAGCAATACCAACAGACAAAGCGATAACCCCCAACAGCACTAGCACCAACCAGCGCTTAATACCGACCCCAAGACTCAGCCAGTTCTTCGTGTCAAAAACGGTCATGTGATATTGCCTCTGTTTTCTGTTTGTGCGGCATAGCCTATGGCTTGTGTATGTGCCCCCATCGCCACGTCCCCATAAAAATAAAGATCGCCCCAAGTAATACCCCACCGCCAATAACTATAGCAGCATCAAACCAGAACTGTTCTGGGAACAACCGGATCAGGGTATCTGAATAGCGAAATAGCCAAGTGTCACCTTCGAAGAAAATTTGGTGAAATCCTGTAAAAAATACGTCCCAGGCCGTTAGTGCCATCAGGATAATTACGCCAATGATACCTCCCGTCAACATGCTACCCCCTGTCAACGCAACGCGCAAATGCTGACGCGAAGTTCGCCAGAGGTAGGTGCCCGAAAGAATTCCCGAAATCGCTACCATAATGCCAAACGCATATGTACCCTGAGTCACAGCCTTGACATCTTCCATGTGTTTAAGCTCGCGATCATTAAAGCGGTAACACAAATCTGGGCTTTCAGGAGCAGGTACGCAAATATTGACAGGAACTTCACGCCGGGGTAATCGTAAATCCTCTAGGTAGGAAATATCCTCGAAATTCAGCAGATAGGTCACAGCAGGCGGCCCATACTCTAATCTTTGCTCTCGTGTGAAACCAAAGGGGTCCTCAGGGAAACCTGGACGATTGTATTCGATTTGCAAAAACACGGGTGACATCACCAATCGAACTATGACCACAGTTAGTGTTACAGGTACAGCGCTCACCACGAAGAACTGAGCAACCGAGGCCAATATTGTTTTCGTTTGCATTTAGCGAATTTGCTCCACATCACCGCTGAGAATAAAATTGAGAACAATCGAATCCACGAGGAGTTCCACCGGCGCATGATCGTCCGTAAACACAAGATCATTAGGGATGGCCGGAACTTGTGCGCCTACTGCTAGACCGAGCGTGTCCAATAGTAAGGGGTTTGCACCTGCATTCTGAAGCTCCGCAAGATTCCTTGCCAGATTATCTGCCGAGGTTGGTTGTAGCGTCGCGATGAGAATTGTGTTAAAGGTCGCGGGGACATCCATTGCATGTACAGACGGGAAAATCTCACCAAGCGTTGCCGTCATTGCATCGACCAAACGGCGGTCGGTTGAGGTACGTCCCACATTGATCGCAACAACGCCATCGGGTTCCAGGCGGTCCCGTACTTCTTCAAAGAACTCAACGGTCGTGAGGTGCCAGGGGATATAGGGGGGGCGATAAGCATCTACGGCAATCACACTATAAGTTCTATCCAACTGATTCAGCACATATCGCCCATCCTGGGCGTAAGTTGTCAGGCTAGGCATATCCTGAGCGTTCATGCCGAAATAATCTGCGCCTACTTGGATGATTTCTGGATCAATCTCAACACCGTCTATAGGAATATCACCGTAGACCGCAATATGCTGTCGAGGAATCGTTCCTGTAGCAAGTCCGATCACCAAAATGTCCTCGACGTCCTCTGGCACGACAGGTGTCGCGTTAAAATAGGGTGCGCTCAGGAAAAGGCTCCACGTTCGACGATACGTAATTTGCTGAGGATGCCATTGGCTGTGAATTCCCTGACCCTCATTCAAAAAGAGATAACGAAAACCATTGATGTCTTCCTGCACTTGAATGTAGTTGTAGGCACTTTCTCCCTGGTATAACACCTCAAAGTCCTCAGACAGCGCAGCACGGGTATACCGCGTGTTGACGAACATCAACACGGCTGCAATAACAACGACCATCCACAGGTTGAGCAATCCACGTACCCCGTTTTCGCGCACTAGCCCGATGAGCGCGATCGTGAATAGAACGGCTGCAAACAGAAGAAAGGTGCGTGTGGTACCCATCAGGGGAATCGTTACCAATACAGGCACGAATGTTCCAACAATACTTCCTAATGTACTCAACGCATAAATCCGCCCACTAATACGCCCTGCATCCTCAACAGCGTGAATCGCGAGACGGATCGCGAAGGGAGAAACCATGCCCATCATCGTGACAGGTACGGAAAATAGCACTAGAACCGCGATGAATGAACCGATTGCCAAAGCAGCTTCCGCACCAATTACTGCCTGCGATGCCAAGCGTAACACAGGAGTTGAAACCAGTGGGATGAGGGCCGTTAAGAACGCCGCAATCACAACAATGCGATATAGCATACTGTGCTTTGCGGACCGATCAGCAAGACGCCCGCCCAAGAAGTAGCCCAATGTCAAATAGAGCAGCATGAGTCCAATGATGTTCGCCCAAACGAGGTTGCTGGTTCCGAATACATTGCCAAGTAGACGCGACGCTGTGAGTTCAACCGCTAATGTGGTCATCCCACTGAAAAAGACAACAACATAGAGATATGCATTCATGACTGTGCTGTGTGTTGCTGGTGTTGTGGATGATGTTGGGACGGATGTTTCCACTGTGGTTCGGCTTTCTGTCCGCGAGCTATCGAGTTAGGTGAGAGACTAAAGCGGTTGTTGGGATAGTGCTAGGGATAGATCATCATTATAGCGTACACGAATGGTCGGAATTCTTGACATCTGTAGCAGGCCCAACGTCTCATCTGTTTTACCCTGTGCGCCAAATGAGATGGGGTCTACGAAAACACACATGGGCTTTGTCCCACGCCGTGCCATGATCTGTGCTTCTGAGATCCAATCTGTATGTAAGGCTGCGGTGATAATTATCACAGTTGCACCACGGGCGAAATATGGCGTCTCTAGCGTTAGCATCTGTGCCAGTGAATAAGGGGAACGACTGCGGGCAGTTGCGAGCGTCTGCAAAATGCGTGTCAGATGCCGCACCCCGCGATCCCCCTCGTAAAAAATGCGTGCTGGTGTGTAGGCGGAGAATCCCAAAGCACGATTAATATCGACAAAGTGCTTTGCCAACGATGCCGCAATCGCAATGGTGTATTCCTCAGTTGAAGCAACCAATCTCGCCTCAGACGAAATCACTGGGCCATCGCCGTTACGGAGGCGTTTGACCCCTTGGGCCTCATAAAGTGACCGCGCCGACAGGTCCACAAACAAGTGAATGTCTACCAGTGGGTCCAGTTCGAACTCTTTCACCATAAGCTGCTGGCGTCTCGCTGTACTACGCCAATGAATACGGTTGTAGCTGTCTCCAGAAGCATATTCACGGACGCCAGATGCGTTTGTGGTTACATTATGAGATCGCTGTCGTTGGGGTTCCCCCCCAGCGAGCATCGCTGCGGGGAGCATGAATCTATTTAATGCCACGATCTTAGGGTAAACAATGATATTGTTCACATTGCCGATTTTGCGGGGTGTAACATACAAGCCGAATGGATCGCCACTCTTGAGGGTCATTGGCCCCAGGCGATACTCGCCACGAGTGGTGCAGGTTGTTTGAACATACCAGCGATAATTTCCACGCGGCCAAATCGCTGGCACAACATGGCTGACTTTGTGACTGGGAAGGTCTGAGTGGTCACGGACCTCCAGCCACAGCTTTGGCAATATAGCCATGTTCTGTACCGTAAATACCTCATCCATGTTGCGCCCCACTTGCGCTTGACGAGCGCGGGTCTTACGCGTGATGTGTAATCCGCGAACAGACGCCCAAGTCCAAATATATGCAATAAATAGCAACCCAGCGAACAAACAGGCAATGTTGAAGAAAAACGCACGACCAGTGAAGAGTCCTGTCACGAGTGCGAGCGAAATGAGCAGGTAGACGGTATTTCGGCGACTGGGCATTAGTTATCTCGCAGAGGCCCCCGGCACAGGTGTGACTCCTAAAATCTCGCGGACGATGGTTCGTGAAGAAATGTCACGGATTCTCGCGGCGGGTCCTACAATAATGCGATGCGCCAATGTGACTTCCGCCAACGCCTTTACATCATCAGGCTCTACGTAATCGCGCCCAGCCATTGCTGCTCGTGTCTGAGAACAGCGGAATAATGCGAGTGATCCACGTGGACTACTACCCAAGTACACATCCTGATGCTGACGTGTTGCGTTGACGAGGGTCACAATGTATTGTTTCATCTCTTCAGAGACATACACTTCGCGGACGGCTTGTTGTGCGTTACGTAAGTCCTGAACACTAACAGCTTGTTGTACGTTGTTAATGGGATGCTTGTACTGCTGTGCGGAGAGAATCGTGAGTTCCTCCACAGGGGACGGATAACCAAGGCTGATGCGCATCAGGAAACGGTCAAGCTGTGCTTCAGGCAGTGGGAAAGTCCCCTCATATTCGATTGGGTTCTGTGTTGCGAGGATCATGAACGGGTCTTGCATGGGGTATGTCACCCCATCCACTGTAACCTGTTGCTCCTCCATCGCTTCAAGCAAAGCAGCCTGTGTTTTTGGCGTTGCACGGTTAATTTCATCTGCTAGGACAATCTGTGCCATAATCGGTCCTGCTCGAAATTCAAACTCGCGTGTCTGCTCATTGAAAATCGATACCCCTGTGACATCAGATGGGAGCATATCTGGAGTGAACTGAAGACGACTAAAGGAAGCTCCGACTGCGCCAGCAATTGCACGGGCCATCATCGTTTTACCTACACCGGGGTTATCCTCCAGAAGAATATGCCCACGAGTCATTAACCCCAGGACTGCAATCCGCACCTCGTTGCGTTTGCCGATAATCACCTGCCCAACAGCTTGTGATACCTGTTCTGCGACATATTGGACCATCGCGATACGCTGCCGCGCATTGTTTGCCGCCGAACGTTGTGTTTGTTGGGGGTAGTCAGACATGGGGTATGCTCCATCCTCCCGATTTTTGGCTAGTATTTAGGCGCTCTCACCTTAGCATTAAACTACATCACCCACAACATATGCAATCCTCTATTGAAAACTTGCTGTTTAATGGCTCTCTAGTATAATTGGGGCATTGAGATAAAGAACGCGTTCAATTCAGCGTCATTTCGAGATGGTCTGTGGCGTTGAAGCCGTTCACAATCACTCCCGGCAAGTTCAACCGGGCCGCTTTCTGAAAGGAGCACCCCCGCTATGGCGAAGTCCCGTACGGAGCTAATGGTTGACCGACTGCGTGAGTTGCAGTCTACAACGCCCGAAATTGAAGCGTCTGCCGTCGTCAGTGTCGATGGCTTGATTATGGCCTCCTCGTTACCTCCAGGTGTCGAGGAAGATCGCGTTTCAGCGATGTCTGCTGCAATGCTCTCCCTGGGTGAGCGCATCTCTACCGAATTAGGGCGTGGTATGCTGGATCAGGTTTATGTGCGTGGCACAGGTGGTTACGTGATCTTGATGTCCGTTGGGGACGAGGCCGTGTTGACAACGCTCGTGCGTGAGGGCGCAAGGCTAGGCTTGATTTTTCTAGATATGCGCCGCACAGCTGACGATCTGGCAAATCTCGTTTAAGCCATTTTGCCTGGAGAGATAGAACCATCTCCCCGGGAATTCATATAGTTTAAAGCGCCACTCGGCGGGGAGCAAGCACATTATAATGTGCCACACACCCCGCTATTTGTTTTGAATGTATCCAAAGAGCAAACGCACAAGATGCCCAATACAAAGTACATTTTCTGCACTGGCGGAGTCGTAAGTTCTGTTGGGAAGGGGGTAACAGCAGCGGCCATTGGCCGAATCTTAAAGGCTCGTGGCTTGAAAGTTGCGATTCAAAAACTCGACCCTTATTTGAATGTAGACCCCGGCACCATGAGTCCATATCAACATGGTGAAGTGTTTGTCACGGACGACGGTGCAGAGACGGATCTCGATTTGGGTCACTATGAACGCTTCATTGATGACAGCCTGAACCGCGCCTGTAATGTCACAGCTGGGCAAGTCTACAGTTATGTCATCGAAAAGGAGCGGCGGGGTGATTTCCTAGGTGGGACGATTCAGGTGGTCCCACACATCACTAACGAAATCCGCCGTCGTGTGGCGTTAGTGGCCCAAGAAAACAACGCAGATGTCGTTATTGTCGAGGTGGGTGGTACCGTGGGGGACATCGAGGGCCAACCTTTCCTTGAGGCTCTCCGTCAGATGCGAATGAGTGTGGGGCGGCAAGATGCACTTTATTTGCATATCACATTCTTGCCCTATATTGGTGCGACAGGTGAAATCAAAACCAAACCAACACAACATAGTGTGCGTGAGTTGCGCAGTATTGGCATCCAGCCGCACGTCATCATTGCTCGCACAGACTACCAGGTCACCAAAGAAGTCGTAAACAAAATCGCACTCTTCTGTGATGTGGATGTCGAGGCTGTCATTCCTCTGGTAACGACCGACTTGCTATATGAAGTACCTTTGTTGCTAGAGGATATGGGCTTAGGGGAATACATCATACGACACTTTGAGCTTGAGGCACCGCCCCCAGACCTCGTCGCATGGCGTCATATGATTGATCAAATGCGGTCAAATACCGAAACTATAGCGATTGGTATTGTTGGCAAATACGTCGAGCTACACGATGCCTACATGAGTGTTAAGGAGGCCTTGCTACACGCCGCAAATACCCGAAATCACAACTTGGAGATACGGTGGATTAACTCTGGGGACTTGGAGAAGGGGCGGGGTTTAGACCAACTCGCACAGGTAGATGGAATCGTAGTACCAGGTGGTTTTGGGTATCGTGGGGTTGAGGGTAAAGTAATCGCCGCGCAATATGCCCGCGAAAACAAAAAACCCTATCTCGGTCTTTGTCTTGGAATGCAGGCGATGTGCATTGAGTTTGCCCGTAATATAATGGGCCTGGAAGATGCAAACAGCGCAGAGTTTGATCTAAACTCAGCGCATCCTGTCATTGATCTCATGCTCGAACAGCGTGGGATCACAGATATGGGCGGAACCATGCGGCTTGGTCTTTATGAGTGTGCGTTACAGGGCGAAACACTCGCGGCAGCAGCATATGGGCGTAAAACTGCATGGGAGCGTCACCGCCATCGGTTTGAGTTTAACAATGTCTATCGGGATGATTTTATCGCCCACGGTATGGTATTTAGTGGAAAAAACAAAGCCAATGAACTCGTCGAGATCGCAGAAATACATAATCATCCGTTCATGCTTGGAACACAGTTCCACCCTGAATTTCTGAGTCGTCCAAATGCGCCGCACCCGTTATTCACGGCGTTTATCAATGCAGCAGTACAAGAACAAGAAAGCAAATCGGTCATAAAAAATCAAACATGATGCTCGCCATCCTGAGGCGGCTTTTCAACCATAGGAGGAACCTATGACGGCTGAGAACTACATTCAAGCACTGCCAAAAATCGAACTAAATCTGCAATTTGAGGGGGCTGTCCCGCGTGAAACGCTATTGATGCTAGCGGACCAAAATGAGATCCGTGATAGCGTCAAGCGTTTCGATAAGTGGCTGGCACGATATGAATCCCCAGATTTCAAGAAACTCAATGACCTGCTCGAGATGCTCCGATCTTGGATTGTTTACGGTGATGACCTGACGCGGGCAGTTTATGATATTGGGGTGGCGCTTTCGAAAGACAACGTGCGCTATGCAGAAATCAATATTGACCCATTATCCTACGTCACGGGCGACTTGACATTTGAAGCATTCCTGGCTGCGCTCAACGATGGTCGAGACCGTGTAGAACGGGCATGGGGTGTGCAAATGCGCTGGGTAATGACCCTGCCACGCGCCAAGCCACGCCAAGCAGATGAGGTAGCTCGTTGGGCCATAAGCCATACAGCCCTGGATAGTGGTGTTGTGGGCGTTGCCCTGGGTAGAACCGACGCAACTAAGATCAACTCAGTTGACCAATTTGAGCGAGCATTCCGTATAGCCGAGAAAAAGTCTATTGGTTGCATTGCCCACCTAGACACTCGCGACGATGTAGACGAAACGATTGATCTACTTGGATTAGATAGGATTATCGACGCCTGGGGCATTGCAGAATCGCCGGAGACACTGGCTTCGTTGGCCGAACGGCATGTAACACTTTGCCTGGGGGCACTGCGTGCGAAACACTATGGTTGGATTAAGTCGGTACCCGACTATCCCATCGAGGCCCTAAAGACCAACAGCGTGCCCTACATCATCAACTCTGAGATGCCATCCTTATTTCGGCACAATTTGACAAACGAATATTTGGCACTCTACCAGAGTAAATTGGTAACACTGGAGGATATTGAGCAACTTATCCAAGAAACGCTGGCGGTTTCATATCTCGATGAAGGTGATAAGACGATGTTAGCCGCGTTGATTGATGCGGAGGTTGAGGGACTGCGTGAGGCGCATCTTTCCGAAGCAGACGAAACTAACTCATAGTGCAACATAAAAACCGTCCAACATGTACTGGACGGTTTTAGCTACATTGTCTTTAGCTATCCGTTACCTGAACGCGAATCACTTCGTCATCACCGTCTGTCTCCAGTGGAAAAGTGATGGTGAGCTTTCCACCTTTGACTTTAGCTCTCGCCTCATTTGCTATCACACGCACAGGTATAGTCAGCGTTCGGCTGAAATGGCCGTAATTACGCTCTCGCCGTAGGTAAACACCCGGGTCCAAGTCGTTTGGGTTACGGGTTGTCCCACGCACAGTCAAATCTTGCCCGACCATCTCAACATCAATCGTTGTTGCATCCAGCCCATCAAGCGGCGCTGTTTGCACAACCAGCTCGTCACCTGAGCGGTAGATGTCTACTGCGGGGAAGTTGGAGTTGGTGATGGATTTGACACCCGCGTCTACAGCCTTGCGAATGCTATCACGTAAAGAAGATAGCCCTTCGACAGGATCAAAGGGTTGTTTTTCTTCAGACATATGGGCTCCTACTTTTCCTTACGAAAGTTGATGAAGCGATACCCAACACCACGCTCTGTCAGGATGTACTTTGGGTTTGAGGGGTCTGCCTCAATCTTTTCACGCAGGTAGTTGACGTATAGCCGAACATAGTGTGCCTCGTCGCGATACTCGTATCCCCAGACCTTTGCTAAAAGTTGTTCGTGGGGCACCGTCCATCCTGCGTTCTCGATCAGATGATAGAGCAAACGATATTCCGTAGGGCGCAATTTTATGTGTTCACTGTCAACGATGACCTCACGCCGGTTGAAGTCTACACTCAATCGATCATCAACCTTGAGGATTGCCTGTTCTGGGGATGTTGCAGGGTTCTCAACGCGGCGTAACACAGCCTTGATACGGCTCGCTAACTCACGTGGGCCAAACGGCTTGGCAACATAGTCGTCCGCGCCTAGCTCGAGGCCATAGACTTTATCGTTCTCCTCACCTTTCGCCGTTAACATGATAACGGGAATATTGGAGAACTCACGTAACATGCGGAGTGTCTCGAATCCGTCTAGTTCTGGCATCATCACATCTAGCAGCACAACATCGGGTAACTTTGTGCGGATCGCCTCTAGTGCCTCAACGCCATTGTGCGCTTCTAGGATCTGATGGCCTTCAAGCTCAAGGTTCATCCGAATAAAACCGATCACGCGTGGTTCATCATCAACCACGAGAATTTTCTTGCTGCCCTCCCGTTGTCCGGAACGGGGCATATTGGTTGCTGCCATTTGGGTGTCGTCCTTTAATCGTTGCGGAACAGACGTGGTACGTCGGACTCCTCTGTCGGGTCGGGTAAGACCTGGATATAGTTGATGCGGTGCCACGGGAACAGCACAGTAGTCACACCGTCGTCAAGCCAATACACCTCTTTGTCTGTGCGCTCACGTGGGTTTTTACCTACGATAACTGCATCCGTAGGTTTTGGCATCTCATCGACGTCCACTTTGATGGGCTCAGAATTCTCGATGTGCAAGATTAGTGTAATCATCGCATTCCTACATATTCATGATTTCACAGGGGGTACAAGATATTTATCAGAATTATATCTTACTTGAAATAGATTCGGGTAACGAGATTTCCAAACCGTATTTCGTCACCATCACGGACGACACGGGGTTGATCGCGAACCAGACGTTGGCCGTTAAGATAGGTGCCGTTGCTACTGCCTATATCAGTGATCGTGAGGGTGTCATCTGTGCGCTCTAACATCGCATGAACCCGAGATACCCCCTTCTCAAGTCCACCGTACGGCACCAGATTTACATCCGGGTGATTGTTGTTTTCTAGGTCTTCCCGCCCGACAATGCTCTTGACATTGGGAGCAAGACGGATTGGACTTTGCGATTCTGACACATGCAGTAACACCTCGGCATTTTGCTCAAGCCTTGCAGTACCCCATGTTGAGCGAACGGCCTCATCTATACCGCTAGTTGTCCCCAAACGCCGCGTCATGTTGCGCTCAATGATTGTACTCTTGAGTGGAACCCCGCAATTTTCGCAGTATACTGTGCCCTCGCGGTTTTCGTAGCCGCACCGTTTGCAACGTATCATGTCGGTCGCCTATCCCAGTGTATCGGGAGCAAGTAAATGTCGAGTTTGGTACTTGATGGTCTTGCGCCCTTCATCAGAAAGCACATGCGTTGCCTGCAGGGTATTTAGCTCTTGCATCGTTTGCTGTGCAAGATCGGCGTGTCCCATATCTAGCAAGCGGGTGGCAAGATTCTGTAGCTGTTCGGTTGCCTCTGCAATGTCGCCACGCTCCAACGCTTGCGTCGCTCGCTCCTGCATATTGTATAATGTGAGCTTGCCGAGTGCATCTAAAATACTCTCCGGTGGATCCTCATATTCGGCTTCATTCGCCGCCTCCAACCCGAGTTCAGAGACAACAACATGTTTGCGGTTATCTGCCATAACATCACCCGTCACAACGAATCTTGCAACGTCAAGGAACCCGAGTGGCAAATTTGGTGGGAGCTGAAGCTGGATAAGTGCGCTCAGGGGGCGTTCATGCTGCATCCCTCCCAATTGAGTAATCTCATCATCGCTCGTAAGTGGTTGCGGACTAGGCCGTAGCTTGAAAACCATTTCAACATCAATGTCAAGGTCACTTGCAATCGAAAGTTGCATACGCTCTGTGAAAACACGGGACAATTTTTCGACTTGGCTATTCATGAAGCTAACAACTGAGTTGGCAGACTTAATAAATCCGGAGGCACCACCTGTGATGGATGCCAGTTCATCTAAGAACTCATCGTTCCACTCGCTACCCAATCCCAAAGTGCTAATGCTGATGCCATCGCGGGCAGCCGCGCTTGCCAACAGCAAGCACTCTTCTTCGTCACCATAAGTCTTTCCATCCGTGAGCAGAATAATATGGTTGACACGCTCACTCTTGAGGTTTTTCTTGTTCTCCTGAATCCCAGCACGCAGACCCTGTAGAATCTCGGTGCCGCCTTTGGCCCGTGCCATACGCGTCCGTGAGATCAGTATCTTCTTGTTTTCGACAGGACCAGCCTCAATCAACACAATAGGCCGATCGTTGAACCCAACAACGGACAAGAAATCATTTTCTGAAAGTTGCTCAATAATTTCTGTGGCGGCAACCTTAACGCGTTCTAGCCGATGCCCCTTCATGGAGTTACTTTGATCTAACACAAGCGTTAAGTTCAAACCGCCATCTTGGTCAGTCTTGGCTGTTTGGATGGCGGGGTCTGGTTTCACCTCTAATAGCAGATAAATCACCTGTGGTTCGGAAATTTTCTCGACCACGCGTTTACTCGGCGTGATACGAATCGAAAATGGCATATATAAGTCATCTTTTGCAAGCATGTCATCATACTCTGCCTTACGACTGGAGCTTGAGAGCAACTGATAGGCCGCTTCAACCTGCTGAAGCTGAACATTTGCCCCCCTAATGCCGTTTTCGATACCCTTTGCCAGTCGTTTTTTTAGCTGGTTATATGTGCTGGTGATCTCAGTATCGCCAGCTAATGTTGGCACACCAAGGATTGCGTATGGGTTGAGTTCTCGGTTCATAATCTGTCTATACCTGCAAACTAGCTTGGCACATGGAGCATTACTGCTGTGATATTATCCTTACCCCCCATTGAGTTTGCCATCGCCACGAGCTTGTCGCAGGCATTCTGTGGAATTGGGTTCTCGCGGATAACGCCTAAAATCGTATTATCGTCCACTAGTCCCCACAAACCATCACTACACAGCAACAAATAGGCATTCGCTGTCAGCCGTCTTGTTAGTGCATCCACTTCAAGCGTATCACTTTGCCCGATCGCTCGATAGAGAACATTTTGTTGAGGATGCTCTAGTGCTTCCTCTGGGGTAAGTTGGTCTAATTCAATTAGTCTTTGGACCAGCGAATGATCGCGCGTTACCTGTTCGATCCTGCCATCTTTCACAAGGTATGCGCGACTATCGCCAACATGTGCAAAGTAAGCAAGATCTCCCACAACAGCAACAGCCGTTATGGTAGTACCACCATCTGGAACATCGGCCAAGACATCAGCATTGGCTGTCTGAATAGCCTCAGTCAACGATTCTGTTAGCGGTGGATGTTCCACAGCATTGTCGCTGTCAGCCATCATCGGTAAGAAGATGTTGGTGATAACGTGTTTCGCAACGATGCGTGTCACAATTGCAGAAGCTCGCTCGCCATCTAAATGACCGCCCATGCCATCTGCCACGATGAACAGCCCGAAATCTGGGCGATTGTCACTACTGCGGTTAGAAAAATACAACGACAGCATCGCATCTTGGTTGGTGTTCCGAACCATACCGACATCGGTTGATTGACCAAACTGAAGATGAGCATTACGGGAAGCGATAACAGTTTCCAGTGGGAGCTTTCGCGTCGCGCCGTCCGCCGCAACCGCCTGGTTAATTACGGGTTGGAGATCCTCGTCACGAACAGGTACAGTATCCTCATCATCACCCTCAGCCACCTCTTCATTGTTATCCGATACCGCCTTGGCGTCCGCATTCGCCGCAGGTTGCGCGACCTGCGCATTGGATTGGTCCGCAGTGACCTTTACATCTTCTTGCTTGTCATAGTCCATATTTTTCTGAAGATCGGTTTCTTCTGGCTCATCCCCAGACTGCCCAAAGAAGCGGCGAAACATGCCCATTGGTAAATCACTCCATTTCTGTAGAAATTGAATCCGTCAACACAGATTATGTCTTAGTCCAGCAAGGGCAACGCATACACATTGTAGTCAATAGAACCGAAGATAATGGTTTCTTCTTCGATACACGGTGTTGACACAATAGCATCCTGTGCCTTGAATTTCCAAATTTCCTTGCCGTTTTTAGCGTTGATGCAATATAGATTACTATCCATACCACCAACAAAGACCTTGTCACCATGAACGATAGGTGAACTTAGGATCGGATCTTCTGTCGTAAAGCGCCACTTCTCACGACCATTGTACGCGTCCAACGCATACAGATTACCATCAACCGATCCAAAGATGAGCAATTTGTCGTATAACGCTGGGGTGGAGATGACCGCGCCCCCAGATCGGAAACGCCAAGTGTTGTATCCACTCGTTGCATCTAGGGCGAAAAGTGACCCATCCATGGCACCAACATAGCAGATGCCTTCACTGGCATCGATTACAGGCGAGCTTTCGATTCCACGCTTGCCACGATACGTCCACTTACGCTCACCAGCCAAGGTAACCGCCTGAACCTCACCGAGGTCATTACCGAAAATGATAATGTCCTCGGCAACAGTGGGGGTTGTACGGATCGCAGCACCGCCATCGTAGCTCCACCGCATCTGTCCATTTGCACTCAGTAGCGCATATAAGTAACCATCATCACTCCCGAAGAACACAAAGTCCATCGACAGGCTGGGGCTACTGCGAATGCGGTCCTTCGTTGTGTACGACCATTGCATTTTTCCTGTTCGGTAGTTGAGTGCGTTAAATGTGAAATCCTCCGAACCAAATAACACAAGCCCTGCATTACTATTCACAACGGGGGAAGAAGCAATACCGCCCTGTGTTGCATATTTCCAGAGGAGATCACCATCATCTAGCTTCAGCGACCACATATTGGTATCGTAAGAACCAATGAAAACCCGGCCATCATGAACGAAGGGGGTCGTGCGGATTTCATCTTCTGTTTTGAAGACCCACTTTGGCTCAATCTCGTTACCAATCCCCTTAGTTATTGCCATAGTGGCAGCAGTACCAGGCTCTGATGTTGCGCTAACCCCACCGGCCACACCCATTGAGACATTTACGCCGCGCTGCATACCGCTGCGAATTGCATTTGCCATCTCTTCGCAGTTTTGGAAGCGATCATCAGGCGCAAATTGCAGGGCACGCTCAATAACGTCCTTGAACCAACTCGGAACCTCCGGATTGAACTCCGATATCGGACGCTCCTGGAAAGTAAAAGGATGCTCTAGTCGGGGGTCTTTGCGCGTCAGAATATGGTGCAACGTCGCCCCCAAGCTATACTGGTCACTCAGAGGCGAAATCTGGCCTTTGTACTGCTCTGGAGCAGAGTAGCCCTCAGTCCCGATGATCGTGTGCTTTTTGCGATCCGCCTGAACAAAGGTCTTGGCAATACCGAAGTCAATGAGACGTACTTTACCAAGGCTGTCTACCATGATGTTGGAGGGTTTTATATCACGGAACACGATAGGATCTGGTTGATGGCTGTGTAGGTAATGCAACACATCGCACATATCCAACGACCATTCGATGACCTTGTCAATCGGAAGTGTTCGCGTTTGTGTAAGGATAGCTTCTAAGTCGCGGCCATTGATATGTTCCATAACCAGATAGGCACGTTCGTTCTGATCGAAGAAATCGTAAATCTTAGGAATTGCGTGGTGGCTCAGTGTTGCCAAGATGTTAGCTTCGCGCTGGAACGTTGCCAATGTCTGCTCACGCACCACCCGGTCATTGCTAGGGTTGTGCATTTCTTTTACTGCTGCATACTTCTGGACTTTGGGGAAGTTCAAGTCACGGGCTTTATATACGGTGCCCATGCCACCGCCACCCAGAACCCCCAGGATTTTATAGCGACGAAGCAGGATGGTATTTGGCGTTAAAGACCCATCACCGCCCCCCGCATTTTCGTCGTTAGGCTGGCCTATTTGCATTGTCTCTGGCATGGTGGCTTTTCCTGCTCTCTAATATATCGCCTTCACATGATCATGATAGAGTTATTATATTGAAGTGTCCCAGATACCGCAATTTTCAAGAAATCAGAACATGACAAACCTATCGCTTTATCTGCACGTGCCGTTCTGTACAGTAAAATGTAGCTACTGTGCTTTTAATGTATATGTAAATCAAGATCACCTCATCGAACCATTCGTTAGTGCAGTCTGCCAGGAAATTCGGACCGTAGGCGAGACTAATCCTGGTCATGCAGTACATACCATTTATTTCGGAGGCGGAACACCAACTCTGTTAAAACCTCATCAATATTCCCAGATTCTTAATACAGTTCGCGAACAATTCACCGTACTAGCAGACTCTGAAATCACAACCGAGGCCAACCCCGATGACTTAACAGACATCTCATACCTACAAGCACTACACCAATTAGGCATTCATCGGTTAAGTATCGGCGTGCAATCTACACATCAGTCGCAGCTTGAACTTTTTGGGCGATTGCACAATGCGGAAACCGTAAGTCAAGCTGTGAAAAATGCACGTACTGCCGGATTCCGCAACTTGAGCCTAGATTTGATCTACGGCATTCCGCAGCAGACGATGACAATGTGGGATGAAACGCTCAGGCATACGCTTGAACTTGAGGTGGAACATATCTCATTGTATGCGCTTGGCATTGAGCCACAAACGGCAATGGAATACTGGATTCGCAACAACAAGCTGTCGGCGCCAGATGATGAATTAGCCGCCGATATGTACGATCACGCGTCCGATGTTCTGGACCAATATGGATATGTTCAATATGAAATCGCAAATTGGGCCAAGCTTGGTTTTGAAAGTGAGCACAACAAACAATATTGGCGAAATCTTCCCTATCTTGGCTTAGGACCTGGCGCACATGGTTACGCTGGGAATATCCGTTATATCGTTGAGCGTTCCCCTACACGTTACATCAAAGCCCTGGCAAATGAGAGTACGCCTCGATCATTCCCGTTAACATCGGCTGTCACTGAATATACAGCAGTGACGCGCGAGGACGAAATTGAAGAGACGATTATGATGGGGCTACGCTTGTTGCAGGAGGGGATTGCTTTTACCGACTTCGAAGATCGTTTTGGCCTGGATTTACGTGCAATGCGCGGCGACGTTATCCAACAATACCAAAAACTAGGGATGCTGGAACAGGATCATACCCGGCTTAGGCTTACCGCAGCCGGGCGTTTTGTCAGCAATCGTATCCTGCGTGATCTAGTATGACCGTTTGAACAAGCCATCAACCAAGCTCATGAGCGCAATCCTTCCCTCCACAGTAGGGGAGGCGGCATTTAACGCAGCCACAGCCTTGTTATAGTAGGTTCGTTCCTGCTCTAGGGTTTTTTCGCGGGCGTTGGTTTGGTCCAGTGCTGCCACTGCCGCCTGGACCTCGTCAGCAGTTAGCGGTACAGTTTTTCTGTAGAGTGTCTGTAGCATCTCACTCTGCTCCAAACCATACAAGATGGGCACGGATTTTTTGCGAGCGATAATGTCTGTCGCTGCCGATTTACCTGTTTTTTCTTCCTCACCCCAAATGCCAAGAATGTCATCTCGAATTTGGAAGGCGATACCGAGGTTTAACCCGAAAGCGGCATACTGCTCTGTGATTTCCATTGGCTGTCTGGCGATTAATGCCCCGATTTGGGCTGTTCCCGCCAAGAGAGCAGCCGTTTTGCCGCTTACCATCGAAAGATAATCTTCCACTCCAACCGATGTTTGGCTTTCAAAGAACATATCGAGATGTTGACCCCGTGTCAACTCGAGAACAGTGCTGTTGTAAACCTCAAACACCTTCAGAACCGTTTTTGCTGGAACACCTACAGTACTAAGCTGCTCAATCGCACGATACGACAGCGCAAACATCGCGTCGCCGGCGTTAATTGCCAAGGGTTGTCCCCAAACCTGCCATACCGTCTCCCGCCCATGACGCATATCACTATTATCTTGAATATCGTCGTGGACCAACGAGAAATTATGCAGAATCTCGACGGCAGCGGCAGCAGGCAAGCCTTGCTTCCAGTCACCGTCAGCAGCTTCAAGGCAGGCCAATAGTAAAATCGGACGGACACGCTTACCTGTTGTTTTAGTGTAGGGCTGGCTCTCGGCATCCACCCATCCCAATGGATATGAAACCATTGTATTCAAGTCCGTTGGCGCATCTACAAACGTACCAACCACATCACGCATGGTCTGGTCAATATCGGCTGCATAACGGCTATAGAGTTCTACAAACACGCCGCGACAGTCCTTTCGTTAATCGACTTGGCAAAGTGGGATCGATTGTAGTTCGGAAATAGTGCGAACACCACTGCACAACATGGCAATGCGGAGCTGTGCGGTCACAACCTCAGTAAAATTCTCAACAGCCTCAACAGACTCTACCGCTGCACGCAAGAATGGGCCGGCCATGCCTCCTAATTGGGCACCAAGTGCAACACATTTCGCGATATCTATCCCATCTCGCAGGCCACCACTAGCAATAATAACGTGATCTGGAGCGGCCTCCGCCGCGTACCGTATGGCATCAGCGGTCGGGATACCCCAGTCCGCAAAGGCAGCCGCAACTTGGGCGTGGAAGGATGTCGGCGCTCGGTGGTATTCAACCTCACTCCATGAAGTGCCGCCTGCGCCTGCAACATCAATGGCGCTGACACCCGCATCAATCAGCCGCCGGACGGTCTCTTGGGCAAAACCCCATCCCACTTCCTTGGCGATAATCGGTACCTCAAGCTGTGCTGCAACCCGCTCAACCTGAGCCAACACCCCGGCCCAGCGTGTATCCCCTTCGGGTTGAACAGCCTCTTGCAACACGTTGAAGTGCAAGATGAGGGCATCAGCCTCGATCATATCGACTGCACGCCGACAGTGATCAACCGTGTAGCCATAGTTTAGTTGCACAGCACCAATATTTGCGAAGAACAGCACATCGGGCGCGAAATGCCGTAGCTTGAAGCTCTCTGCCAACAAATCGTCTTCTAGTGCCGCCCGTTGCGAGCCAACCCCCATTGCAATCCGATGTGACTGAGCAACTCGTGCTAAGTTCGTATTGATGGTCTGGGCCATCTCGGTACCACCCGTCATTGATGAAATCAACAGGGGCGCACTGAGACTTTTGCCAAACACAGTGGTTTCAGTATTAATATCTGCAAGATCGATTTCTGGCACCGCCTGATGCAGGAAACGATATTTCTCTAGTCCTGTTGTGGTGTTGGGGAACTGAACGTTCTCATCGAGATTAATACGGATATGATCAACTTTACGGCTTTCCGTGGTTGGTTGTGGTGTAACTTTCACCATGATTGTGTGTTCCTGCTATATACGGAAGGTCATCGTACCGAATGAGGGTAGCCGCGTCAATAAATCCCTGATCTTCGGAATGAGACTGGCACGTTATACTCATATCGGTATAATCTGCACACGTTGTCTTAATGAACTTGGCTCTGCCATAATCGAGGAGGAATACTTTCCCATGAGCGATAACATCCAAGAGCGCATAACCAATATTGTTGTTGATCTGCTGGGCGTGGATGCCAGTGATGTGACCGTTGAAGCACACTTCCGCGATGACCTGGAAGCCGACTCGCTGGACTTGGTCGAGCTAATCATGGCCTTTGAGGAGGAGTTCGGCGGGGAAATCTCGGACGAAGACGCACAGAAAATCAATACTGTTGGTGATGCAATCTCTTACATCCAGAATCAAAACGGCTAAACGCCGCTGGGCAAAGGGCAGGTGGTGACAGGCTACCTGCTTTCATCCCACAACAACACGCCTAGTTGCCCAAGCATACAACCCCCAAACACCATAAATCCTACCCCCATCTGTACCGGAATCTCGTATCCTCCCATTAGGTCCAATGCTGTCCATAAGCCCCATCCACCACCACCAACAGCTATTAGCGTAAACACGGCTTGTGCAAGCGCCTGATAACGTTGTGGGAGCCACCAGAGCGCAAATCCTAGAACGGTGGTGACACCCCACAGCACAGCCTGTTGTAGGTAGTTTGCATCTGTGAAATCACCCTGGAAAAATGCGACAGGTGGCAACATGCCTAACCATAACACAATTGCCATCAAAACAGGCACAACCCGCTGCCCTTCCCAGAGAACCAGGGAGAGTGCGAGCAAAAAAACAACTACCATGACCAATCGCAGCGCAAAAGCCGGAAACAGAAACCGACTGGTATTGCGTACTGTGGGATGTAGAGACAACCACTCTGCCAAATCATAAACGTTGGCCGTGAGGCTCGTCCCAGTAGATGTCATCCACGGCAAGGCACAACCAACCCCAACCCCCAGTAACAATACAAGTCGAACCGCACCCAACCAAGAGGTTTCTGATGTTCGTGTTGTTGTGCTAGGGGGAGTAGCCATCAACCTGCGCCCGGATCT
>CAYWZS010000059.1:0-1398 GCA_964462905.1 uncultured Anaerolineaceae bacterium
GGAGGATAACCCCCCTCAATTGAGGGCCAACCTGAACACCACCTGCTGTACAATAGAATCATCTGTTAACCATACCCGGAGGCGACCCCCTGTGAGCAGCAACGACCGCGACAACCGCACCCCCATCGAGCGCCTGATTCGCATCGGCTGGGACGCGCTCGACACCGCCCGGCGTGACCCGTTAACGCTCGACAAGGTGACGCAGAACGCCCGCGACATGATCCAGACGGCGCGGAAGGGGATTTTTGACGAGACAGCACTGAAGAACTTCACCTTTGTTGTGCCGATTGACAACGCCGCCGCCGCCGATGTGGAACTCGAACTGTCTGTGGGCGAGTCCTATATCTACGCGCTGGACCGTGGGGACACGCGCCTCATTGCGGCGGATCTCAACTACCTGGGGGCACTGTCCTTCGGCGTCAGCGGGGACGCCCAACGTCACGCCTTCCTGCGCCAGTCCACGCCGTTGACGGTTGGGTGGGCGAACCCGGTGAACTGGACCACCCGCCCGACCTGGGATATTGGTCTCACCCGCACGATTCCGATGGATTTACGGGTCCAAGGCGGTATCGGTGATGCTGACGTGAACCTGACAGGACTGAGGCTCCAGTCCGTGCGCGTAGAAGGCAACATCGGGCGCATGAATATCACGTTGGCCGGGGGGCGGTCCCCTTATCGTGTTAATGTGCGTGGGGCGGCGGGGCCGATTGCACTGAATATTCCAGACGACGCAAATGCTGATGTGAACGTGCGCGGGGGTGTCGGGGGGCTGATGCTCAATATTGCGGCGGGCGCAGCGGTGCAGATCAACGTGAACAGCGGTGTTGGGCGGACGACCATGCAGCCCGGTTTCCGCCGGATGGAAGCCAGCGCCCCCGGCCTACCGAATACGGGCGTCTGGGAGACAGTCGGGTATCATGAGGCGGCGCGTAGCGTGCGCGTCAACGTGACCGAGGGCATGGTCGGTAATTTAAGCGTGCGGGTGCTGGAAGCGGGCTAACCTACCCAAAAAGTCCGGTTGGCACACCCGGCTTGCGGACTACGGCATAGACGCACGATACCGGGCCACACCCCCGGCTCAGTGACGATCTTAACGGGTGACGACGCGATTGGCGGCGATGTAATCATGGGCGGTGTGATGCAGCTCATGCTCCTTCGTTATCACTACTTCTACACGGATTTAGATCAAGTCCACGCGAGTATCGCAACGTCATTGGGGACCAGGGCAACCCGTTGGCATGTCGGGCATGGTGGGCCTTTAGCCGCAGACGACATTCGGGCGCGTTTCGGAGAAATCACACTATGGAAGACGGCTGTGGCCTGTCGCAACGGCTAATTCGCGCAATCCGCCCCGCCCGCCACCACACAGCGATCCGGGCTGTCGGGGAAATTCGGGTG
>CAYWZS010000059.1:1498-23511 GCA_964462905.1 uncultured Anaerolineaceae bacterium
AATCCGCCCCGCCCGCCACCACACAGCGATCCGGGCTGTCGGGGAAATTCGGGTGGGCGGGGTCCGCCCCGGCGTAACTCGGCACCTGCGGGATGAGGTTAACCGTACCGGGGTGGCTGAGGTCCGCACAGATGTAGTTGACGGCCACGCCGTCCGCCGCAATATTCAACTGTGCAAAGTTACGCGAGCCGCCACGGTAGCGGTCGGTATCGCGCTGGAAGGTGCTGACATGGCGGGCATCGGAAAACATCAACGCAGGGCCATTTTTCCCGGCGGCCAGTTCATCCGGCCCCACAGCAGCCCTCGCCCGCAGGCGGTAGGCCGTGGCGTTGAAGCACACCCGAATCGGCGGATTGTAGACCTCAAAGCGGCTAGACGCCCGCGCCGTGAACACATCCAACCCCACAATTGACTCGTAATCGGGGATCGCCTGGTTGCCGTCAAGCGGCGTCCCGGCCTCCGCGCTGATGAGCAGGCGACACCCAACGAGGTCACGCGGTAGGTTGTCGTTTGCGCCAGCGTCCGTGAACGTCTGCGGGACATCCACGAGGATTGCCCCCTCGGTTCGCGTGCCGATCTGCGTGCAGGGTATCGTTGTCGTCTGGGCGAAGGCGGGAATGATAGTGAGGGGCAGTATCACCAGAGCGGCCAACATCACCGCTAGGGATACGGTTTTCCGATTGAGTAGGCTGGGCAAGGTTACGGCTCCCAACATGGTCTACAGACAACAACACAGATTATAGCCTAACATACTACTAGTCTCCAACTACCGCTGCCAGCGCACCAACCTTACCCGTTCTGGGGTTTCCAGTACCACCTGTGCCCCGCTGGCAACATCGACCAGCGTGAGTTGCCCCGTGAGCAGGCCGTCCGCGTCTGGGGTAACACGCAGATACCCCGCCACCTGCGAGCCGTCCGGCGACAGGCGCGGCTCCGTCGCGAAGCCATCTGCCAACACGGGAACCAGTCCGGCCCCATCACGAAAGTCGAACACTCGTAGCGGCGTGGGGCCGTCTGGCGTAGGGGCAGCCAACAGCCGCACGTCGATACTCCGCCGCCGATATATCAACATCGCATCGGCCACATTCACCGAGGGCGGCAACAGGGCTGTTGGTGCAGTCAGGTCCGTGAGCGCCGTCTGTTGGACGCCCCCCTGTGTGAACGGTGAAGCCCCCGCAAAGGTGAGAATGTCCGCGTCCGGCGTCCAGGTTGCGTTGACGTGGCCGAAGGGCAGTTCTAGCAACTCGCCGGAGTTCACGTCCAGCACGCCTGTCGCGCTCCCCTCGGCGTAGATCACATCCAGCAGCAGCGCCCCGATGTTGGGCGAATAGCGCGGGGTGTCGTAGCGGCGTTGGTCGCCGGGGGCCGTCTCCGGCGGGCTGTCTGCGATGAGCAAGGCCGCCTCGCCCTGGAGTGCCACCGGGACCGTCCAAATACCGCCTGTGTCGGTATAGGCGAGGCTCACCCCGTCCGGGCTGAAGTCCATGAGCGGGGGCGTGTTGCTCTGGCGGCGCGTGAGGGGGAACGGGGCGGAGCCGTCGTTAAGGCGTTGCACGAAGATCACATTGTCGCTGTTGTAGGCGATGCTGAACCCATCCAGTGATACCGCGTAGCCGTTTACATCGTCCTCCGCCTGGGTCAGCGGAAGCGGTGGCGAGCCGTCACGGAAAAGCTGCCACACCTGGGCCACGCCGTCATCATCTGGCGCGACGAAGAACAGATTTTGCGCGACCGGGTAGCCTGTCACTGCTGGCAACGGCGGACGCCCCCAGTCGTAGGCGACGGCATCTGTCATCGGTAGTGGGAAGCCCTCGCCCGTCTGCGGGTTCACTAGCACCAATACCCCACCCTCAAAGGCCAGCGCCAGCGCGGCATCCGGCGTCCAGCGTAACCCGGTCAGGGGCAACTCGGCCTCGCTGACGACCTCGGCGGTACGTGTGAACGGATCAATCAAGGTGTAGCGCCCGGACGGGTCCGTGTTGTTTAAGGTGTTGAGCGCCCGGCTAAACCCGGCGATACGGCCATCGGGGCGGGTCGCCAGCGCGTCATAGCGTCGGTTTGCCGGGAGCAGGTCGGCAAAGGCGTTACCCTGGCCGACGTTGACCTGTTCCAGCCCACCAGCAGCAGGCGCAAACGCAAATATCCCCGGCGCACGCCATGTCCCACTGGGGGCGGGGGGTGTCGCCGCTGTAAAGCGCAGTTCGGCCCGTTCTGCCGCGTACAGCAGCCACGCGCCATCCGAGAGTCGGCGTGCTGCCAGGAAGTCCCCATCCGGCGACCACAGCACCTCGGCGAAGGCATCCGGCGCGTCGTCGTTCCCGGCCTGCACCGCAAAGAACCCCGGACGTAGGGGTGGCTCCGGTGAACGAAAGCGCACGCCCAACCCATTCTCGGTGGTGTAGGCGATCTTGCTGGCATCTGGCGACCACGCAATTGTCGATCCTGCGCCGCGTGTTGGGGGGAGCGGCGGGTTGGTCGCCAGTGCAATGCCCTCCCCGGTCGTGATCTCTGCTACAACGAAGGCGTCCGGCGTGCGATAAGCCAACCAGTCCCCGTCCGGCGCGACCCCAAAATCCACGATGAACTGGCCGTCCCCGGCCACGGGGTCAATCCCCGTTGCGCCCAGCCCGAAGCGCTCCAAAACGCCGTCGTTGCCCAGTACGAACAACTCGGTTGGTAGATTAAAGGCGTCCTGCGCGGGGGCAGGCGTTGCCAATATCAACAGGACCCAAGCAAGGGCGAGGAGGGTTTGGGGGGTGGTTTTGCTGTCTGCGGGCCGCATATGCACCAAGTCCGTTTTTCACTGCAAGGTCGTGATGTTGAGTTTAGTGCCAGTTCGACCCACCCCGCAAGCCTGTAACAATCGGGCGGGATTGGTGGGGGTATGGGGAGATGAAACAGTCCCTACGATTGCCCTACGCCCGAACCGTCTGGTAAGGGAGGTATGTTACTGTGGGCACAGTGACCGTTCAGGGACGATACGAGGACAGCAGATGCGTGCGACGGGGATAGTGTTCCTTATCATGACGGTGGTTGTGGGGCGGGTCACCGCGCAGACCTGTGACTTGAGCGAGGCTGCTGGCCGGGGCGACGAGGCGGTTGTGCTACCTGTAGGGAAGTACATCCGCCCAGGGGATTCGGGTGCTTTTCAACCCTCCCCTCAGTCCCCAGCCAGCAGCGCCGCCACCCGTGCGATGATCTCGCCTGCGACAGCATCCTTGGATTGAAGTTCGAGCGCCTGTGCGCCGCCATCTGGGGTGAGCAGGGTCACGCGGTTGGTATCAACAGCGAAACCCGCATCCGGCGCGGTGATATCGTTGGCGACGAGCAAATCTAGTCCTTTGCGTTCCAGCTTGGCACGGGCGTTAGCGAGTAAGTTCTCGCTCTCCGCCGCAAAACCGACCACCACCGTCGGACGGTCCGGGTTGTCCTTGACGGCCAGCAAAATATCGACCGTGCGAGCCAGGGGCAGCGTGAGGTCGGCGGCAGCGTTCCCCTTCTTGATCTTCTGTTCGGCGCGGGTCGCCGGGCGGTAGTCCGCGACGGCAGCGGCCATGACCAGCACATCCGCAGAGCGCAGGGCGTCGGTCACAGCCGCGTGAAAGTCGGCGGCACTGGCGACCGGGATCAGGGTTGCGCCAACGGGAATAGGTAGCCCAGACGCCGCTGAGATGAGCGTCACGTCGGCTCCGGCGTCGATAGCGGCCTGGGCAACCGCGTAACCCTGTTTGCCGCTGCTGTGGTTGGTGAGGTAGCGCACGGGGTCCAGTGCCTCGCGGGTGCCGCCTGCGGTCACGACCACGCGCCGCCCGGCCAGCGGTCCGTCGCGGCCTAACACCCGCCGGATATGCCCGATGAGTGTTGGCGTGTCCGGCAGGCGGCCCTTGCCCGTCAGCCCGGAGGCGAAACGGCCCTCGTCCGGCTCCACCACGACTACACCGCGCGCGGCGAGCGTGGCGAGGTTGGCGACCACCGCCGGATGCGTGTACATGCCGCCGTCCATTGCCGGGGCCACCATCAACGGACAGCGGGCCGCCAGTGCTGTGACCGTCAGTAGGTCGTCGGCGAGGCCCGCCGCCAGCCGAGCGAGAGTGTGCGCTGTCGCCGGGGCGGAGATGATGAGGGCTGCGCCCTCGCCCAAGCCAACGTGGGCGATGTGTGTACCGAGGCCGCCGCCCTGCTCCGTCTTCCACATGTCTGTGTAGACGGCCCGCCCGGTCACAGCCTGGAATGTCAACGGCGTGACAAAACGCTGTGCCGCCTGTGTCATGACGACATCAACCTGTGCCCCGGCCTGGGTGAGCTTGGAGGCGAGGTCCACCGCCTTGTAGACGGCAATGCTGCCCGTCGCGGCGAGGACCACGCGCTTCCCCTGGAATAGACTAGGCATCTGGGCAGAGTTCGTCCATGACGTAGGTGAACGCCCCGGTGACCGTCACGGTGTCGTTGGGGTCTGCCTCACCGGTTGACGAGAACTGCCCTAAGGTGATGGTGAAGGTGCCGCTGTAGGCCTCGCCCGGCGCGGTCGCGACCCTAGTGAGTTCGAGCGTCCAGTCCTGCGGTTGGGTATAGCCTGCCATCGGGTCATCGCTGTTGGGGTTGTCCACGTTGACAGACAGCAGCCGGAAACTCTCGATGGCATCGGGGTCATAGGTAAACGTGCCGGTCGCCTGGTCCTGCGGGAAGGACATCCGCACGCTACCCTCGGCATCCCCCTCAGCGACGTTGAACGTGTTCGTGTAGCTAACGTCTGTAAACCCACGATTGCAGATGTCTACGCCAATCATCCGGCCCATGTTGCCCTCAACGCTGCCGGTAACAGTTGCAGTGAAACTGTCGTCTAGCGTGTTGGTGGTTTCGCTCTCGGTGTTGGTTTCGGGGGCAGTCGTGGGGGCTACCTCCGCCTCGGTATCCGTGCTATCTGCGGCGTCCCCTGCGTCATCACTGGCAACGGTAGGGGCCAGTGTCGGTAGCGCGGCATCGTCGGCCCCACAGGCGGTCAGTGCTAGAATTGCGACTAGTGCGAGAATCAGTCGAACGTACATTTTACGTGTACCTCTTGTGTGTTCGGGTTAGGTTCATGTGCAGTGTAACATGATTTTGAGGGGGTCGCCGCTTTGGGTAGACCATACCCACATTGTTGCCCCGGGGGGATGTGAGAACGAGCCGACGCGGTGGGAACCAAAAAGGACAGACCGCAACGGCCTGTCCTGTGGAATGTCTTTGCTAACCAGCAGGTGCTGGGCTAGTCCTCGATGAGCTTCACGTCGCTGGCCTGGAGGCCCTTCTTGCCCTGCGTGATCTCGAAGTCCACCTTTGCGCCGTCCTCTAGGGAACGGTAGCCGGAACCCTGAATTTCGGAGTAGTGGACGAAAACGTCGTCGCCGCCGTCGCGGGCAATGAAACCATAGCCCTTTTCAGCGTTGAACCACTTCACGGTACCTTGTGTACGCTCTGCCATTTGTTATTCACTCCTGTGTGAAACTGGGGTTGATGCCAAACCTACTGCTTGGAGGGAACATCTGAGTACTGCATTGACAAATCGCACGAGCGGAGATTTTTCCATGCTGCAAACTCTTGTGACTTCTCTCGTGTGAGGTTGTTGGGTGCATAACCACTGCACCAATGTGGTGAAACCCTTTGTTTCTATATGCCACATCGCACATCAAATATAGCACACTTTACGCAACTTCACAGGGGAACTTTTCGCCTGCACGGTGCTGTGCGGTTTACAGTTTTTCGTATATCATGTGGTGACACGCAAGGTTGGAGAATCTATGGGGCCAACATGACAGACAAACAAGATGAGCAAGAGATCAGTGTCGAAATCCTGATCCAACACTTACGAGACGAAGACTGGCAGGTGCGGTATGACGCCGCAAATCAACTGAAAGCCCTGGGGGACACACGCGCTGTCCCAGCTTTGATTCGCGTTTTGGAAGACGAAAATTTAACGGTTCGGTTTATTGCTGCGATGACGTTGGGCATTATCCACGATGAGCGGGCAGTCCTCCCGCTGATTAACCTGCTACGGACGACCCATGACCATGATGTGCTATGGGCGGCGGGCTGGGCACTCAGCGAGTTGGGGGCGCTTTCCACAAAGCCGCTCATTGATGTACTCAAGACCAACGACCCGCTCACGCGGGATGTGGCGGCGGATGTGCTCGGGACGATTGGCGACGACAGCGCGCTGCCCCACCTGAAGCAGGTATTGGCAGCGCAAGGTGTCATGGATTATCCGTTTACGGGGCGCTTTGGCGCGGCAGACGCGCTAGACCGTTTCGGCGGTGCTGCTGTGCCGACGTTCATTGACCTGCTTGACCACGAATCCGAGGATATTCGCGTGCGGGTCGTGCGGTCGCTGGGTCGCCACGAGGCGGCCACAGCGGTAACGGCGCTTGTGAAGCACCTGGACGACACCGCGCTGGCTTCGTTGGACGAGGAGGTCAAGGTGTGTGATGCGGTGGCGGAGGTCTTGGAGAAGATCGGCACGCCAGAGGCACAACAGGCGGTGGCGGCGTGGCGGGAAGGGGCGTCGTCGGCGTGACCTCATCCCCGAACCCGCGCCGTGGGGTGCTGCGCCTGTTGCTGGCGCTGCTGGGGGCGCTCGGCGTAACGGCGTGGTGGGTCCGCCGCAACCGAACGAAGCAGCCTTCGCCAGAATACCCGTCGGCGGAAACGCTCATCCGGCAGCCGCAGGTGGATGTCCGTGTTGTGCGTAACCCTCACGGCGGCCTGCACCTGCACTGGAAGGTGAAAGCGGAGACAATCATCGTGTATGCGGGGACAGCCCCGGACAACATTAACACGGAGGAGCCGCTGGCCGTGACCTCGGACGTAAACAGCGTGACGTTTAACCAGCTAGACCTCAACCAGCGGCACTACTTCCACCTGAAGTTCGTTGGGGGGGCGCATGACGGGGAGACATTGATGGTCGCGGAGCGCGAGATTCCCCTGGACGGCACGGTGAACTTTCGTGACATCGGCGGCTACCGCACATCGGACGGGCGTTACACGGCCTGGGGTAAGGTCTACCGGGCAGGGGAACTCCACGATTTGACAGAGGCCGACTTGCAACGACTAACAAACCTCAACCTACAAACATCCTGCGACCTGCGGAGCGAGGAGGAGATGGAGGCCGCCCCAGACAAGCTGCCGCCGGGTGTCCGTTATGTACCGCTCCCCGTGCAAATGCGTGAGCGGCGCTCCAGGCAGGTCCGCAGCCTGATGACGTACCGCAACCGCATGGACGAGGCGATGATTGACGCCTACACCCGCGTTGGTATTGACAACAACCCGGATGTATTCGGCGGTGTGTTCAAGCGGATCGCCGATGCGGACCAACTGCCGCTGGTGGTCCACTGTACCGCCGGGAAGGACCGCACCGGGATCACGGTGGCGCTGTTGTTGAGCGTGTTGGGCGTCCCCGACGAGACGATTTTAGCGGACTACTCCCTGAGCAACACCTACTTCGAGACATTCCGAGCAGTTGGCGAGAAGGCGATTACACCGTTAAAACGGGTAGGTATCAACGCGGACACGATTCAGCCGTTCTTCACGGCGAACCCGGCGGTGATGGCCGCGACGTTGGCGCACGTCCGCGAGAAGTACGGGAGTGCTGAGGGCTACCTGACGACACAGGGCGGGGTCACGCCGGGGGAGATGAAACGGGTGCGCGGTGTGCTGTTGGTGACGCCATGACCGTCTACAACCGTATTTCCCGTGATCCTGCGGGGTTTGCCTTTAGCACGCGGAACTCGACACTGGTGCAGGTGAACCGCGCCTACAGTGACATTTACGATCACCTGGCGAACAGCGGCGCGTTGCGTGAATTGGCCGAGGCGGGTTTGATGGCAGTCTACCGGGAGAGCGGCCTGAAGTACGCCCGTACTGAGGACGCCTATCGCGTATTACGGCAACAGACGTTCCCGCATCTGCTTACTTACCCCTACGAGTGGCCGTTTAGCGCGTGGAAGGCGGGGGCGCTGTGCGTCCTGGCGACGGCAGAGGCCGCGCTCACGTATGGTGTGACCTTGCGCCGGGCGGGGCCTTTGAGCGTGAGTTTCGACGGGACAAATCCGCGTTGGACGGACCCACTGGCGTTCACGTTCTACGAGGATGGGGTGCGCTGGCCGGGCTACACACAGTTCGTGCGGGAGTGGCTGGGGCCGTTAGCGTTAATGAGCCAGGTCGATGTGCGCCTAGGGGTGATGGCGCGGTCGTATCCTGACGGGTTGCCGTTGGAGACAGTATCGGTAATGTTGCCCGTCCGTACTCGGATGAACCTGGGCCTGTCCGCGCACATTCACCTGGGCGGGCGGGACTTCTTCGGGGGACGTGCGGACGTGAACGCCGTGCGTGAAACGCTGCGCGGCCTGCGCGAGACGGTCGAGGGGGTGCGCTGGTCGCCAGAGCGGGAGGCCCCCTTCACCGACTACGCGGCAACCCCACAGGACCAGATCGCCGAGGACCATCGGCGGGCGCTGGTGCGTGGCTACGTTCACAAGGCGGAACCGACGACCGTGTGGGATATGGCGACGGGGGATGGGGCGTTTGCGCGGATTGCTGGGGAACTTGCGCCGAATGTCGTCGCGTTTGAGCCGGACCCGGTCCAGGCGGAACGGCTGTGGCTGGCGGCATCTGCGGACGACGCCCTGTGCTTCCTCCCGGTGTGGCAGGACTGGGCAAACCCATCGCCGAACCTGGGCTGGGGCTACCGCGAGTTGCGGTCCAGCGGGGGGCGCGGCACGCCGGACCTGTTGCTGGCGTTGGGCTGGGTACATCGCCTGGTGTTGGCGAAAGGTATTTCACTGGCGGACATTGCGGCGACATTGGCGCGGCTGGCCCCGTATGCCATCGTGGAGTTCCTGCCGACGACGGACCCCGGTGTGATTGCGTTGTTGCCGCGTGATGCCCAGGTGGACGAGGTGTACACGCAAGACTTGCTAGAAGCAGCCTTCGCCCCACACTATGAAACGGTCTACGCGGACACGGTGGAACACACCGAGCGCACGATTTACCTGTTTCGGCGGCGTTCACAGGACGAATAACCGCCGATGGGGTGGGTAGCTTCTGCCAAACGTAACGGGTATAATGCTTCCATTCTTGACCAGCAGGAGCAGCAAAGCGCGTGCCCATTATCCGTGACGGCGAACTGTACATCATCAGCCACAGCCCGGAACAGACCTCCCGGCTGGGCGCACGCTTGGGTGGGCTTTTACAACCGGGTGACATCATCTGCCTGAACGGGGAGATGGGCGCGGGCAAAACGCTGTTCTCACAGGGGATCGGGCGCGGGTGGGGTGCAGAGCATCGCCTAACCAGCCCGACATATAACCTGGTACATCAACACCACCGCCCGTCAGACGGGGCGACGCTCTACCACCTGGACTGTTATCGGCTAGGGGATGTGTCCGAGGTAGATACGATTGGCCTGGACGACATCCTGGAGGCGGACGCAGTTGTTATCGTGGAGTGGGCCAGTAAGATCATCGAAGTGTTACCAGAAGATCACCTGTGGGTAGCGTTGGGCGTCCACGAGATCACGCGGCGCAAGATGATGTTTGAGGGGCGCGGCCCCCGTTACCGTCAACTCATTGAGGACTTTCGCGCTCAGACGTTCGGCGGGTAGCAGCGCCCACACACACCGCAAATGCCACGCACAACAACCGATTCCAGACCGCCCACGCCACGAAATGAGAGTCCCATGCTGTTAGCCATCGACACCGCCACCCGAATGTTGAGCCTTGCCGTCCATGACGGCACGCGGATTCTCGCGGAGCAGACGTGGCAAGCGCCCAACAATCACACGGCGATTCTGGCCCCGGCGCTGGCGGCGTTGGTCGGCCATGCGGGGGTCACCACGGGCGACGTGACAGCGTTGGCGGTGGTGCAGGGGCCGGGGTCGTATACCGGGGTGCGGATCGGCGTGGCGATGGCGAAGGGACTGGCGGCGGCGCGTGGTTTGCCACTGGTGGGCGTCAACACGTTGGACGCGTTGGCTGCCGGGCAGCCCAAGTACGCTGGAACGCTGATTGCCGTCGTCGCGGCGGGGCGGGGGCGTGTGATTGCGGGGCGGTACCGGTGGAGCTATGATAGTTGGGTGCCACGGGGCGAGCCGCGCCTGCTCAAGTGGGACGCGCTGTTTGAGACGATTGACAGCGCGGTAACATTGGCTGGGGAGATCGACCCGAACGGCCACAGCGCCTACGAAACTGCCTGTGAGGAACGCCCCGATTTAACGGTTCACTTTGCGCCCCCAGCCCACAGCCTACGACGTGCCAGCTTCGCGGCGGCGGTCGCCTGGGCGCGGCTCCGTGAAGGCGACCCGGCGGACTTCCCGGCAGCCCAACTCGCGCCTGTGTATATGAACACCATCAAGTGACAACGCCGCCTGTAGGAAAGCACGACTGTGGACCGCTACAACCTGCGCTACATGCGTACCACCGACATCCCCGCCGTTATCCACATTGACCAGCAATCGTTCCCGTTACCGTGGTCGGCCCGGTCATACACATTTGAGGTTTCACAGAGCGACCACAGCCACATGATTGTGCTGGAACGGATTGAGCGGGTTCCCCCAGGTAATCCGTTACAGGCGTGGTGGCAGCGCACGCTGGGCGGCCCACAGGAGACCCGTACTTTGTTGGGCTATGGTGGGTTGTGGCACTTTAGCACCAGGGGCCATGTGAGTACCATCGCCAGCCACCCGAAATACAGAGGAAATGGCTTTGGCGAGTTGGTGTTTGTGGCGATGCTGCGACGGTCAATCTGGTTGGGGGCGCGGCAGGTGGCGTTGGAGGTGCGCGTGAGCAACCACACGGCGCAGGCGCTCTACGCCAAGTATCGGTTCCAACAGCGTGGGATTAAGCGCGGCTACTATCACGACAACGACGAGGACGCCTACGATATGATCCTGAGCCTGGAAGACCCACGGGTGACGCGAGACATCGAAACCCGCTATCGGGCGTTCCGGCAACAGCTTCGATTCCTAGACAGTTACACACGGGGGGATCGGCCAGCGCGGTAGCCGACCCTGTCCGCACCTGGGCACCTGGGCTACTATGGCGACACTATGATTGACCAAATCGCGCCGTATCTCCCCTATATTCCCTACGTCGTCGGCGGCTGGTTCGGCCTGTCGTTGGTGTTGCTGTTGGGGGCGGTGTATAACCTGTGGCGGCGCAAGACGGCGGTCATCTGGCGGAACCGACATAAGGCGGACCAGCGCGGCCAGCGGTTGCTGTTTCGCAGCCTGGCGAATCTCATTGCCTCAACAATGGTCATCATTTTGGGTGGCTCGGTGATTCTGTCCTTCGGCTATGTGGAGGAGTTCTTCCCGCCGCGTAGCCCTTATGACGTGTCGGGGGTGGCGGTCGCTGTGTTGCTGTCCCCCACAAACAATGGGGATAGCAATGACGCTGCAACCGCCACAATGTATCCCACACTGGCGACAGTCGCGGCGCAGGTCCGCGAGAACCCGTCACCGTCGGCAACGCGAACCCCACGCCCAACACGGACCGCCACGCTGACGGCGACCCCATCCCCCACTATAGACGCCACGCCGACCCCCACCCAGACGCCAACCATCACCCCAACGGCCACGGAGACGCTATCGCCATTGGCACGGCTGGGCGTGACCCCACCGACAGCGGCGGCCCCACTTGCGCCGGGGGCGGATATGCGCGTGGTGGCGTTGGATGACGACATTACCGATGGGGGTGTTCCGGTGGACCCGGCGACCCGCTTCACGGCGGGCGTGCCGACGCTGCACTTCTTCACGAGCTATCGAAATCTTGTGCCGGGGGTGGTGTGGAGTTGGGTGTTGTATCGCAATGGGGTACCAGTGGCGGGCGCGGCGGAAGCCTGGGGCGACAACACAGACGGCCTGGACTGGTTCGCCTATGACGTGCCAGGCGGCTATCTCGTGGGGGACTACGAAATACGATTGTTCCTCAATGCAGAACAGGTGAGCAGTTACGCCTTTACGGTGACGACAGGGGACTAGAGTCCCCCCGCCGTGCCTGCACATCCTAGGTATATTCGCCGGACGAGTACACATAGACGAAGGTCTTGAGGTTGCCGTCCTCGTCTAGCGGTCCCGCTGCGGCGGTCGTCCACTCGTAGACCCAGCGGCTATCACTGATGCTGAGGTTCACACAACCGCGTGAACGCCGGAAGCCGAAGGCGTCGTGCCAGTAGGTCCCATGTAGGCTGATGTCGCCGTCGTAGTACAGTGTCCACGGCACGGACTGGAGCGCGTAAGCGTTGGGTGCGCCGAAGGCACCACTCATGCTGCCGTTGGGCAGGCGATACCATACCTCGAATAGCCCCTCGTTTGTCTCGGTACCGGGGAGTCCAGTGGCGATAACCGTCGTAAAGACGGGGGTGTCGTCCTCGTAGGCGACGAGTGTCTGCTCGTAGAGGTCCACGCTCACCCAGCGGCCACTCACGCCTTCGGGACGCTCAACCAACGTGGGACGAGCAACGTTACGCTGCTCAATCCACTGGTTCGGGCCGACCATATACCAGTCCCAGTCGCCCAGTGTGACCGTCGCGTAGATGTTGACGGTGTTATAGTAGTACTTGCGGACGCCTGTCTCGGGGGACTGCGGCGCACCGGGGAAGGGGGCCGTAATCACGTTGCCCAGTACCCAGGCGAATGAGTCTGCAAGGCCGTCATCAACCTGAAAACCGCGTAGCAGCGACGGCTGTACAAACGTTAGGTCTGCCTTTTGCAGCCACTCGCCGCCCTCGATCTGCACCCAAACCGGGTCGCTATTGTCCACAGCGCGGACGTAGTTGAAACCCACGCCCAAGTTGCGCGTCACCGCGCCGTTGGGGGCCGCGTAGACGTTGGCGTTTTCCGTCGTAACCTTGTAGAAGCTGTACGTTTCGATGGTGTAGCTGTCTAGGCGAATCTGGTCGTAAGCTGGGGCGGGGCGGGCGGCCATCACCGCCCGGCAAGCGTCAGGCGGCTCCGGGTTTTCCAGGGTAATCCCCGCACAGGCCACGTCAAAGGCGAGCGTGGCTGGGTCCGGGGCGGACGCGCCGACGGTGGTCAAACCGACAACGGCGGCGGTGATGAAACTCAGAATAATTCGCATGGGGGAAGCTCCGTGGCAATCATCAGATTGTAATAACCATACCATGTGCTGCCAGGAATGCGCCCCGCGTACACAGAACGCATTCCCTACGATTCCCCTACGGCTACCAGCGCGTGTGAACCGCCTCGCGGATGTATGTGTCGTAGATGTCGCGGATTGCGCCCATCTGCGTGTGTGTTAGTGGGGGCAACGCGGTGGCCTCGATGTTGGCGGCGATGTGCTCTGGCTTGGTGCTGCCGGGGATGACGGTACTCACCGCGTCGAACATCAGAATCCAGCGGAGGGTGAACTGTGCCATCGTCGTTCCCTCCGGCACGACCTCGCGCAACACCTCGACAGCCTCTAAGCCACGCTCGAACGGCACCCCGGCGAAGGTTTCGCCCACGTCGAAGGCCTCGCCGTCGCGGTTATAGTTGCGGTGGTCGTTTTCCGGGAAGCTCGTCTCGCGGGATAGCTTGCCACTGAGCAGGCCACTCGCCAACGGCACGCGCACAATCACGCCGACATCGTTGCGTTGGGCCTGCTCGAAGAACAGGTCGGCGGGGCGCTGGCGGAACGGGTTGAAGATGACCTGCACGCTGACCATGTTCGGGTATTCCATCGCCATCAGCGCCTGTTCGACCTTCTCCACGCTGACGCCGTAGTGCCGAATCCAGCCGCGTTCCACCATCGCCTCTAGCGCCTCAAATGTTGCCGGGTTGTAGTAAACGTCTGTCGGCGGACAATGAAGTTGGACAAGGTCCAGGGTGTCCTGCTGTAAATTCTGGCGGGAACGCTCCACGAAGGCGTCCAAGTTGGCGGCGTTATAACCCTCGGCCACATGCGGGTTTAGGCGGCGTCCGGCCTTCGTCACCACATAAATACGCTCGTCGTCGGATCGCTCGCCCAACACCTTCGCGATGTGGCGCTCGCTGCGTCCGTCGCCGTAGACATCTGCCGTGTCTAGGAAGTTCGTCCCGGCGTCTAGCGCAGCATGGAGCGCCGCATACCCTTCTTCGTCGGAGACATCACCCCAGTCCCCGCCGACATTCCACGTCCCGAAGCCAACCTCGCTCACCGGCCAACCTGTCTTGCCGAATCTGCGTGTGTTCATCTGTTGTCGCCTCCTTATCTGTTTCGAAATCCTAACCACCAACATAGCCCAAACCCCGGCAAGTTGCTATCGTTGGGGGCAATCGTGTGGCATAATAACATATAACAAATAGGAAATGTCATCATGTCATCACAACAAACAAATCTATTTTTCCTGTGGTTCCTGCGGAGTGTTGCCGTGTTTCTGTTATGCTTCCAGTTCCTACGGTTGGCGGAACGATTCTGGGGGCTGGGACGCACCCCGTTACACAACATCAACGCGGGGCCACGGGTGGCGGAGGACCCTGCACCGCGTTATCTCTCCACGGCGGAGGCAGTGCAGGACACCGAGCTACAGGGGTACGTTGCCCAAGATATGAAAATCCACGCCATCAAACGCTACCGGGAACTGACGGGGGCGGGGCTGAAAGAGGCCAAGGACACGATCGACACACACATGTCTGAGGGGTGCCACGCTCTTAACAATAGTTAATACTATGTCGCGATGGCGACGGTGAAGGACAGGGCCACACTGTCCTTCACCGTGTTAGCGACGATACAACCGCGCTCGGCCATCGTCACGAACTTCTCTAGCGCGTCCTGGTCATCCGTTTTCCCCGTAACGTGCAGCACAATCTCCGTAAAACGCTTGGGCGTCCCGTCTAGCGTGCCCTCCACCTGTAGCTGAACATCCGTGATGGCCGCCTCGCGGTTACGGATGACCTCCAGCAAGTTGCTCATGAAACAGCCACCCAACGCCACCAGCAGGTGTTCCCCACCCATTGCGCCCCGGTTGGTGCCGCCCTTACTTTCTGGACGGTCGATCAGCGTGGTGAACCCGCGCACCTCGGCCTCAGTGGTATATGGACTCAGTTGTCTGAGTTGCACAGTAACCGCCATGTATTTCCTCCTCTACGACTAAATTTAGTCCTTCACAAAAGCAAGCCGCTTGTTGACGGGCAAAGCATTACCCGCATCTGGGTATGAGTGTACTATATAATCGTTCATCATGAATTGAGGAGGTTCTCGCTTGAGCACGCTATACGTTGTCCCTACGCCGATTGGCAACCTGGAGGACATTACGCTACGCGCCCTACGGATATTGAAAGAGGTTTCGCTGATTGCCGCTGAGGATACCCGCACCACCCGCGTCCTGCTGGACCACTACGACATCACCACACACATGACGAGCTACCACGAACACAACAAGCTGGCTAAGCTAGATGCCATCTACGGCGCACTGGCTGTCGGTGATGTGGCCCTCGTCTCCGACGCAGGCACCCCCGGTATAAGCGACCCCGGCTATGAGCTGGTCAGCGGCGCGTTAGAACGTGGTATTCCCGTGGTGCCGCTGCCCGGTGCCAACGCTGTGATTACCGCGCTCGTGGGGAGTGGGATGCCGACCGATAGCTTCATCTACCTGGGTTTCCTGCCGAAGAAGGACAAAGCACGTCGCGACCTATTGGCGTCGCTACAAGATGAGCCGCGTACCCTGGTCGCCTATGAGAACCCCTATCGTATTGGCGATACCCTACGCGCTATCGCCGATGTCCTGGGCGCGGACCGTCTCGTGTGTGTGGCTCGTGAGATGACTAAGCTGTTTGAGGAGTTCTACCACGACGAAGCCGCCGCCGCCGCCGACCACTACGACACGACACCGCCCAAGGGCGAGGTCACACTGGTCATCGCCGGGGCTACCACCGACAACCAAGCCTGGACCGAGGACAAAGTCCGTGTGTTGCTCCAGGCACGGCTGGATGCTGGGGAGAAGCTCAACCGAGCGGCTAAAGCAGTCGCAAAGGAAAGCGGCTGGCACAAGCGTGAGGTCTACGCCCTGGCGCACGACGACGAAAGCTAACCAGCCCCCCCATCAACGCGCACCGGGGCAACTCAACTACACAGCGGCCTAACGAGACTGGGTCGCCCGTGTGCGCTCGCCTTCAAGCAACGTCGCAGCCTGGGCAATGGTTACGGTGTGGTGGGCTTGCTTCCTAGCGTAAGGGATGATGTTATAGGCCGCCTGTCCGAACGGCAGTAGCGTCTCCTGGTCGGTGACAAACACTGCCCGCCCGAAGTGCTTGCCCCAACGACCAGCCATCCGAATCGCGTGGTTTAAGGCGTGGGCCGGGAGCCGCCGCACCTGCCGCATATCCAAAATCACATCAACTGACTGCTGCATGTTGCTCGTTAGCTCCAGTGCTTCGCGGTAGGCCACGCTCAATGCTTCCCACTCCCAAACTGATGGGAAGGTTAAAAGCAAAATACGGTGTTCTTGATTAAACCATGTTACATGAATCGTCATGAAACGACTTCCTAACCATATTCCATCCAGACTAAATTGTAAACGAAAACGTCATTTTTATCCGTTAAGAAATGGCATCTTTGCGTAAAAAAGTGACTTATAGAAGCCGAAAGAAGTAAACCTCGCCACACCCACCCATCCCTTTTACAATGGTGCAGAATCTATTATTGGTATCTGCTAGGGGAACACAACATGCTCAATTTTTTGTACTACGCACACAGTGGCTTGCGCTGGATTTTGGTGTTAGCGGTGCTGGCTGCGCTGGGATTCATGATCTTCAGCCTTGTCACCAAGCGCGAACAAGACCGCGCCACCCGTATTATCATGGTGACATTTAGCAGCCTTGTTGGGGTGCAGTGGGTGTTGGGAATGCTCTACTACGTCGTCATCGGCAGTAACTTCGGGGAGTGGAACCTGCGAAACCAGGCCACCCACGCCGCCGTCATGACCGGGGCGCTGGTTGTGGCCCACCTCTATCTTCCGTTTCGCAAGCGGGCATCCAACCAAATCTACTACGCCGCGAGTGTGGGCATTGTCATCGTAACAACGGTGTTTTTGGTGTGGGGTGTCGCAACCCTACTCCCCGGCGGTGGCCTGTTCCCGGCGGACCGCTGGAGCTTTGCGCCGAACTACACCCTCGGTGGCGGCTAAACCCGGAATCCGCACGTTTCCAGGTGGGCGCGGCTGGCACGGAGTTCAGCCACACTAGGCCGTCCGTCGCGATGATAGCCGCGCACCACCGCCCAGCCCCCTCTCCCCTGTAATGTGGCCGCCACGCTTGCGAAGTCCGTATAGCCTGTGCCGGGGAGGTCCCCCGTGTTGTCTGACAGGTAAATTAGTTGCAGCGCCGCCGCGTGAGCGCCCACCGCCCCCAGCGATTGCGGCTCTGTCGTCAGCATATGATATGTATCTGCTGCCAGCCACACATGCGGATGATTCTTGATGCGCCGTAGCAGTTCCGCACCCTGCGCCAAGCGGTTCAGAAATGCACTTGTCTCCCGGTTGACCGGGTGCAGCAGCAAGTTCACCTCGAACACATACGCCAGGTCGCTGTAGCCGCGCAAATGCCAGGTCATCAACTCCAGCGCGACCTGCATCGCGGACTTAAACGGCATCAGGTTCGGCAAATCCAGTTCCCGCCCGGCCTGCGGCACAAACACCACCGTTGCCGCGCCGATGTCCACCGCGTCCGTCATCGCCGTGCGGAGCGCGTCTAACGCCCGTTGGCGCGTGGGTTCGTCCGCCGCCAGCACATCATGCTTCCACCCCAGGTGAACCGACGACGCAACCAGCCCGTGCGCCGCCAACGCCGCGTTCACGTCCGGGACCCGCGCCGCCAGTCCGTCCGCGTTGAACTCCACCGCACCGAACCCCGCCTTCGCCGCAGCTTTCAGTCGTTCGTCGTCCGTGACACCGGGTAACAAGCCCTCATGCACCGCCAGCCGAAACGCACCCGTGTTCGGGTCGTCGGTAGCATGTTCACGGATGGGAGGGAGGTTGCTCACAGGGGGTTGCCTTTCAGTCTGCGGATAGCCACCGGGATGATACCAGAACCCAACGGCACCAGGGGACAGACTTCCGCCCATCCCCTGAGCTACGATTTCACGAGGTTGGCTCTACTCCGCCAACAGTTGCTCCGTCCGGTCCACGCCGACGCCGTAGTATTTGGCGTCCGGGTGGTGCGCGTAAATCGCCGCTGTGGACTGCTCCGGGATCAGTTGGTAGCTCGGTGACAGACTCATCCCAATCGCCCCCACACCCGGCAACAGCTTGAACACCAGTTCGTGATCCTCCAAATCCGGGCAGGCGGGGTAGCCCCAGCTATAGCGCTTGCCGCGCTTGCCGGGAATACCTAGCTCCTTGGCCGTGTGGCGCGTCACATAGTTGGCAACTGCCTCCGCCGCCTGCACAGCTAACCCGTGGAAGAAGTAGGCTTCACTGTAGTTGTCCGCGTTTTGCAGGCGGTCAAACTCGGTGTTGGCAACCTCACCCACCGTCACCACCTGTAACGTGACAACATCCGTCAGGCCGCTATCGACACTCGCGTAGTAGTCGCTGATGCACAGGAACTCGCCGTTGGGCTGGCGCGGGAAGCTGAAGCGCCCGGCCTCGGCCTTCTCCCCAGTGGCCGCGAATTGCTCCCAATCCCAGATAACCAGATCGTCGCCGTCACTGTTGGCCGGGAAGTAGCCGTAGGTCGCCTGCGGGCGCAGTGTGCCGCGCTGCATCGCGTCCTTCTGCATGAGTTGCAATCGGGCGTCGAACTCGGCCTGTAGCGCGTCCCACTCTGCGCCCCGGGTGTTCTTCGCGCCCCAGCTCAGGCGGTAGAGTTCCGGCTTGTGGATGTACTTGTAGACGATCTCCAGCGGCATCTCCTCGATCACCTTCGGCCCCCAGAAGGGCGGCGTCGGCACCTCGGCCAGTGGCACCACGCTGGATTTGCCGTCGGCACGGGAGGCGCGTTGCGGGCGCTTCTTATCCAGTTCGGCGTAGGCGTCGGCGATGAGTTCCTCCAGGAACGTGTCGCGCTGGGTGGTGTCTACCAGCTTATCGACCACCGCCAGCCCCTCGAAGGCGTCCTTACAGTAGAACACCCCCGGCGCGTATGGCTCGCCCGTGTCCTGCAAGAACAGAATCCGCCGCCCGAACTTGCGGTTGATGGCCGCGCCACCCACCAAAACCGGGATTTCCAGGCCACGCCGCGCCAACTCGTTGACGACCAATGGCATCTGCTTGGATGTACTGACAAGCAACGCCGATAGCCCAATCGCGTCGGCGTTGTACGCCACCGCCTTCTCGATGATCGTGTTCACAGGAACCTGCTTGCCAATGTCGTGGACGGTGTAACCGTTGTTGCTCAGGATCGTCTTGACGAGGTTCTTGCCAATGTCATGCACATCGCCGTAAACCGTCGCCAACACCACTGTCCCCTTGGTGCTGCCCTCCACGCGCTCCATGAACTGCTCTAAGTGCCCGACTGCCCTCTTCATCACCTCGGCGGACTGCAACACGAACGGCAGAATGAGTTCCCCCGCGCCGAATTTGTCACCGACCTCCTTCATCGCCGGGAGCAGCACGTTGTTTAGCACCCACACCGGGTCATTGCGCGTCAGCGCGTCGTCAATGCGTTCCTCAACGTGGTCCTTCTTACGGTGGACGATTTGCCAGTGGATCGCCTCCTCGCTGGTCATGTCCTCCGTTGGCTCGGCGGCATTGGGGTCATCTAGTTGGACGTCGTTGGTCTCGAAGTATTGGATGAAACGCGGGAGCGCGTCGTCGTCCGTGTTGAAGATCAGGTCGTTCGTGATCTTCCGTTGGTCCTCTGGAATCTCCGCGTAGGGCTTGATGTGTGCCGGGTTCACGATTGCCATGTCTAGCCCCGCCTGGACCGCGTGATACAGGAACACACTATTGAGGACGGCGCGTGGCCCTTTGCTCACACCAAAGCTGACATTGCTCACGCCGAGCGCCGTCAGCACGCCGGGAATTTCCTGTTTAATCAGGCGGATCGCCTCAATTGTCTCGACGGCGTCCTGGCGGAGTTCGGCCTGCCCGGTTGTCAGCGGGAAGGTGAGCACATCAAAGATGAGGTCTTCCGGCTTTATGCCGTACTCCTCAACAGCAATCTGGGTGATGCGCTTGGCAATCGCCAGCTTCTTCTCGCGGGTGTGGGCCATGCCGTCCTCGTCAATCGTCATGGACAGTACACCCGCGCCGTAACGCTTCGCCAGCGGCAGAATCGTGTCGATGCGGTCTCGCCCGTTTTCCAGGTTGTTGCCGTTGATGATGCCCTTGCCGGGGTAGAGCGCCAGCGCCGCCTCCGCCACGTCCGGCTCGGTCGTGTCGAAGATCAACGGCACCTCAACCGACATACTCAGCCGCTTGACCAACTTCGACATCTGCTCTAGCTCGTCGTCGCGCTCCGTGAGGGCCACACACACATCCAGCATATGCGCGCCGCTTTCGACTTGCCCGACACCAATATCGACCAAGCTGTCGTAGTCGTCTGCCAGCAGTAGCTTTTTCACCTTGCGCGACCCCTGCGAGTTCACGCGCTCGCCGATAAGCGTTGGACCGGGGTTCTGCACCATATTCCCGGCGGTCATACCGCTGGATGCCTGCGGCTCCACGCGCTCCACACCACGGTCTACGGGCTTGGTGCGGGGCATGTGCTTCTCCACGAGTTCGTCGTGGCCGTGGCCGTGTACAGCGCGGTAGAGCTTATCGAGGTGGTCGGGGGTGGTCCCACAACAGCCGCCGACAATGTTTACGCCCCACCGCGAGAACTCGCTCACCATCTCGCTGAACGGGTCCGGCTCCATCGGGTAGACTGCCACCCCGTCTACGTTGATCGGCAGCCCAGCGTTCGGCAACACACTAATGGGGTACGGGCTGCGTTCCACAAGATACTGAATTGGCTGGCGCATGTACTCTGGCCCGGTGGAACAGTTCATCCCGAACACGTCAAGCTCGAGCGCGTCCAGCGTAACTAGCGCCCCCGCGATGTCCGTGCCGAACAGCATCCGGCCCGACGTGTCTAGCGTGATCTGCACCTGAACCGGCACACGCACCCCCGCATCGCGGAAGTAACGATTGATACCGTCCACCGCCGCCTTTACCTCCAAGATGTCCTGGCTTGTTTCCAGCAGCAACACGTCCACACCGCCCTCAACCAGTCCCTGTGCCTGCTCGTAGAACAAATCGCTGAGTTGCTGGTACGTCCAGTCGGACAAACTCGGGTCGTCGCCGCTGGGCAACTTGCCAGACGGCCCCATGCTCCCGGCGACAAAACGCGGCACGCCCGTCTTTTCCTCCCAGGTGTCACAGGCGGCCCGTGCCACCTGCGCCGCCGCCCGGTTGATCTCCAGCACACGCTCACCCAGCCCATACTCGCCAAGCGTCAAACGGTTACCACGAAAGGTGTTCGTCTCCACGACTTCGCTACCCACGGCCAAAAACGACTCGTGGATCTCCTGAATCAGCTCTGGGCGTGTAACGACAAGGTAGTCCACACAGCCCTCGTATTGCTGGCCGCCGTAGTCGTCTATGGTCAAATCATAGCTCTGGATACTGGTGCCCATCGCGCCGTCGAAGATGACAACGTGGTCCTCGACAGCGTCCAGATAACGGCGGTTGGTGTGGTCAGTTGGTTTTGGCATAGGGGATGCCTCCGTGCTGGCTAACGTCAAAAGGTGTGTCGATACAGTGGGTCAATATGTCGAATAGAGGTGTATTGTATGGCGGGGGACGAACGATGAGAAGGATGTGTTGTTCACACTTGCCACTAATATAGCAGATAATACTTTGTTATGTCCTGCCCCAACCGAGCACAGGCCATCAACGAAAAGACTGACGTAGAGATTGTTCGTCAGGTATCACTTCAAACTGACGTCCCTCATATGCCAGAACACGATTAACAAGCGCGGTCATGCTTCTAACCAGGCTGTTTTTAGTGAGAACGATCAATTTATCGGTATTAGATGGGCACTGACGAAAAATACGTCTAGCGACAGATATGATTCCCGTTGGGA
>CAYWZS010000060.1:0-22985 GCA_964462905.1 uncultured Anaerolineaceae bacterium
CAGTGTCTGTAAATTCGCAATCCAAGCCTGTTGCCCTCTGAATTCAATTACAAGCCAGGAGAAATCATTGTTTGCACCGATAACTGCGACTTGGTCGCCTTCTTCAAGCTGGCCGATTACTGGGAATGATGTGCTAGGCCCCGTGCGAATATTTTGCACGCTACTGATTATCGTTGCGACAACACCATCGGGTGTGGCAGTGGGGGTGGGGGTGGGGGTGAGTAGCGGTGCATCAGCCGTGCCACTTTCGAGGCGCTGGTTACCGACGAAACGGACAGCCGTGCGGAATGCGCCGTTTTCGTCGCTGCGGAGTACGAGGACGTTATTGCTGGTTTCGCCCATTCCCAGGCTAGCGGGGGAAAGTAGCCCCTGCACGCCGAGAATGCCCTCAAGCCCGGTAAGATTGGCCTGAAGTTGGCCGGGGCGAGCAATAGCCGCTTCTAGTAGGGCAATAGCGTCGGCTCCAGCAGCTGCGATCGGTCTGGGGGCTTCCCGGTAGGCGCGTAGATATGCGAGTGTAAAGTCTACGCTGTCACGGTCTGTAGCCGTAAATGCCCAGGAGTTTGCGCTCACGATGTTGGTTAGCGCCTCTGGCGGGAGATTTCCGGTAAACACGGGGTCAGTGGGGTGGTTGTGGGTAAAAAGACCCTGGTAGCCTGCTGTGCGAAGTTGGGTAAAGAACTCGCGTGCGATACTGGGGTTGCCGTAAGTTACGACGGCGTCAGGGGGTGTCGTTGTGATGTTTGTGACGGCTGTGCCGATTTCGTCCACACTTAAGACGATTTGTGCGGGGGCGACATTCGCGCCGAGTGACTGGGCACTTGTTTGGAAGGTGAGCGCCTTTTCTGTGGAGTCTGCGTCAAACTGGTAGAGTTGAAGGTTGGCGGCTCCCTCATCCTGGGTCAGATACTCTGCTAGTCCGCGTTCGATAACGGTGTCTGCCGCTCTTGCCCGGAACACAAGCCCAGAGGTGTCGCTCAGGACGACATTTACGCCGGTGGCAGTGGTGATAATGGGTACGCCGACAGTTTGTAGCGTGGGGAGATAGGCATTGATCTCCGTTGTAGTTTCTGGGCCGATAATGGCAATGATACCATTGGCCGTGAGGTCTTCGGCAACGCTTTCGATTGGGGTTTCTGCCGTGACAGGGGTGTAGATCAGGTTTAGAAGGAAGCGGGTGCCATCCGCCCCATCTGCACCACCAGCCGCGTTAATCTGCCGCGCCCGGAGCGCAGCGCCACGGGCAAGGTCACTGTCGGCTGGGGCGATAACCCCGATGACAAACGAAGGTTGTGATTGAGCGGCAGCTTGCCCCAAGATAATGAGTGAAAGTATTAAGGTGAGGATTGTAAGTAAACGGCGCGTGGCTAAGTGTGTGTGGTAAGGTCGGTTAGACATGGTTTCGACGTGACTCCTCTCATATGTTAGAATCTATCATACAAGAAATTCACCATTTTGGCGGCACGCCATTACCTTTATACTATGTGTTGTGGTAAAACTTCTTCTATTAAATCCACACACTCGACACAGGCGTTGCTGGAAATAATCTGTTGTCCTGGCCCTGGACGAAACGAGGCCCGGCAACGGATTTGTTGTATTCTGCGACTGGTTAGAGGGTGTGCTTGCTCGTATGTAAATTGAATGAATTTAAGGATAACCAAGCTATGGCAACTGATAAAACCTACCTGACCTCCGAAGGTCGTGAGCAACTCGAACGTGAGCTACGCCAGCTTATCGAGGTGCAACGACCGGAGATTGCACAGAAGCTAAAAGAGGCAGTGGCACAGGGGGACTTGAAGGAAAACGCGGATTACCACGACGCGAAGGAACGCCAGGGCTTTATTGAGGGTAAAATCCAGGATATTGAGGTAAAGTTGCGGACGGCGGTCATCATTGAGCGTGATGATAACTCCGATATCGTACAAATTGGTGATACCGTCACGATCCGCGAGGACGGTACCAAAGAGGATGAAACCTATACGATTGTCGGCGCAGCGGAGGCCCAGCCGACCGAGGGCAAAATCTCTAACGAAAGCCCGATTGGTAAGGCGCTCTTGGGAGCAAAGAAGGGGGATAAGGTCGTGGTGCAGACGCCTGACGGGAAGATCAAGTTCAAGGTTCGCAAGATCGGCGGTTAACTCTTCTAGCGGACCTTACAAGCAAATGGAAAGCCCCCGCTTATCCGGGGGCTTTTGTCTCGGCTTATTTGTCGGGGTTCACCGGAGTGAAGTCCCCCGTGCCACCAAAGGGATCATTCGGTGGCTGCGATGAACCGCCGAATGGGTCTGGGGGGGGTGGCCCAGAGGGTGTGGGTGGGGCTGGTGGCTGGTAGCCACTGCCTACAGGAGAGGCAGGTTGCGTTGGTGCGGTGTCGGGCATGGGCGGGAACCCAGCGGGGCTGGGTGGGGCTGTTGGGTCTGGCATGGCACTACCGCCCGTATCCACATTCTTCGCCCAAGCCGTGATCTGAACCTCGACCATTTCGAACTCGCTGTCTGGGATAGCGGTGCCCTGCTTGTATGTCACATTGCTGACCTTGGCCTCCACATAGAGCGCGTTCGTCTCCAGCTTAATCAGTTTCCCTGGCTCCGCGAGGACGACTTCTCCCTTCGGTTCCAGGCGAGAACGAAGCCCGGCGTCGTTAAAGGCGTATTCAGAGGCGAGGATGGAGTTAGGGGTGTTGGTGAACTCATCCTTGTCGAACATCCAGATCTCGATGGCGGTAACGCCCGCCTCACCGATTTTCTCGGCGATGGAGCCACCCGCCTCACCGAAGTAGACCTTGTCCTCGGTTTCGATGTTGAAGGAGTCGTCGTAGTTACCGAAGCCCGCACGGTATTGAGATATCTTCTGGATGACAGGACTGCCGTATTTCTGGCTACCCTCGGAAGAAGCAGCTTGCTTCTTCATTTCCACTTCAGCAGCTTTTACGTCCTTGATCTTCTGAATCTGAGCAGCGGCAGCGGCCTTCTCTTCCTCATCCTCCTGGCGTGTCAGGTCACGGATGAAAGGCCAGACGATGAAGGACCAGACGAAGAATAGGGCGACATAGCCAACGGTGAAGGCAACCACCCATAATGCCGGGAACACGTAGTTGGTGACGATGGTCCCCGTGCGCGGTGTGGGTGGCGCGAGAGGTTGGGCTTCTTGGACGAGTTGTTGGAAGTTGGCATCACCGAGCTGGAGGCGTTGGACAATCTCCTGTGGATTATCCACCGCTGCTAACAGGCTGATGATGTTGCCGCGTTCCTGGTCCGCTTGGCTGTTGGCGTTGCGGAAACGGGCTTCTGTGCTGATGATCCACTGATCCTGCCAGGTTTGTTCGAGCTGGACGGGGCTTCCGTCCACAAATGCAATCGTCGCGTAGGCGAAGACCATCCCGACGGTGAAGCAGATTGCCCCGAAGATCACGGTGGTGAGCTTGGGAAAAAATCCATAGAGGTATTTCAGGAAAGGATTTTGAAGGATAGCTTGCATATGGACGATGTCCTTTCGTGAGCGACGTGCCAGAGGCCGCTGAAACCGTAATGCCTTAGATTCTACTGAAAAACAAGGCGACTTGCCAACACAGCGACTATATCCACTCCCAACTATACACGAGCGTGGGGTTTGTGCAAACAAATATAACGCGAATGTAGTTTCCAGGCTGGTTCTTATGGAAGTAGGTGTGAGGTTTGTTGGGTTGTTCTTGTAATGGAATCGCTTGACAATCTCGAATGCCCGTTGATATGCTTGCTGCGAATTGTGTACGATCCCAGGTTGGCATAAGCATTGGACGAGCGACACTACTGGCTGGGTTTCAGCCTACTACATGACGTTGGTCCTAAACGCCTGTTGCATCTGCGAAGCCACTTTGGAAGCCTGGAGAATGCGTGGGGAGCGTCTGTCGGAACATTGGTTGCGGCTGGGTTGAGTGAATCTCTGGCGACGCAAGTTGTACATCAGCGTGATGAGATTGACCTACAACATGAATTGCGACGTGTTCACCATGTTCGAGCTTTCCTAAAGACACTGCTAGACCCGGACTATCCACCCCTGCTGAAAGACCTTGATGATGCTCCCCCCGTGTTATATGTGCGGGGTTCACTGGCGACCGAAGATGCCCGTGCGATTTGCATTGTGGGAACGCGCCGAGCGACGATTTATGGGAAAGATGCGGCGTATCGGCTGGCGTATGACCTGGCAAGCCAGGGCATCACGATTGTGAGTGGGTTGGCGCACGGGGTAGACTCTGCTGCCCACACCGGGGCATTAGACGCAGGTGGACGCACGATTGCGGTTTCCGCATGTGGCATCAGCGAGATTTACCCGGCGGATAATCTGCCGCTCGCGCATCGAATTGTGGCACAGGGGGCTGTTGTGACGGAGTTTCCGTTGGGAATGCCGCCTGTTGCCAAAAATTTTCCCCGACGTAACCGCATTTTGAGCGGGTTGGCGCTTGGTGTGTTGGTGGTTGAGGCGGGGGAGAAAAGTGGGGCGCTCATCACGGCGGGGCTGGCAGGCGAGCATGGACGAGATGTATTCGCAGTTCCAAGTAATATTTTCAATGTCGCGGGTAGGGGTGCAAATCGTCTTATTCAGGACGGTGCAAAATTGGTGATGGGGGCGGAGGATGTACTAGCCGAACTCGAAATGGCTCACGAGTTTGCGGAGACCCGAACCCAGGCCAAGGCTGTTGTCGGTGGCAATGATGAGGAGAATCGTTTGTTGGCGTTGTTAGGTTCTGATGCGCTTCATGTGGATGATTTGGTGCGACTGAGTGGTTTACCAGCGGCGACCGTAATCAGCACGCTTACGATCTTGGAATTAAAGGGGCTTGCACGAAATATCGGCCAGATGCAGTATATTCTCTCGCGCTAGAACGGGTCGTGATATAAGGAAACACAGCATTGAACAACTACTATGCACTAATTATGGCAGGTGGGGGGGGCACACGTTTGTGGCCGATGAGCCGCACTGAGACACCCAAACAAATGCTTTCACTGGTTGAGGACGATTCGATGTTCAAGATCAGTGTGGATCGTTTAAGTCCACTATTTCTACCGGAGAATGTTTTCGTCGTAACGGGTCGAAATTATGTGGCTCAACTCCGGGAACAGGCACTAAACGTGCCGCCAGAGAACTTTATTGTGGAGCCATATGGCAAGAATACCGCTCCGGCAGCGGCACTCGGCGTTACGGTAATCCAGAAGCGTAATCCCGATGCGGTGATCGCTGTTTTGACGGCAGACCATCATATTGCAAACAAGGGTAAGTTCCGTGACGTCTTGGCTGCTGCTCATGATATTGCGTTGGACCAAGATTTCGTTGTCACGCTTGGGATCTCTCCGTCGTACCCGGCGACAGGATTCGGCTACATCAACCGTGGAAATCATCTGGGTGAGGTAAAAGACTTCAATTACTACAATTCAAATGGATTTAAGGAGAAGCCGGACGCATCCACGGCGATCCGCTATTTGCGGAGTGGCAGCTACTCTTGGAATAGTGGGATGTTTATCTGGACTGCGGAACATGCAATGCAAGAATTCCGACGGCAACAACCGGAGATGTTCGAGCAGTTGGTAAAGCTGCGAGAAGTAATAGACACGCCGGCCTACGACGCGGTTTTGGAACAGGTGTGGGCGGTGTTGCCGAAGATCGCGTTAGACTATGCCGTGATGGAAAATGCTGAGCAAATGTGTGTAATCCCTATTGATGTGGGCTGGAGTGATGTTGGCAGTTGGGGGGCGCTGTATGATATTCTGCCGCATGACGCATCCGGAAATCACCTACGGGCCACTGGTGAGCGCAATAATGCGCATGTTTGCATCGACACGCAGGAATCGCTGATTTACAGTGAGCGGTTGGTGGTAACGGTAGGTGTACGAGATTTGGTTGTAATCGATACCGATGATGCGGTATTGATCTGTCATCGTGAACGCACACAGGAGGTAAAGGATGTGGTGCGTGAACTGAAGGCAAAGGCATACGACGATTACCTGTAAGGACGTTGTGAGGGAAGGTGAGGCACGATGAGTGAGCAACAGATGACCGCCTACTGCATGAGTTGTAAGGCGCATCGCGAGATGGTCAATGTGGAGGCGACATACACCAAGACAGGCACACCAGGAACCCGGGGCAAATGCTCGGTGTGTGATACAGGAATGTTTAAGATGGGGGAGACGCCTGCTCATGCCAATGTGCCGAAGCCAGAGGTGATTGAGAAGCCCAAGCGCAAGAAGCCCAAGCGCAAGAAAAAGGTCAAGCGGAAGCGCAAGACGGGAAAGCTTGTGATTGTAGAGTCCCCTGCGAAGGCCCGTAGTGTTGGCCGTTACCTGGGGGATGGCTACACGGTACGTGCTTCTAAGGGGCATGTGCGCGACCTGCTGAAGTCGCGTTTGTCTGTGGATGTCGATAATGGTTTTGAGCCGGAATATCGTGTTCCCAATGACAAGCGCCCAACGGTAAAAGACCTCAGGCTAGACGTGGAAGGTGCGGATGAGATTTACCTTGCGACGGACCCTGACCGCGAGGGCGAGGCGATTGCGTGGCACTTGATCGCCGCGACAGAGATGGACGAGAATATTCCGCTTTACCGTGTGGTGTTCCACGAGATTACCAAGGAAGCCGTGTTGGAGGCGTTCAACCATCCGCGTGAAATCAATATGGATCTCGTCAATGCACAGCAAGCACGACGTATCCTGGATCGGTTAGTTGGTTACAAGATCACGCCTTTGTTGTGGGAGAAGGTGCTGAATAATCTTTCTGCGGGGCGTGTTCAGAGTATCGCACTGCGTATGATCGTTGACCGTGAGGCGGAGATTGAGGCGTTTACGTCCGTCGAATATTGGTCGATTGAGGCGGACCTGCGCAAGCAGGCTGGGAACAATGGTAAAAAGGCGGATACACGGGCGTTCACGGCGCATTTGTTGCGAATTGAGGGCGAGACCTTCGAACTTAACAGTGAGGAGGAGGTGCAGCTTCACCTTGATCTGATGCAGCGTAGCAACTATCGCGTAGATGAGGTCAAGCGTGGGACGCGCAAGCGGCGTTCGTCACCTCCATACACGACAAGCACTATGCAACAGGAGGCATCGCGACGACTAGGTTTCAGCACGAACCGCACGATGCGACTGGCGCAACAGCTATACGAGGGTATTGATCTTGGCAAGGAGACTGTGGGCTTAATCACGTACATGCGTACTGACAGTACCAATGTCTCGGCGGCGGCGCAGAAAGAGGCCCGGGACTACATCGAGAAGCACTATGGTGAGGACTACCGCCCGGAGAAGCCGCCGAAATACAAGACCAAGTCCAAGGGGGCACAGGAGGCGCACGAGGCGATTCGTCCGACGAGCGTCACACGGACGCCCGATTCTGTGAAAAAGAGCCTGTTGGCGGAGAAAGACGGAAAAGCGCTTCTTCGGCTGTACACGTTAATCTGGCAGCGGTTCGTCGCTAGCCAGATGTCCGACGCCATCTATAACACATTGCAGGTGGATATCGGTGTGGGGCCGAGCGAACAGGAGCGCCCGTATTTGTTCCGCGTCAGCGGTCGTACGATTCGCTTCAAGGGGTTCCTTGCGCTCTATGAGGAGGCTGCGGACGACGACGCGAAGCCAGATGCTGATGAAGGGCGCATCATCCCTGAAATGCAAGCTGGTGATTTGCTCGACCTGCTAGAACTGAAGCCGGAGCAGCACTTTACCCAACCGCCGCCGCGTTACACTGAGGCGAGCTTGATTAAGGTGTTGGAGGAGTACGGCATCGGACGACCAAGTACCTATGCGCCGACAGTGCGGGTGATTCAAGACCGTAGCTATGTCGAGAAGGACGGTAAGCGTATGGTGCCGACAGACATTGGTCGGAAGGTAACAGGCTTGTTGATGGATTTCTTCCCGGAGGTGTTGGACTACTCGTTTACTGCCAAGATGGAAGACCAACTTGATGAGATTGCGGATGGGCAAACGAATTGGCGTCCTATGTTGGCGGGCTTCTATGAGCCGTTTGAGGCGCGTGTTGAAAATGCACAGGAAAATATGCCAGAGATTCGCCTGACCGTTGGACGGAAGTGTCCTACCTGTGAAACGGGCGACCTTGTGATTAAAAGTGGTCGGTTTGGGATGTTTGTGGGTTGCTCTAACTACCCGGAGTGTAAGCACACTGAGCGATACGTGGAGCATACAGGTATTATCTGTCCGCAGTGTGGGGAGGAACATGGTGGTGAGATTGTGGGGCCGCTCAAGACGGGACGTGGCAAACGCCCGTTCTACGGGTGTAGCCGCTACCCAGACTGTGATTTTACAACCTGGAAGTTGCCAAAGGTCGACGAGGAAGGTGAAGCGATGGAGGAATTACAGCGCGACGCTTCCTAACACGTAAACACCTGGTTGGGTGGGGCAATCCCTAATGTGGGATTAGCCCATCCAGCAGATTTACATAGACAATCCCGCCATCAATGTCATGTTCTATGAGGGTTTCGGGTGTAATCGGAAACAGGATTTCGCCGTGTTCTTCGGACTGTACGACGTATACGTCGTTGGCCCCTGTTTCCATCACACGTTTGATGACACCCAAGACTTGACCGTCCTGAGTTTCCATTTTGAGACCAATCACTTGGTATAGGTAGAACTCATCATCTGCCAGCGGGACGGCATCCTCTAAACTGACAAACACATATAGCTGGCGCATCCGGTCGGCGTCATCGCGAGATGTGACCTCTTCAACACGCAGAAGTCCATGTGCCTGGTGCATACGCATCCCAGCTACACGTAGGGGACGCGCATCCCTGGCATTGTTGTGCTTCGAAACGTAGACGGACTCAAGATTCCGAATGCGTTCTGGATAGTCGGTCATGAGTTTGACGCGCATTTCTCCCTGGACCCCATGTGGCCGGGTGATTTGCCCAATGAGCAGGTAATCTGGGGAGATGGGTTTAGGGTTCGTCATCAGTGAATCTTCAAAATGATATTGTCGTCTGGGTGAGTGAGGACATTCATGAGCTTGCGAATGGCCTCTGCCACGCGCCCGTTCCTCCCGATCACGCGCCCTACATCTTCGGGTGCAACGGTCAGTTCTAGGATAACTGTCTGCCGTTCAACCCTGCGTGAGAGCTGAACGGCGTCTGGATTTTCTACGATCTGCTGTGCGAGGTAAAGCACGAGCGCCTCTTGTCGCCGGGTGTTCGGTGTTCTGGACGGCGACATGGAGATTAGCCTTTGGCTTCTTCGCCCTCAGCCGCAGCAAGGGCTGCCTCGCGGGCCTTGATCTTGGACTCGCCGGCAGCAGGTGCGGGGAAGGCAGTCTTGCCGAGGTTCGGCTCCGCCCCCGCGAGTGCAGTGGCCGCTTCTTCTGCAAGGGCTTCAATAGTTGCTTCATCGCTACGGAAACGGACGAAGCGGTCCGCCGTGCCTGTTGCCTTGAAAATGCGCTCTACGGCCTCCGTCGGTTGTGCGCCAACGCTCAACCAATAGAGGGCGCGATCCTCTTGAACCACGTTGGTTTCTGGGCGGGTACGCGGGTTATGGTGGCCGATGATTTCGATGAAGTCGCCATCACGCTTCTTCCGGCTGTCTACTACAACGATACGGTAGGACGGTTGGCGCTTCAGCCCCACACGACGCAGACGAATTTTAACCATGGTGTTGTTTACTCCTCAAACTGAAGCCCCCACCTCATTATGGTGAAGGCTTGGGATACAAATTAGTTAAGACTGATAGAGCCACTGTCGTAACGCGTTAGCGACGACGACGTTTCTTGTTACGCTTGCTCTTACGGTTGCTCTTGCTGGATGTGCTAGCACCGTCACCCAGGCTAGGCATACTACCACTGCCCATGCTTGGCATTCCCCCACCCATACCAGGGATACCCTGGAAGCCAAATTGCTGCATCTGCTTCATCATTTTCCGCATCATTAGGTATTGTTTCATCAGGTCGTTGACATCCCGTACCTGCATACCACTACCTGCGGCAATGCGGCGCTTACGACTGGCATTTAGCACCTTTGGGTTGCTGCGTTCTTCAGGCGTCATAGACTGGATGAGCGCTTCAACCTTTTTCAGGCGCTTCTCAGCGTCTTGGGGGTCGATCTGGTTTTGAAGTTTCGCCATACCGGGAATCATGCCCATCAACTGTGTGATTGGCCCCATCTGGCGTAGTTTCTGAAGCTGCTCCAGGTAATCCTGAAGCGTGAAGCCTTCTTCCATCATGCGACGGGCGAGTTCTTCCGCTTCTTCCTCTTCGTATATCTCTTCCGCCTTCTCGATCAGCGTCATGACATCGCCCATGCCGAGAATACGATCTACGAGTCGGTCTGGGTGGAATGGCTCGAACTGATCGACTTTTTCACCTGTGCCCAGGAACTTGATTGGAACGCCTGTGACTGCACGCATGGAGATGGCCGCGCCACCGCGTGCGTCACCGTCGATTTTGGTCAAGACGAGGCCTGTGACGCCAACGCGTTCGTTGAAGCCACTTGCGATATTGACGGCCTCTTGCCCGGTCATCGCGTCGGCCACCAGCAGAATCTCAGACGGTTTGACACGGTCCCGAATGCGCTCTAGCTCGCCCATTAACGAGTCGTCAATCTGCAAACGTCCAGCAGTGTCCAAAATGATGAGGTCTGCGTTGGCAACCTTCGCTGCCTTCACACCGTTGACTGCGATGTCCTCCGGCTTGAACTCAGTACCCTCCTCGTGAAAGGGCACATCTAACTGCTTGGCGAGGGTCACGAGCTGATCAACAGCAGCGGGACGGTAGGTGTCTGCTGCGATCATGAACGGCTTGCGCCCCTGCTTCCGCAGGTAGCTAGCAAGTTTGGCCCCGGTGGTTGTCTTACCAGACCCCTGTAACCCGACAAGCATGATGATGTGTGGGCGCGGGCCGCTGTCGATGTTCAACGGGCCAGCTTCACCGAGAGTTTCGTTGAGTTCCTCGTGAACGATCTTCACGACCTGTTGACTAGGTTCCAAGCTCTTGAGAATCTCTGCGCCTATAGCCCGATCTTTGACGCGCTTTACGAAGTCTTTCACAACGGGGAGCGCCACATCGGCCTCCAACAGCGCCATTCGAACCTCGCGCATGGCGTTGTTTACGTCGTCCTCGGTTAGCGTCTTTTGTCGCCCTAGGTTCTCTAGGGTGTTTTGCAGCCGTTGGCTCAAGTTCTCAAACATAGCAGGGGAGTGTACCTCCGAACAGTTTGCAGCATTTCATTCTATGAAATGGGTGTGCGAAAATCAAGGTGGGGTTGGTGTTGATGTGTTTCCCCACTACAGTTGTTTAAAGTAACTATAACCGATGTGTGTAAGCCTGCTGTTAGAACAGGATACGGCGCATCGCAGGGACAAGATCAGCAAGGGTTGTTACATCCTGAGCAAAAGTGTGTCGTTTTGCACCGACCAGCAATAGCGGGACATTGTTCTCTGTGTGGGTGCGGCTACCAATGCGTTCCATGTTGCCGTGGTCGCTGGTGAGAATGAGGAGATCGTTGTCTGCATCCCAGGTGTCTAGCGCACCCGCCATCACCCTATCGAGATTTTCAAGTAGGCGAATGCCGTCGCTCAATGCACCACGATGCCCGACAAAATCGGTGAAAATGTGGGTGTGCATCGCGAAACTGTGTTCGCGTGCTAGTTCGACCATCTTTACGCCACTGTCATATAGGGAAAACCGGGGTATGCCTTGGATCTTTAAGTGAGACTGCCACCCCTGTCCTGTCCAATCTGCACTTAGGGCGCGTCCCTCGCGCAAGTCATCAACGGTGTGCAGGCGGCGTCCGGCATTGGTTGCAGCCTGCATAAATGCAGAGGGGAGCGTCTTGCCGCGCTCAATGTCGTGAAGTAGGTGGGGTGGGTAGGCCGTGAGTAAATCGGCAGACAACCCGTTGGCGATGACCTCCGAGAAGAAGCTACCCTCGTTTACGATAGCGCGGGTTTGGGCGTTGGGCTTGGGGCCATAGTGTTCGCCGATTAACTTTGGAATGGGTTTCCCAGTAATGATGGTCGCGTGATTGCTGCCGCTTTGTGGGCGGCCTTGAACTCCCATGCGTGGGTCCACGGGGAAGAACAACGCTTTCTCGCTTGCCTGGCGACCAATGCCCTTCACCCAGCGTTGGTTGTTGGTTAGCGTATGGAGTGTTGGCATGTTCGCCACGCTGAACGGATTGACAGTGGTGTCATCGGAGCCGATGCCGATGCCGTCGATGAAAACAAGTAGAATTCGCATTCAGGCGTCGTTCTTGTTGATTTGGGCGCTATGATCCCCAGATAGGAGATCACCAGGCGGAAGTTGATGCCCTCGCCAGATTTCCCTGCCATTCGCGTCATATAGCACAAACTCTGGGGTATAACTGAATCCCAACTCCTCACGTATTTCGCGTCCAAAATCTGTGTGAATGTCCACACGTAGAATATCGTGGGTAGTGCCGATCTCTGGTGCGAGTTCATCCATTGCCCTCTTAACGCTCATGCAACCGATGCAGTAGTTGCTGTAAAACTGGAGCAGGGTAGGGCGATCGTTTGTCAGGAGTTGCTCAACCTCGCTTATTATGTCGATGGTGGCCGCGCCAGGGTGCAGGACGAAGAACCCACCAAACAGGACAAGTGCCATGCTGACAACAAATGATGAGATCAGCGGCCAGCTTTTGCGGGTGGCTTGTCTGCGGACTGCGGAGAAGCTCAGAGCGAAAATCCCACTCATGACAAACAGGCTGGCTATGATGTACGAGTATTGGTTGATGATGTCCATGCGATGTGTCACCCGATATATTGCTGAATGTAGGGGTTGTGTTGGCGCTCGTGGCCGATGGTGGTATCGTTCATGTGTCCGGGTAAGACGCGTGTGTCGCCAGGGAGTGTGAGTAAGCGGGTTTTAATGCTTTCCATCAGAACCTTCACACTACCGCCCTCAAGGTCTGTGCGCCCAATAGACCCGGCGAACAGGGCGTCTCCGCTAAAGACGAGGTTATGATCCTGCATGTAGAAGCCGAGGTGGCCGGGCGCGTGGCCGGGTGTGTAAAGCGCCTGGAGGCGAATCCCATCTAGCGCTATGATCTCGTTGTCGGCAATGTGTGAGGTGGGGGTGGCGGCCTCTGGGTAGCGTTCCCCGACGAAACGTAGCCCTGTTTCTGGTAGATTGGCGAGATAAGGTGCGGCTTCTGCGTGGATTCGGAAGGGCGCATTGGTTGCTTCGACCACGCCTTTACTCGCGAGGATATGGTCGAAGTGGGCGTGGGTCGCGAGTACAAGTGCAATAGTGTAGCCATTGTCCGCTGCAAGTTTGAGCAGGGTTTTTGGTTCGTCTACGGGGTCAATCAACACAGCTCGTTTGGTCGTGGTGTCTGCGATGAGATATGCGTTGGTGGCGACAATGCCGAGTGTGGTGCTGATGATCTGTAGGCTCATGCGATGGCTTCCTCAACGATTTCGGCGGCAGGTTTGCGGCGCAGGACAGCCTGGATGAAGTCCCATATCTCGTTCATGCCAAGCAGCACGGCTACCCCGACAAAAATTGTGATCCCGCTTCCGACTAGTATACCAACCCGTGCAAGTGTCCAAAGCGTCCCCAATGTTGGCATGGTTTGCAACCACAGTGCATCAATGAGTAAGATGCCGATTGCCATTGCTAGGGTTGCCAGTAAAGTGCGGACAATCACACCGCCGAGCATTTTGCGAATGGACCATTCCCAACGCCGACGCAGGATCAACAGCAGAACCGTGATCTCGATGCCGACACCTAACGATAGTGCCAGCCCCAGCCCACCAACGCCTAGGTCGAACATCGTGCCGCTTGTGAGCCAGATGCCACTGAGTGTGAGCGCGAGAAAGGCATTAACGGCAGCTCCAACGAGGGCAGCCCACAGTGGGGTGATGGTATCGCGGTCAGCGTAAAAACTACGTGCTGCGATTTCCAGAACGGACAGCGTTACCACACTCAACGCAAACGCCTGAACGGAGGTGTAGACGAATGCCGTTGCGGAGGCGTCGAACGCGCCGCCTTCCAGGAGGCTAATCAGTGGACGCCCCACCAGAACCAGCCCCACAGCAGATGGAACAGTAGCGATGAGGATGAATTTCATGGCACCTGTCATTGCGTTGCGCTTGCTCTCATTGTCCCCCGCTTCGCTGAGAGCGGCCAACGTTGGGAAGATAACGACGCCTAGTGCCGTGCCGAGGAGCGTTTGTGGGATTTGGGTGAGTTGCCAGCCCCATGAGAATGCACTCACGGCACCTGGCCCTATACGTGAGGCGAGGTTGTTCATTAGCGCGAAGTTGACGTAGAACACACCTAAACCAGCCACACGCGGCAACATCAGGCGGATGACCTCCCAGAAGTGTTCGCTACCGAAACCCAGCGTCGGACGCCAGCTTGCCCGGTAGTGAACCAGGGCGGGAATCTGCACCATAAAGTGTAGAACCGCACCGATGACAGCTCCCCAGGCGATGCCGTAAATGCCCAACGGCTCAATTAGGAACAACACACCGATGAGAATACCCACGTCAAACATGATGGGGGCTAACGCTGGAGATAGAAAATGGTGATGACTTTGCAAAATATCTGCGCTGATGCCGCTGATGGTGAATAGCAGCGTGCTTATCAACAAAATGCGGAGCATGTTGACCGTAATTGCCTGGATTTCTGGCTCGAACCCAGGCGCGTAGACCGTGTTCACAAGCCACGGCGCGAAGATAAAGGCATTGATGCTCACGACGAGCGACACAACAAAAATTGAGTTCAAGACTTGGCTGGCAATATCCCAGGCGCGTGCTTGGTCCCCTTTAGCAAGAAATCCACTGAAGATCGGGATGAAGGCATATCCCAAAGCACCACCCGCAATCAAGGTTACAATGAGTTCGGGAGCACGATTGGCGGTGACGTAGGCGTCATACTCTGCGCTGAGGCCAAATGTCCCAGCGATGATAAATGTTTGTATAAGGCTGATGACCTTTGCTGCGCCGAAGGCTGTTAAGACGATCAGCGTGGACCGGGCAATGCGCCCGGTTTTGCTGTCGGCTTGCTCCTCTACGACGTTAACGTAAGGACGCGGTGCATTCTTGCGCTTGGGCTTTTCGACGGTTGGGGTGGTGGACATATTAGGATACCCGTTCCAGTCCGTTCTGGGCATCTGCGAAGCTGCGATTCTGCTGGAGTGCACGGCGGTAGGATGCGGCGGCTCTGGCATTATCCCCCTGTGCCTCTAGGACACGACCTTGCCAGTAGAAGGTTTCCTCAACGGAGCCACCGCCGAGTGTTGTGATATTGGACTCTGCCAACGCCAACACGTCACTATAGCGTCCCGTCTCATAGTAGGCGCGGAATGGCTCGAACAGATACCAGGACATACGCCATGGGAGATTTTGCATTCGGGCACGGTCAAAAGCCGCTGCCGCCAGTTCGTAGTCCCCAAGCATGGTATAAGCACGCCCTAAGTTAAACAACGCATAGCCGTCGCTGGGGTTGGCGCGGACATCGGCCTGGGCAGTCTGTAGCGCAGCCTGGTAGCCACCTTCTGCGGTGGCGAGATCGTCTAACAAGCCCATGACCTCACCCTCACGGGAGGGCTGATAGTAGACGATGATGGTGTTGGTGAACTGACGCCAGTCGTTCTCGAAGTCATTGTAGTTAATGGGCAGGCCGAGGTCGCTGGGGATGTAGCTGTCCATCACATACATGGCCCCGGCAGCGTCATCGTAGCCAACAACTGTTTGGTAGTGGCCGAGCCAGTCATTGCCTTCGGGCGCGTAACCGAGTTCAATCATCACCGGGAAGCCCGCCGCGACGAGGCGCTTGAGGGTATTCATGTCTGCGCCGACGCGGTACAGCGCACGGACTTGGGTTTGGCTGTTGACGAATGCCACGATCTCATCTGGTGAGGTGTTTTTGTCCTCGCGCCCACCACGTAGATAGCTCTGTGCGTAGTCCTGGGGTTCCTGCCAGCCAAAGTAGCTCAACGACATGGTGACGTTGGCTGGGCCGCAGTTATTCCACGTCTGGCGCACATACTGAAATCCGTAGTTCCGAGCGTTTGCCGGGGGGCGAGCTATGGTTGACGCAGTCACATTGGCCGCTGTGTTCACAGGGGCGGCGTTTGCGATGACTGTCGGGGCGCTGGTAGGTGGTAGCGTTGGTGGCAGTGGGTTCGACTGCGATGACGACTGCCTCAGCATCGCCCTCTGCGGTTGGTACTGGTGTCTTGGGTATTGATGATTCGGTTTCTGCGCCGGATATGCCTAAAAGGTCTTCTAGGGGTACGCTGCCCTCAGCCGGGATAGGTGTGGGCAGGACGGCATCGGCGGGGCGTTGTGGCAGGAATACCTCCGCAATTGGGATTTGATCGATAATTCGCACTTGGTAACGTGGTGGAACCCACTCGCGGAAGGCATATACACCCACACCCGCGCCGATAACAGCGAGCAGGGTGAGGGTAATCAACGTCCAGATGAGCCACTTTAAGGCGCGTGGCGGCGGCGCAATCATGTTTCTGTTGTGGGGGTAGGGATCCGGGGTCACAGGTGGCTGTTGTTGAACCATATCGCGTTGTGTCTCCGTGCGGTGAATAGGTCCCGGCTAGTATCGTGGAGTTGTGGTTTGGTGTCTGTATTTTGCCACACATTGCCGGGTGTGTGCCTGACGCCTGGGCTACGCTTAGGGTAGGCGCTCATGGTAGCTGTGCTAAACTGTACATGCACTCGACTATTTTATCGCAAGAGGGCGGCGTGTCTATGCAAAAGTATTGGAACCGCTTCATTATAGGGTTTGCTGTTGCGGTCGTTATTTATGCAGGCTACCTATTTGTGGTAGAGGCGCTAACCGACGATAGCGCGTTTCAGTATTTTCCCAACTTCCCGTTGATGTTCCTGTTGCCGTTGATTTTGTTACAACTTGCGGCGTTGCTGTTTCGCTGGGTCGAATGGCACTACTACCTGGGTGTCATTGGCGCACGCGACAAGATCACGATTGCCGATAGTATGATTCTTCAGGTGTCTAGCTTTACGATGGCGGTAAGTCCGGGTAAGGCGGGGGAGGTGCTGAAGTCCGTGATTCTAAAGGCCAAAACAGGAACACTCGTATCGGTTAGTGCGCCTGTGGTGTTGGCTGAACGTGTAGTGGACGGTATTGCGGTGTTGTTTATGATGGCGGCAGCGGTTGCTGTCGGTGGGGAGGCCGTACAACTCCAAAACTGGCAGCGAAATTCAATCTTCTTTTCGGTGGTGGCGCTGGCAACCGGATTGGTGGTCGTGCAGGTTAAGCCGTTGGCCTATTTCTTCCTGAATCTATTGCTGCATATGCCATTGGTGCGGCGGCTGCACGGTGCATTGTTGGACTTCTACGAGAGCAGTCAGGCGGTGTTTCACTTGCGGCACGTTATCCCGATGGTGTTCGTTGGTGTAGGGGTGTATGGGTGTAGTGCGTTGACACTGTGGTTGATTCTGATTGGGTTTGGTGAACCGGCCACTTGGGCGTTGTTCTTGCAGTCCGTGATTATTTCTGGTGTGGCCGCCGCAGTTGGTGCCTTAAGTGGTTCCCCGAATGGGGCTGGCGTTACTGAAGGCTCTACCCAGTGGATTCTCATGAACTCGTTGGGTTTTGGCGCTGGGTTGGCGTTGGCCGCTGGGTTGGTGCACGGGTTCTTCAACAAGTGGTTCCGGGTGTTTCTTGGGGTTGGGGTGGGTGTGATTTTCCGAGATCGGTTGTTTGTAGCGGGTCTCGATGAAGCACTGGCCGAGGTCGAAGATGAACACGGCCAACATACGCCGATCACGGCCTAAAAGGGGGTGCATATGGATGAACAAACGACCTGGAACACTGAACTGCACAGCCACACTTACTACTCAAAAGACTGTTTGGTGTCTTTCGAGACAATTATACGGTTGTGTGAGCAGCGTGGTGTGGACAAAATCGCGGTTACAGACCATAACACCGCTGATGGTGCGCTGGCGTTCAAGAAGATCGCGCCGGACCTTGTGATCGTTGGTGAGGAAATTTTTACAACGAAGGGGGAAATCCTGGCGTATTTTGTGCAGGAGACAGTGCCAAAGGGGTTATCACCGCAGGAGACGATTAATATTCTGCGAGATCAAGGCGCGTTTATCAGTGTATCGCATCCGTTTGACAAGTTGCGTAAGGGGGCTTGGGCTGAAGCAGACTTGCGCGAGATTATAGAGCAGGTAGACGCCATCGAGACATTTAACGCTCGTTGCCTCGTTGCAGATCACAACGAACAGGCCGTCGACTATGCTGCGAGATTTGGGTTGCCGGGGACGGTTGGGAGCGATGCACACTCGCCAATGGAATATGGCCGGACCACACTCCGTATGTCATCTTTTATCGATGCAGAGAGCTTTGGACACGCATTGCAGACTGCACAGCCCATGACGCGCCTTAGCCCGTTTTACGTTCACTTCAGCAGTACATTTGCCAAGTACTCGCGTAAACTAGGTATTGTACCGCGTGCGCCAAAAAGCTAGCACGTTACCCTTTGTCATGTGTTAGGGGGCAAGGACGGGCATCGCTGCATCTGCGGCTTGGATGGCCTGGTGTGCAATCTGTGCGACGGCTTCTAGGTCGGTTGTGTCTTCCAAGACAACTGTGACAACAATGTTCTGCTTGTTCTCTAGAATCGCGAAACCCGTAAACCAGACAATCGCACCTTCGCCGGTGTAGGCCAACGCGACCTGCCCCCCCGCGTCAAATGCTTGCCAATCGACTCCATTGACTGTATCTGAAGCACGCATAATTTCGCTGAGGCGACGGGCATTAGGGGCTGTCATGTAGGCCGTTGTGGTTGTGTTGGGTGAGATCAATTGCCAATCGCTTGTATCCGGGGGACGAATGGCTTGGAGTGCCTGTGGTTGCGGTGCATTGCCATCGTTGATGATGGCAGCAGTAATTCGGGTGATGCTCATCGGCGAGACGTTGATGTCGCCCTGGCCCAGTACATTTGCTTGTAGGTTTGTGCGGGACAGGCGTGTTGGTTCTGTTTGTGTTTGTGGCTCGGTGAAACCCGCTATTGTGGGACTTGCCTCAAGCTGTAGGCGGTCGAATGTCTCTTGAATCTCATGGAAACCGAGACTCGGTGAGATTTGGGCGAAGGGCGCAGGACATCCATACAAATATGCGTCACGTAGGGTGATTTCTGACTGGGGTGGTGGAATTAAACATGTTAGCGTTAGGTCATCCAGGCGAATTGGGAAGTCGCTGCTGGGGAACTTGACACTCAGGGTTTGTCCTTCGACCAGCGACGTAACCAGAATGGGAAGTTGTAACAGGGTGCCAGGTTGATAGCGCCCTTGAAGTGCCCTATTGAAAAAGGGTTCTCCGTCATTTTCGACCAAGGTGGACCAGTCCTCATCGAGTGTGTTCGGGTCGAAGGTGGGAAGGCTCACCAACCCTAGAATTTCTCCGCTAGGAACGGCCATGACAATGGCTGCCCCACGGCGACCGTTCATCTCGGTCACGATAGCTCGCTGAACTTCTTGATCAAGCGTCAGGCGTACGTCGGAGCCATGACGTGGGGCATTTAGAATGAGTTCGGCGGCGGTTATGGGTAGATTTCGGCCACTCAGGATGTTGTCGTAGGCATTTTCTGCGCCAGATGCCCCATAGGTGAAGCTGTAGTATCCCGTTGCGCTGGCGACACTTAGGTCCAGCGTTTCACGTTGGGCAAATCCACTAGCATCAGCACTCGTGCGAACGAGCAATGTTCCGTCCCGGTCGTAGATGCTGCCACGCATGACGGATTGTTCGACTTCAACGAGGCGTGGGTTGTCCTCACGGGGTAGCAGGGTGTATGGCCCAATCAGTGCATAGTAGACCGCAGCCAGCAAAATAATGCTAAAAGCGGTGATTATGCCGACTAACAGGCGATTGAGTTCGCGTGTGAAATGATTCATGTGGATGCCCTGGATGCAGATAACCGCAGTAGCAAGCCAATCATCATAAAGCTGACGACAAGTGAACTCCCGCCGTAGCTCACGAAGGGAAGGGTGACACCTGTGAGGGGTAGTACACGCAGATTGCCGCCTGTGATAAGAAGGGTTTGCACTGCGATGAGCAAACTTAAGCCGACGGCTAGCAATGTGTAGAAGGGGCGTTCCTGCTGGAGAACGGCGACACGTATCCCACGTACAACCAGGGTCAGTAGGCAGGCAAGAATCACCATCACACCCAGGAATCCCCACTCCTCGGCGATGGCCGCGAGAATAAAGTCGGAGTGGACCACGGGAATGTAGGACTGAGCCACGCCCCTTCCAATACCCCGGCCAAAGACACCGCCCGCTGCGAATGCCATCAGGCTCTGTACGACTTGGTAGGCTGCGCCGTCGGCATCTGCCCAGGGGTCTAGCCAGATATCGACTCGTAGGCGAACGCGCGTTGATAGGTTATAGGCGGCAATGCCTGCACCAAACAAAAGTGCCCCCCCACTAGCTAGCACAAAGATGTTGTTACTGGCGATGTACATTAGGATCAAAAAGACGCTAAAGAACAGTGCTGCCGCCCCAAGGTCGCGTTGCCAGATCAGTAGAACAAGTGCTAATCCCCACATAAGCAGGACAGGCCCGACAATCCGGGGGGATAGGGCTGCCAGATTCCCACGTCCTACATTGACGGCGCGAAGGGCGGGTTGTTGTTCCGCAAGATAGCTCGCAAGGAACGCGACCAACACGATTTTCAAGAGTTCAGACGGTTGAACGTAGACACGACCGAAGCCCAACCACATTTGTGGCGCCAATGGATTCCCGGAGGGGTTGGTGCCAAGTAGAATCGTGCTAATGAGCAACAACAGCCCAAATAGCAACATGAGATAGCGATATTCACGCAGCCATCGGAGCGGTTCAGGGCGGATTGCGATTACCAGCATAAAAGCGATACTGATGACCATCCAGGCAGTTTGACGATCTGCGAAGTTATAGACAAAGCCATCTGTTAGGCGGTCAATAGCGACAAGCCCCCAACCTGTGAGGATCATCGTCAGGGAAAACAGCACCGGGTCCCGGTTGGGTAACCATCGTTCCAAAATCCACACACCAGCGGTTGCTCCCAGTCCCCACATCAACAGCATTAGCCAGTCACCAAGGCGAAAGCCACGAACGAGCGTGAGCATCAACAGGTTGAGCGCCATAAAGCTACCGCCCAAGCCCAACAACAACCGTTCGAGGCGTCCGTTGGGGGAAAGCGGACTTGCGGGAAGCCTAGACAGCAGGGGCATCATGTGTTGAGGTACTTGCCTATAATAACGTCCAGCCGCTTGCGGACATCAGCGGGGATACTGGCCGCCTGGGTTGTGATTGCCACGCTAAGGCTGCTGTGGGCGGGGCGCTCGGTGCCTTCTTCAAGATTTTCCACCGCGACAGCCAGGGCGCGACGGGCGGTATCTACGTTCGTGCCCGCCGTTTTCATGACAGCCTCTACGGAAACAGCCTGCTCTGTTTCGTGCCAGACATCATAGTCTGTGATGTGGGCGATGCAAGCGTAGGCAATTTCGGCCTCGGCTGCGAGATAGGCTTCTGGGGAAGTTGTCATGCCAATTAGGTCGCAACCCCATGACCTAAAGACCTTGCTTTCGCCGCGTGTGCTGAAGCGTGGCCCTTCGATTGTGATAAATAGTCCTCCCTTGTGAACGGTGCCGCCGACCTCCGCAATAGCATCGTACAGAATATCGCTCAGGTAGGCATCGAAGGGGTCCGCAACGCCAATGTGGGCAACGAGACCTGTCTCGAAGAAGGTGCGGTCGCGCCCATCGTGTTTGGTGTTGTCGTAGAGCTGGTCGGGGATAGCAAGGTGGCCGGGGGCATAGGTCTCTTGTAAGGAACCACAGGCGCTCACAGCAACGACAAAACGCACACCCAAGGTTTTGAGCGCGTAGATATTAGCGCGATACGGAACAGTTGATGGTGAGTAGACGTGTCCACGTCCGTGCCGAGGTAGAAACGCGACCCGCTTCCCGCGCAGCGTCCCGACGGTGATTGGCGCGGAGGGCTTACCGAAGGGGGTGTCGATGTCATACTCCACTTTGTCGGTAACATCCGGCATATCGTATAGGCCAGAGCCGCCAATCACGCCGATTTGTACAGTTTCAGTCATAAAATAAAAGCCTTTCTTTGCCAGTTGGGCGTGCCCAAAACGGTTTATATAGTGGCTTTTGACGCGCCACCATCTACGAGCAGTGAAACGCCTGTAATGAATGATGCCGCAGGTGAACATAGAAATACGGCTGCGTTGGCGAACTCCTGTGGTTCACCGATGCGCCCCAGCGCAGTTGCACAGGCGGCGCTACGGTATTCGTCCTCAACCACGCTGTTATTTTTTTCGGCGCGTGACTGCATCAAGTTTACAACACGTTCTGTGTCGGTAACGCCAGGAAGAATGCTGTTAACGCGGATGCCGTCTGCCCCAAATTCATTGGAGAGCGTTTTGGTCAACCCAATCACGGCAGGCCGAACTGTGTTGGACAGGGTTAGGTTCTCTACAGGTTGCTTGGCGGAAATTGAGGTGATCGTGAGGATTGCAGCATGGTCGGACTGTTGCAGGTGGGTGCGTGCGGCCCGAATGAGTGTTACAGCGCTAAGTAAGTTCAATTGTATAGCGGTCTCCCAATGCGATTGACTTAGGTCATCGAACACACCAGAGGGCGGTCCCCCTGCGTTGGTCACAAGTACGTCCAGCCCACCCATACGCTCGGCTGCTTGATGCACCAAATCTGCTGCGGCTGCTTGGTTGGTGACATCTGCTGATATTGCGTATACCGGGTTGCTCGTGGCCTTGTGAATGGCGTCTGCGGTTTCCTGGAGCTTGTCCGTGCTACGGCTGTTGATGACGACATGGGCACCTTCCTCACTAAATAACCTGGCTGTCGCTGCGCCTAACCCCTGACTTGCAGCAGTTACAAGTACGCGAACACCCTCTAATCCTAAGTCCATTGTTGATTGTCCTAGTCTAATTCTATTCTAAAATGCAGTGTGCCGATGTTGATAATGTCATTATCCATTATGATGACAGGCTGGTTAACC
>CAYWZS010000061.1:0-22640 GCA_964462905.1 uncultured Anaerolineaceae bacterium
TGGTTATCAGCTATCTGATCGTTCGGCGGGGGGGAGTGTGGGGGGAGGTTGCGGCTTTCACCGCCGGGGGGTTGGTCGTTGGCCTGGGTGGGATGGGCCTGCTTGCAAGTGGGGGCGCATTGGCGGCCTGGTGGGAAAGCGCCGTTGTCACCTCTGGCTACACCGCCCAGGGCTATGATTGGGATGTTTTCCGGGCGGACATGGCCCGCTATTGGGGCTTTCGCTGGGCGCAATGGCATATTTTGTGGGTACTCGCGGCGCTCGGCTTAAGCCACTTGATGTGGGAAGCCCTACAAAAAAGGCGCTCTCAAGCTAACCCGCTAGTGACAGATAGCCGCAAATGGACTATCATTGTAACATGGCTGACGATGACAGCCATCGCAATGCTGATTCAGGCAAAGGGCTACGATTACCATTGGTTGCCCATGCTACCCGCACTCACCCTGCTCGGAGCCGTTGCGGTCAACCAACTGAGCCGTTTCATTCGCTCTGAGGAGCGGCTGCCACAATGGACGGCAACACTCAGTGTGTCTTTGCTCTATGCTATTGCACTGCTTTATCTTTATGGGCAGACCTGGGGTACGGCTTTGCCGTACCTCACACACCAAATTTCCCCCTCAACCTACCACACACAATTCCAGGGCGACCAATTTGTTGCGGGTGAATCTGTAGCGTTGGCGGCCTACCTGCGTGAGCGCGTTCCCCCCGGTGAGGCGCTGTTCGTGTGGGGTTTTCGTCCGGAACTCTACTATTTGACCGAAACCCGCCCCGCGACCCGCTTCATTTTTCAGTTTCCGCTCGTTGCGGACTGGTACCCGACCGAGTGGCAACAACAGACGGTGGATAGGCTGTGGGGCGCATTACCGCCTTATGTGGTGGTGGCCCGTGGCGACTTCATGCCGTGGGTGACGGGCCGCGATGCGGACAGCAACATGTTGCTTCAAGAATACACCGAACTCAATAACTGGCTGATCTTCAACTATGAGCAGGAGGCTGAGGTCGGGAGTTTCCTCGTTTGGAAGCGCAAACCACCTGCCGATGCACAATAGCCTTGTTAAAGTTGTTGGGGTGGTGGCATTTGAACGCGAACCAACGTTGGGAAAATCTTAAGTTTCAGCTATCCAAAAAAGTGTGATTTTGCACTATACTGTGAGTTGGTGGGCGAGGCGCAGCCCAATTCGACCTTCCTCCCTGAGACTGACATAACCAAGAGAATCACCACCCCATGAGCATCGAGACGTATCTGGACTTGTCGTTTGAGCGCGTCGGTATTCGTGACTCTGAGAAGCGCCTGAAGGGTGCCATTATCGAGGCAGCGGTCGAGCCGTTGCGTGCGTTCCGCCTGGAGCTTGAGGGCGACTTCGACACGTTGGAGGAGATTGTCCGTAAGCGGGTGGCGGGTGTGATTGCCCACTGGGCACAGCACAAGCACAACCCGTTGCGCCCGTCGATTGATGATCTGATGAGTGACATCACCGAGATTGAGACGGCTCGCGACGATATGGTGTTGGGGGACTTCTACGCGGAGCAGGTGAAGGATGGGCTGTACGCATTGGCGGCAGACTTTAATGTGGATGTGCCGATTGCGTATCTTGCCGATGTAGATGAGTTGGAGTTCGCGCTATTGTTGTTGGAGGAGCGCATGGCGGAGGCCGGGGCGCTTGTTGAGCCGGAGCCAGAACCCGTGATGGCGGCAGCAACGGCGAGTGCGCCGCCGCGCAGTGAAGAGCGCACCACACAACGCCCCTGGTCCGCGATGCGTGAACGGCGCGGGAGCAACGGGGCCTCCCCACGTAACCAGCAGACGCAGGAGGCGACCCAGGTTACAGATGAAGCTGAGAAGAGCGAGACACACATCGTATTGACTGAACAGGCAAACATCGAAACCGCGCCGCCAAAAGAGATCAACGTGGACACGTTGAGCATCACAGCGGACGACGCGTGGCAGATGGTGTATGGGTTGATGGGCTTTCAAAGCGAGTACATCCAACAGAAGATGTTGCCCCGTTGGAAGCAACAGCCGGACACCTTCGATCAGGACCGACGGTTTTTGTACAACGTGTTTATCCAGGCGATCCGCAATGCGAGTGGGGTAACATACGCGGGGGGCAACCACATATTCACCGGGGGTAGCACGTCTATTGACCAGTTGTGGAATCACTACTTCCGCGATTTGTCGCAAAATGTGGGGCCGATGCTCTCTGCCGCACGGCTGGAGATTGAGGCGGACGCGCCGTGGTATCGCCGGGCGTGGATATGGGTCCGTAAGCGCAGCAAGAACCTGTCGATCATGTGGTTGCTGGCGCTGGTCATTGCGCTGGTGTTCGATGGACTGACGACGTATGTTTCGTTGGACCAGACGCCGATGGATGGGCCGATGGTGCTGGTGTTTACGGTGCTGATTACGGCGTTGTTCCAGATTGCGGACATCCTGGTGATTGACTATCGCAAGCGCGAGTTTGAGTCTGACGCACTCATTGCGAAGTACAAGGCGAAGATGGAGCAAATTGAGAAGTCACTCGCGTCGTTGGACCCGTCGAGCGATTCGTTCGTGAACTTGAGTATGCAGCGCAGCCAGGCCAACGCGGACTGGAAGGCGGCGGAGGACAACCGCCGGATGGCACGACGCGGGCGCTACTGGTCTGCACGGATTGCAGACATCAACGTGGTGGTGACGGCTTACGGGTTCGCGTATTTGTTCCTGAACGCGGAGGAACCGATGTTCGCGCTGTACCAGCAGATTGATTACATCTTCGTGCAGCAGATGTGGGACAATGTGAACCTGTGGGTGTTCTTGATGATCGGGCTGGCGATTACGGTGTCGTTTGTGATTAACACGGCGCAGCGGACGGAGATTCTGGGGTGGTCCATGCGGCGGCTGAAGAATGAGGCGTAGGTGACAGCAAGAGCAGTAAAAAGTGATGGGCAATGAGTGGAAACAATACGCTCGTTAGTAGGTTGAGGTAAAGCGCCGTTGAACACTGCTTTAGCGGGGCGGGTAGCTGCTGTCGTAGCCTTCGGCGGGGTTGGTGTAGTTGGTTTCGCTGGCAGGCTGGAGCATTTCGGGGCTGTGGTTGCTAGTGTCTGGCTTGTCGCCCGGCAATCGTAGCCCACGGGTGGTGGGGATGAGGGTTTCGTCATCCTCGAAGTTGGCCTCGTCGGAGGCGATACGGTTGCTGACGCTCTCGTCGCTCACGATAATCACAATCACGCTGATGTTATCCTCGCCGCCGCGCTTGTTGGCGAGTGCAACGAGTTGCTGGCTGATGGTTACGGGGTTGTCGGAGGCGGCGACCATCTTCGCAATCTCTGGGGCACGGACATGACCTGTTAGGCCGTCGGAGCAGAGGACCAGGCGGTCCCCGATTTTAAGCTGGGCGACGTAGGTGTCCACATCCAGTTCTTTGGTTTGGCCGAGGGCGCGGTAGAGTACATTGCGCATGGGGTGGGTTTCGGCCTGTTCGGGCGTGATGTGGTTGGCCTCCACGAGAGCCTGGACGAAACTATGGTCGGAGGTAATCTGCGTGATGGTGCCGTTTTGATGGACGAGATAGGCGCGGCTGTCGCCGACATGGGCGAAGCGGGCCTCATTGCCGTTGATAAACACCATGGTGACGGTGGTGCCCATGCCCTTGTTCGAGGGGTGGTCTACGGCCTCCTGCATAATCATGCGGTTGGCCTCTAGCACGGCAGAACTCAGGGCGCTCTCTGCGATATCTGGCTGGGTGAGGGGAGCAGACGGGGAGATGCCGAGTTCGGTGGCGATAGTTTCTACGGCGATACGGCTGGCTTCTTCGCCAGCGGCGGCCCCGCCCATGCCATCGGCGACAATCGCCAGGACAAGGTTGTCGCCGGACCACAGGTGAACATTGTCCTCATTGTGACTACGAACTTGCCCGATGTTGGTCACGGCACTACCGCGCAGGCGAATTTGATTTTCCTGGTTGTCCATCAGCTAATCCCTTTGGCCTCTCTCTACGTTTCCGTTTGGCCCATTTTCACCTTACAGCGGCCAACAGGTTGTGGTTGTTGGCTTGTACGCAGCTCAAACTATAAACGAGAATCCACACAGCCACAAGTTTCCACATCGTTACCTGGGGCATGTCATCGCCCATTTTACAAGACGGATAATTGCACGCAAGTGAGATAACAGAATCGGAACAGAACGTGTGCGATCGTTGACTTATCCAAGATTATACAGCAATAGACTGTAACATTGATGGTGGGTGGGCATTATTTACCAATTTTTTCGAATTGTGCGCCCCGGTCGCGTGGACCCTCAAACTCTGGGGGTGAATGTGGTACATTCATCAATCTGCTTATGCCCGACACAACACATGATGGAAACCGATTTATGGCACATCCGCTAGGTGAAATTTACCGCATTGACAACTTCAACGACACATTTGCGCTGGGGCACTACGCCCGTGTGATGGACGCGCTGGACCGCCGTAGTGGGCGGACAGTGGCGTTTAAGCTGTTGCGCCCTGAACACATTGAGCCGACAGCCGAACAGGAAACGCGCTGGGAGGTGCGGGCGTTTGTCAATGAGGCGGATTTGCTCACAAAACTGGCGGATAGCCCGTATGTGGTGGATATGCTGGACTGTGGATATTTGTCTGGGATGGGAGAGGCCCCGGTGGGCGGTGAGATTGTTTCGTTCGGGCGGGATACGCTAGGGTTTGCGAACAGTTTTCGGGATTACATTGACGCGGGTTGGCGTCCGTATTTGGCGTTGGACAACCTGCCGCGCACGCGCAATTTGTTTTACCTGGTGAAGCCGAACGCGCCGGGCGTCCGGCGGCGGCTCCCGACGGAGGAGGGGCTGGCGTTGGCGCTTCAGTTCACGGAGCTGTTGCGGACGGCACACCGGCAGCATGTGGTGTATCTGGATCATAAGCTAGAGCATGTGTACTGGGATGGGTTGCGTTTGCAGGTGATTGACCTGAATAGCTCGCGGCAGGTAAACGGGACTGAGGCGGAGACGCAAAAGCGCACGGACATCCGTAACCTGTGTGTGGGGATTCTGTACCCAGTGTTCACGGGGTTGTCGCCGGTGCATGGGACGTTGCGACCGCAGCCGGGGAACCAGGAGACAGTGGACAGCCGCTATGCGGGGGTGAAGGTGCTGGACTTTGGGGTGGAGCCGACGCTGAGTGATGCCCTGGTGGACCTGTTGCAGCGCGGGGCGGCGATGGGGTTCACGACGGCGGACGAGTTCATGGCGAGCTTGCAGGAGGTGGCGTCGGTTTACGGGTGGGACTTCACGGAGCAGTATACGAGTCCGACGAACCGGGACGCACGGACGCGACTTCGGGCGGGGTTGAAGCGGCTGCGTGAAGGCGAGGACTCAATTCGCGAGGCGCGGGACTTGTTCCGGGAGGCGGCAATTCAGGAGCATATTTCGCCGGAGATTGAGGCGGAGTTACGGCGGTTGGTGAAGGCGGTCAACGAGGCGCTGAACAGTCGGGTGGTACCGTAGGGGGCAAGGAAACCTCACCCCTAAGTCCCCTCTCTTCGCAAGCAGAGAGGGGACTTTTCTGGGCAGGGATGTGACCTGCTCCTACGATTCTAGTCGATTTCTTCGGTGGCCTCGGGTTCCGCGACGGCCTCTTCGGTAGCTTCTTCGTCTGTGCTAGGTACTGGCCCCACTGGCCCCACGGGTGTCTCTGTTGGGGCGGATTCGGCCTGGGCGGTCATCATCTGCTGCATGAGCGCGTCGGCGGTGGCGGTCTGTTCAACCTCGCTGAACGGGTTGGCCGTTGGGAGGGGGGTGGGGGTGTCTGTCGGGGCGGGGACGTAGGGCGGCTCTAGCGTGTAGTCCACCACATTGTCCAGGATATCGGTTGCGACGAGGGGGATTGTATCCTGGTCGTCGTTCAGTAGCGCGTAGTAACGGCGTCCGCCGGGGTTCAGGCTGCCGAGAGTCAGGGTTTGCTCGGTGTCGGCGGTGGCGATGATGATCTCATAGGATGGATTCTCCAAGCCAAAGTTCGCCAGGGTGCTTTCGGTGTTGCTCAGGCTGAATTGGTCTGCAAATTCCAGGTCCAACACGTTGGCGACGGTCCCGACGACAATCAACTGGTCGGTTTCGCGGTCGGTGCTGTTGGTGGCCTCGTCAATCGTCCAGACACCGCCCTCGCTCTGCGTCATGATGACCTCGCCGGGATCAATTGGCCCCATGTCAACGGGTGGTGCGTCGGGGAGCGGGGTGGCGGTGGGCGTGGGTGTGGGGTCTGCGGGGTCCGGCGTTTGCTCGAAACCGCGAATCTCGAAGCGCACTACGTCCTCCGGCGCGATGCCTGGGAAGAGGGGGCCGCTGACGGCAGCCGTTTGGGTGGCGTCTGCGTCGGGGGCCGCTGTGTCACGGGTACCGAGAAAGATAAGCACGGCCATCACCACGACGCCGGCAGCTACGAATATGATGTTACGGGTGTTGAGGCGCATAGGCGTTGAGTCTCCTGTAGTGCATAGATTTTAGTCATTCGTTGTTAGCTTGTGACTTGTATAGAACGTTGAACACAGTGTAACGGCTATGGTTCAGGATAGTTTTCGCAAATCTCATCCCTAAGCCCCGTCTCCGTATGCAGAGAGGGGACTTTTTATGTGGTTAGTCGCGGCGCAGGAACCAGACTACACCGCCGATAATCAGCACACCGAAGGGCATGACGAACAGGCTAATGAGGTTGATGGTGCCGAGTTGTTGCTGAGTCGCGCTGACGGGGACATCCTCTGGGCGGATGTCGAGGTCTGGCAGGAACAACTGTTGGCCCTGTTCGAATTCGTTGTAGTACAAGGTCCAGGCGAGCGTGCCGAAGCCCGTTTCAAAATTGCCGAGGCCCTGGCCTAACAAGAAGGCGTTCATGTAGAGTGTATCCGACCCGGCCAATACGACCCGAGCGCCTGTGTTCTGGTTCTCGGCGGCGGCAAGGACCGTAAACGGCCCGGCGGGGTCGTCGTCGTCCTGCTGCACGTCCTGCTCTAGCAGTTCATCAATCTGTTTGGTGTAGGCTGTGTCGGTGGTTTCTGCCAGCGCGTAGGTGGAAATCTCGAAGGGCATATCGTCGATAACGGTGATGGGACGGGCGGAGTTCAACAGCACAGACGCGTTCGGCGGGATGTACTGTGTGACGAGCAGATCCTGGGAGATGTCTTGCACGTCAATCAGGTTGATCTGGCCGCCACGGGCGTTGGCGGGGTCCAGGATGATACCGCCCTCGAAGCTGATGCCGAAGTTTTCCGCAAGGTAGGTGTTGAGGGCTTCAGTGGAGGCCAGGGCGGGTTCCTCACCGTCCGGGGCAGCGGCGATCACGACGCTACCGCCTGCATCGAGGTAAGATGTAATGAGTTCGACCTCTGTGTCGTTTAGTTGGGAGCTACCACCCGCAAACACCAGAACCTCACCGTCGCTGTTGGGGTCGTTGAGTTCGATTTCGGACTCGACCGCCGTTAGCTCGGTGAAGGTGACGGGTTGGAAGTTCCAGTTGTAGCGGCTTAACTGCTCCACGAACAGCGCGGCCCCGGTTTCTGTCTGGGCGTTGAGGGCCACACCGTTGTCCACCTCGACAAAGTAGACGTTGAACTCACCAGAGGCTACTGCCTCGATGATCGCGTTGGTGATTTGGTTCTGGTCCTGCACCTGGGCGGAGTTTAGCACTTCGGCGGCTTCTGGGTCGTCTACGGCGGTGTTGACGATCACAAGCTGGCCGGGGGTCGCGCCGTACTGGTCGGCAATCGCAATATCGCGGTCCGGGTTGATGAAACGATAGGTGATCTTGCCGTCGCTGACGCGCTCATAGTCGCGCAGCAGAATTTCCACCTGTTCCTGAAGGCCGATTTGGGCGGCGGTGTAAAAGCCGAGAATCTCCAGGTCCGGCAGGGTGGGGTCCGCGCTGAGGGTGGCAATCGTCTCGGCGGCCTGCTCGTTGAGCGAGAACTGGTCCGTCTGGGTGACATCGAAGGTCCAGTCCTGGGTGTTGATAAACCAGTAGATCGTCATTAGCAGGGCGATGAAAAACACGGTTACGAGGATGCTGGTGCTGCCGAAGCGAAACGAACGCCCGGTGAGGAAGTTCACGGTTTGCTGTGGGGCGAGCACGATTAGCAGGACGAGCATCAGCACGCCGACGACGAGAGCGCCCCAGCCAATCGCCCCAAAGCCGGGGGTGCCGAGCAGGACACCGAGCGCGACCAGGAAGGCAATGCCCGCGCCGATCAGTAGGAACTGTGGCGGGATAATCGGTGGAATCACTTCTTCTGTGGTTTGTGTGTCGTTGGTCTGTTCCGTCATGATGAATTACTGCCTCCAGCGTCGTGTTTCAACAATCCGAACCGTGATAAACAACGCACCGATCATCATCAGCACGTAGTAGGCGATGTCCTGGGCGCGGATGAGGCCCTGGACGAGGGTGGTTTGGTAGTGGGTGGAGAGGCCGATCTGCCGGAAGAAGGCGCTCAGGAAGTTGGCGACGGACCCGGCAGCGGCCCCGGTCTGGGTGCTGGTGAGGTTCTGCACGTAGAACGCGCCGATGTCGCTGAGGTAGAGGACGAGAATGGTGGTCGCGCCCAGGAAGGCGGCAATCACCTGGTCCTCGGTGGTGGCGCTCCAGATCATGCAGATGGCAAGGGCCGCGCCGCCGTAGAGCCACGCGCCCAGGTAGGACGTGAACACCGTCCCGTAGTCCAGCACGCCGACCCAACTCAGCATGAGCACCTGTACCAGTGTGAGCAACAGCAGCACGGTGTAGTAGGCCCATACGGCGAAGAACTTGCCTACGACAAAGGCGGACTCGTTCATGGGGAGCGTCATCAGCACCTCAAGCGTCCCCTCGCGGTTTTCCTCTGCGACGAGGCGCATGGTGAGCAGGGGGCCGATGAGGAACATCAGGAAGGTAATCAACTGGGTGGCGTTGAGCAGCAGGGTGGCCGGGATGGGCTGGCCGCCGAAGGGATTTTGGCCCAGGGTGGCGTTCTGCTGAATGGCCTGAATGAGATTGCCGGAGAACAACCAGCCGATAAAGAAGTAGATGGCGAAGGCTACCGCGTAGGCGATGGGCGAACGGAAGTAGAGCGCGAGTTCACGCTTGAAGACAACCCAGGTTGCACGCATTACGCGTCCTCCTCTGTACTTTCAGCGGTTTCGGTCGGTGTTTGTTCGGCCTCGGCAGCAAGCTCGGCGCGTTGCTCTTGGCGCGTGACCTCCAGGAAGATTTCTTCGAGGTCGCCAGCGAGGGCGCGAAGCTCTTGCAGGTCCCAGCCGTTTTCGATGATAGTGCGGGCGATGTCGGCGCGTGGGTCTTCTTCCTGGCTGCTGGGCGTGACGATTAGCGACCCGGCACGGTACTCCGCTTGGGAGATAATGTCCAGGTTTTCCAGCGTCATCCGGACGGTTTCGAGTTCTTCTGGCCCTTGTAGCCCGTCCAGGCGGACGAGAATACGGCCACCGCTCTCTAGCTCGGTGCGGAGTTGCCCGGGTGCGCCGGAGGCGACGACTTGGCCGCGATTGACAATGACGACTTTGTCGCAGACCTGCTCTGCCTCGGAGAGAATATGGGTGCTGAACATGACGGTATGGCTCTGGCCGAGTTCAACGATGAGGTTACGCAACCCTTCTACCTGGAGTGGGTCCAGGCCGATGGTCGGCTCGTCTAGGATGATGACCTTGGGATCGTGGAGGAGGACAGAGGCCAGGCCGACACGCTGGCGCATCCCCTTCGACAGGCTGCGGATACGGCTTGTGGCCCGGCTGAGGAGGCCAACACGGTCCAGCACTTTCTCGGCACGGTGGCGGGCGTTGTTGATCCCGCGAATTTCCCCGACGTATTGTAGGTAGCCACGGGCGGTCATGTCGCGGTAGAGCGGGACGTTTTCTGGCAGGTAACCGACGTGCTCGCGGACGTTCATGCTTTCCTCGAAGATGTCGTAGCCCGCGACCTTGGCAGTGCCACTGGTGGCGGGCAGGTAGCCGGTGAGCATCCGCATCGTGGTGGTTTTCCCGGCCCCGTTTGGCCCCAGGAAGCCGGTTACTTGGCCGGGTTCGGCGGTGAAGGTGATGCCCTTCACGGCTTCGACCTTGCCGTAGCGTTTGACGAGATTTTCAACTTCGATCATGCAGTAGAAACCCCTTTCTCTGGTTGTCGGCATCGTACTATAGCGGCTATGAAATTGGCCGCATGTGTCTTAAAGCAAGTTTTAATCTCTCGGCCTGTGAGTGTTTTCCATGGGCTGCCGGAGATTGTACCATAGGCATGTTGAGTCGATAGGGGGGATGGGCGGCGATGTGTTAGTTAAGGAGGGCGCGGCATGTGGCGTTGGGTGTTGATCGCGGTTGTGGGGGTGACTCGGCCAATTTACACGCAAGACACGGATGGCGGTTATGCTGAGGCATTGCGGCGGATCGAGGTGGCACGGGCAGATGAGGCGGCGGTACTAGACTTGTCTGGGTTGGGGTTGGCGCGGGTGCCGCCGGAAGTAGGAACGTTGCCGTGGCTACGGGTGTTGCTGGTCAGTGATAATCAACTTGCAACGGTGCCACCGGAAATCGGGAATTTGACGGGATTGGCGACGTTGAGACTCGACAACAACGCGCTGCGCGACCTACCGCCGGAGATTGGCAACCTGAAGCGGTTGGAAAGCCTGTACTTGGACGGCAACCAGTTGACGACCCTGCCGCCGGAACTAGGCGAGATGGAGGGGCTGGTGCTGTTGTTTGTACATGACAACCCGTTGACGACCGTGTCTGCGCGGCTGGGACGGCTGCCGAACCTGCAAACGTTAACAATGTCTGTGGACGCCGGGTTGATTTTTCCTCCGGCGGTGGTGGTGATGGAGGGCGGCGGGGCGACGTTGGCGTTCCTGCGTGAGCCGTACCCGGCGGGGCCGTATGTGGTTGATGTGGTGGTGTGGTGGGTCGTGGGGGGGTGGCTGGTGGTGTTGGCGGCGGTGGCGCGGTGGCTGATGAGGTACGTGCGGCGTCCCTAATTGGCCGGGAATACAACGGTCGTGTTACAGTGGATGAAGCAGAAACGGTTTTAGGTAGGAGGCGGTTATGCGGCGAATCGCGTGGGTACTGGGTATGGTCTGTATGCTAGGTGCGGTGGTGGTCGGGGCGCAGGAGGTAGTCGGTGGTGCTGATGTGCCTGTCATCCTGGTTGTGATTCTTGTGGCGTTGCCGGTTGGCTGGTTGCTCTGGCAGATACGTGCTGCGCGGCGGTCGCGTGCTGGCGCTGATGCCCCGGTGATGCGCGAGGCCCGCATGGAAACCCGAAAAGCAGAGAAAGAGACGTCTAGCGGCCCCCCCCTCACCCGTGCGGACATTCCGGGGATGTCTACAGAGGAGCTGGAGGCGATCTTCTCCGAGGGACGACGCACGCCACAGACGATGGACCTGGATGATGCGGATATTTTCGAGGAGTTGCGCCGCCGTTGGGACACCGGGCAGGAGGAAAGCGACGGTTTCGGCGTAGCAGAGCCTGATATGGAGCGGCGCAAGGCGAAGAAAAGCAATGACTATGGTGGGAGCTTGCCGCCGTCGCCGCCAGCGGTTGAGGCGGAGGAGTGGACGGGAGAAGCGGCACCCGCTGCGCCGGAGCCGCAAGCTGACGAATCCGCGTTGCGTGGGGATGTGCCAGCACCCGCCACGCTAATGCCGCGAGAAGTCCCCACGCCGGACCTCAAAACGGCGCAGTTCACGGCATACTATCCGCGTGAGGCTGAGGTGGATGAGAAGTACGGGTTGTTTGTGTACGTATCGGTGCCGTATGACGAGGAGATTGAGGATGAAGTGGAGGCGGATGTGCGCCGCTACACGGCAGAACTCGGCGGGGAGGTGCCTGCGCCCAAGGTCGCCAAGCAGGCCGCCGACCTCGCGCCGGGGACGCGCATCACCGTCACGCCGGAGAGCGACGAACTGGAGTTCGAGCCGCCGTCGCTGACGAAACGCTGGCGCGGGACGTGGACGCAGTTCGGCTTTGACTTTTATCCCGGCGCGGAACAGACCGACGAAACGTGTTTTGTGCGCGTGTCTGTGGCGGTAGAGGGGATCGAAATTGCGCACATCAAGGCGGCGATTGAGGTGATCCCGGCGAAGGAGCCGGAAACGCCCAAGTTCAGCTTCACGCCACAGACAAACCCGGATCGGTCGCTGTTAGACCAGGAGCTTGAGGCACAGGCGATTGAACCCTATGATCGCATTTTTGTGTCCTACTCGAAGAAAGATAATGCGGTGCTGAATGCCTATAATATGGCGAAGCTGATGCTGGGCAGTGAGCGGTTTGTGGATGTGGACAGCCTACGAACCCGCGAGGACTGGCAGGCGGAACTGGCGCGGGGGATTGACGAGGCGGATGTGTTTCACCTGTACTGGTCCGTCAACAGCGCGGCGTCGGCCTATTGCCAGTATGAGGTGTCGTATGCGTTGGACCAACGCTGCGAGGACAAAGTGTGCGCGGACTTCATTCGTCCGTTGTATTTTGAAACGCCGATGCCGGACTTGCCAGACTTGTTAGACAACCTTCGGAAGCGGTTTCGGTTTGTGGAGTTGATCGCGTCGAACGTGCAACATACGGCGTACAACATGGGCGATGTGAGCGGCGGTGTCGTCAATATCGGTGGGGATATAGACATAGGCGACAACGCCGAGGTGACATACAACGCGGACAAGACAGATGACGACTCTGGCGAGGCGTGAGTGTTAGTCTGCAACAGCATGTAATAGCGTGGCGATGGTGTGGTGTGTGGTTTCCCGGTCGTTCTGGTGTAGTTGCCATGTTGGGTTGGTGTCGTCGCCGCTGATGTGAACTTGCGGTAAGTCGGGGGGCGTGTCCGCCGGCGTGATGGGCGTTAGGCCGACCCGCCGCAGAGCGCGAACGGTCCAGGTGTGCGCGACCCCGTGGCCGTGGACAACGATTTCGCGCCCACGATTACGGGCGACGTTAAACGCGCCTGTTGCGCGGTCGAAGGTAACACCTGCACCGCGAAAGGCGTCCTCAAACGCGCCGCTGAGGACCAAATCCTCCGGCGTGCCGACGTGTGCTTTGCCGTCCGACAGCAGCCATAGGGTATCGGCAGAACGCAGCGCCAAATCGAGGTCGTGCGTGGATAGCAGAATGGCCCGTCCGGTGTCTGCTGCGAGGTGGCGTAAGAGGTGCATGATCTCGGCACGGCGTGGCAAATCGAGATAGGCGGTGGGTTCGTCTAGCAGAACCAACGCTGATTCTTGGGCTAAGGCACGGGCAACCATGAACTTCTGACGTTGGCCGTCGCTCAATTCCATGACGGGACGGGCTGCGATGTCGGTCGCGCCGACGGCTGCCACTGCCCACTGAATCACCGCTTCATCGTGGGGGGAAAGCCTGCCGGTCCAGTCCGTGTAGGGGTGGCGGCCAAGCGCGACCAGCGCGTAACCGTTGAGCAGGCCAAGGTTGGGGCGGTCCGTCAGGACAACGCTCAGGTTGGCGGCAAGGTCACGCGGGGAGAGCGTTGTAAGGTCGGTGCCTGCAAGCGTGACAGACCCGGCAAGGGATGGCTGCATCCCGGCGACGGTTCGCATCAGGGTGGATTTTCCGGCACCGTTTGGCCCTAGCAGGCACACGAGTTCCCCCGCCTTCAAAGAAAGATTCAGGTCTGTTGCGACGATGGCATCTGGCTGGCGTGGCGAACAATAGCCGATGGTCAGGTTGTGGGTTGCGAGGACAGCCACACTAGCCCCCAAACGACTGTGATAGGTTACGCCGCCCCAGAATCACGCCCATGACCACGGGCGCACCGATGAGCGCCGTAATCGCGTTGAGCGGGAGAATGATGTTGCTGCCGGGGACTTCGGCAATGAGCGCAGCGACCAAGGCCACAATCGCCCCCATGAGGATCGTCCCCGGCATGAGCACGCGATGGTCCGAGGTGTTGAGCAGGCTACGGCATAGGTGCGGTACGGCAATCCCGATAAAGCCAATCGGCCCGCAGAAGGCGGTGATGGTCCCGGCGAGGAGCGCGGTGGCGGTGACGACCACCAAGCGCGTTCGCATCACATTGACACCCAGGCTACGGGCGTAGCCCTCCCCCAGCAATAGTGCGTTGAGCGCCTTCGTCATGATGAGCGCGAGGGCCAACCCAATGACCACACCGCCCGCGAGGATCGGCATTTGGTCCCAGGTGACGCCGCTAAAGCTGCCGAAGGTCCAACTGATGTAGGCTTGAATGCGCTCTGGGATGGCGAAGTAGAGGAGCAGGCTTACAGCGGCGGATACCAGATAGCCCATCATGAGGCCAAGTATGAGAAGCGTCATGCTGTTCTGGATGCGGCCTGCGATGAGCAGAACGATCAACAGCGTGATGGCTGATCCGGCGGCGGCAGCACTCGCCAACAGCAAATCGCCCCTTAGCCCAACGCCTGCGAGCAGAATCCCGCCGATGGTCCCGGTAGAGAGAACGACTAATGCCACGCCTAAGCTCGCGCCGGAACTGATGCCCAGTACGAATGGCCCGGCTAGTGGATTGCGAAAAAGCGTTTGCATCATCAGGCCGCTAACGCCGAGGGCTGCCCCGGCTAGGCTGCTGGTTGTGGCCTTGGGCAACCGGAACTTGAGGACGATGCTAGACCACGAGGCGCGGTCGGCCTCCCCGCCGAGTAAGATCGTGACGATTTGGTCTAGCGGGATTTGCACGGAACCGACGGCCAGCGACAGCACGAAGACCCCAGCCAGCGCGAGCGCCAACAGCGACAGCACCCAGGGGCGTAGGCCCAGGTCCAGGCGTTCGGCGGGTTTGCGCTTGGCGACTTCGGTGGGGCGGGGGATGGGTTCGTAGGTGACTTGAGTCATGATGGTTTCCCCTTTGGGTGGTTGACGGCACGCACGGAAAGCCATGCGTGCCGGGTCATGCTGGGCTAGTCGGTAGCGGTCAGCTCGACGTAGAAAGTCGGCTCGTGGCCTGGGAGCAGGTCCGGGTAGGCGATAGCTACGAGGTCCCGCAGGATAAGCTGTGGGTTGGTGACGCCTGTTTCCCAGTAGTCGTTGCCGCCGTTCTCGTTCACGCGAGCAGTGTTGTTAAAGACGCGGCCAGATTGCACAGCGGTGAAGTCAAGATAACGGGCGTCCATGCCGAGCAGGTCGTCTAGGGTGTTCACGCCGAAGGCGTTCGGAATCCAGAGCGGTGTCTCTAGCCCGGTGTCGTAGACAACCTCAAAGTCGAACGGCACGCTGCCTTCGGTGGCCTCGTCCATCAGGATGTAGTCGATGTTGGCGTCTGCCAGCAACGCACCGACCCAGGTTTCCTGGCCGGGGACCAACCACGCCTCACTGAAGATTGAGTAGGAACTCCACAGCACAGTGACGCGCTCATCTGCTGGGACGGTGGCTGCGAGGGCAGCGGTGGCCTGGTATTCAGCAATGATTTCGTCGTAGACGGTGGTGGCCTGTGCCTCAGCGTTGTAGAACAGCGCCATGAACTTGATCCACTCGGCACGGGCGATTAGTGTTGGCTCTAGCCATGCGTTGTTGATGGCGGTTGGGATGTCCGCCTCGCGTAAGACCACCGGGGCATCGTCCTGGTCGAAGGCGTAGGCCATCACCAAGGACGGCTCGGCGTCCAGCACGACTTCGATATTTACGTCGGTTCCTGCGCCAACTTCAATCAACGCTCCGGCTTCCACCAGCTCACGGACGGCGGGGTTATTGATGAAAGCGAAGGTGTCTACCCCGATGAGGTTGCCCAGCAGGCCAAGGGTCTCTAGGTGGGCGAGGTGGGTGGTGGACATGGCGATCACGTCCCCGGCGGGTACTTCGATGACCTGGGTGCCGTCGGCGAAGTCCGCCATATCCGGTGCGGGGGTGCCGCATTGCAGCAGCACGTAGGTTACGGGTTCAGTTGCGCCGGGGTATGGCTCCAGCGTGCGGACGATTTTGTAGTTGTTGAAGTACGCGACATCCACGCCGGTGGCGTTCTCAAAGATGACTTTCTCCGGGAAGTAATCGATATCGGGGTCGTAGGCGGTCACGCAACTATCGGTGAGGTTGGTGGCGGGGGCATCCTGAGCGGCGACAGGGACCACGGCCAGCACGCCGACGAACAACAGGGCGAACAACAAGAAAGGTGTGCGGTACATTATAGGGTATCCTTGGTGATTGGGGTGATATATGGGCGCACAGCCATAAGGGGTAACAAAAAAACCCACCGGGCGGTGGGCATGGGGTTGGTCACGCTTAACCATGCTCGTATCCCTTTGCTGCGAAGGTGTACAGACAAGCTCAGGTGAAGGCAGGCATTCGGGCTTTAGGAGTTGTGATCTATGAGTTGTTAGTAATTAGCGTGAGCCGAGGCCGACCTAACAACTAAACACAGAGAACTCGCTATTACCGTTGCGCGACAGCGCCGGACTCTCACCGGCTTTCCCTATTGTGTGCCGAACATCCGGGTTCTGGCACACCTTCACGCTTGGAATCAATTGTCGATTTGTGTGGAGGTTAACATGGAATGAGAGGGGTGTCAATCGTAACGCCACGCCCCACGCGCCTAAAGCTGGGGGATCCTTAGCCTTGGACAAGGTGGTGGGAATCGGGTTTGTCACATTCTTCGTGGGTCATTTCATGTATCACACAAGCTATCGCGCCCCACATCTTCACACCAAAGCAAGGGGTATTGGGCGCGTTTTTGGTAAAACTTTTGCAGCAAGCGTTAACTTTGCCGGCTATCTACGCTAGGATGAATGGTACTTGGTGAACACAATTTGGACGGACTACGGCAACAATAATGCGACGTTTTCTAGTATCGCTTACGTTTGGGGTGGTGGTTGGCCTTACCCTGGGACTATTTCTCGGCTGGGGGCCTTTCCCGGTAGAGTATAGCAACAGCCCGGCAACCGCCCTCGCCCAAACACACAAGGACGATTATGTGGTGATGGTTGCCGACGGCTTCCTGGTGGATGCCGATGTCACCAGCGCGTTAGAACGGATGCGCGTGTTAGAGGTCGAGAACATCCCCGAATATGTGCAGTCCGTCACGGAACGCTATATTTCCAACTCCCGTGACTTAGACGATATTCGCTCGTTGGTCGGGCTGAGTGAGGCGCTGGGGCGGCTCACGCCTATCATGGAGCCGTACCGCGACGTGACTGTCCCCGGGGCCGACACGCCATGAGCGACCGTGACAACGTTACACCCTACGAGGACACATCCGACGAGATCAGCCTGTCGTCGCGTTATAATCGTCCGCCGCCCCCGGTCGATTGGCGGATTGCCGTCGTCGGGCTGGTGATTGGGATTGCGCTGGGTTTGTACTATACGTGGTACATCAACCCGGTGGTGGAGGTGGAAACCCGCCCCGCCCAGCTTGAACCTGCCGCCCAGAGCCGTTTCATCGCTGCGATTGCCCTCAGCTTCGCCCACGACAGCGACCTCCCACGCACGCTAGAGCGTCTGTTGACCGTCACGCAGAGCAACAACCCGTTTGCGTTTATGGCGGAAACTGCCTGCGACCTCGTCCAGCGTGGCCACGCCAACAGCAATGCGGGTTTCCGGGAGGTCCGCAGTATGGTGACGCTCTATCAACTCCAGGGGCAGTCCGGCTGTGCCGATGGGGTGGTGTTGGCCGCCGCCCCGCCGACACAAGAGGTTTCGGTGGTGTTGCCGACGCCCACACCTGCCCCCGTTGCCAGCAAGACGCCCACCGTTGCGCCGACGCGCTTTCCTACGCCCACTTTACAGGTGGCCGTGCCGACTGCCGCCCCGGTACGCCAGTACGTGCTGATTAACGTCGCGACCTTCTGTGATACCGAGGCCAGCGGGGTGATTGAGGTGTTCGTGCAGGACTTCAACGGGAGCGGCATCCCCGGCCAGCCGATCCGCGTGCGCTGGGATGACGGCGATGACACCTTCTACACCGGCCTCAAGCCGGAGCGCGGCGCGGCCTACGCTGATTTCGAGATGGAGAGCGGCGAATCCTACATCATCGAGATGCCGGACCGCTCCGAGCCATCTATACAGCAGTTGGTCGCTGTCCCCTGCACCACGGAGGAGGGCGCAGGCGCGACCACATCCTATCGTGTGGTGTTCCGCCCGACAAGCTAATAGGGTGTTGTGGGGGTGGCGCGGTCGCCATCCCCACCCTAGTTGCGAAACCTATTCCTCTAGGTAGGCCTTCAAACTGGCGAGGTCTTTCTTGAGTTGGTTGTCGATTTGCCCTTTGAGGATTGGTAACGCAATTTTGCCTAGCACGCCGCTCATCTCGCCATTGAGAACGACCGTTACCTTAACACCCCCATCGACTTCTTCAAATTGATGTTTAATCGTTCCCTACATAGCGTAGTCACAGCGATGCGGAGCATCGTTAACCACGATTTCATTAGAAATCACGACCTCACGGCCCATGAATTTGGAGACCGTTTCAAAGGTCGAGCCAACTTTTACCGGGGGTTGATAGCCTCGGAGTTCGTCGTCGTTCGACATCCACTCTCTTTGTTGTTCAGGATTCGTGCCTGTGTAGAATGCTTTGTCAATCGGTGCGTTGATGACAATCGAATTGCTCAGTGAAATATTAGCCATTTACAATGTTATCTTTATATAAATATATGGTTTATTGTTTTTACAATCAAGGGGTATATCGCACAACTCTGGAGTACAGTTGTCATTGTTTTGTAACGCCAACCCGAGTGAGGTACTTCGAGGTAAGCATCCCTCGGTAAGCCGTGGTGTTAATTTGATTGAAACAAGGGCCGCGTGGTCGTCAGCCGTAGCGCCGCTGCGCCCACCGTCTGCGGTTCTGCCCACCCCAGGTACAGGTGACGGTCCTGGTCTAAATGTAGCGTCGGCGGCCCCAACAGGGACGACACCTCCACCACTCGTTGATACCCCACCACCTCACCGTCATCGAAGTACAACACCCCCAACGCCCCCTCAGCCCACGTCGCAACCGGGAGAACTGTCGTCACGCCGCGCAACGGAGCCGCCCAAGCCGCCGCCAGCCCGTTATCAGACGGCCCCGCCGCGAACGTCGTTCCCGTGTTCAAAGTTGTATCAAAGGAGGTTGTCTCGTCAACGTCAAACCGCACCCGGCGCGGCTCCGGCCACGTCTCGTCATCCGGCATCCCGGTGGTGTACCACGTCTCCTGCGAACCGTCCGCCCGTGTGATATTCCAGAACACGTAAAGCCGTTCGCCGTCGCTCCCCGCCTGGAGCGCCCGCAGCCGATCCCCCACCGTGATTGACGGCATATCTGCGACGACACGGTCCCCTAACAGCCCACTCATCACCAACTCCGCCACGACCAACTGCCCGTTATCAACCCACAGCGCATAGGTCGCGTCTAAGGTTGCCGCCGCCGCTGGACAACCATCCGTGCGAATAAGCGGTTGCTGCGCGATAATCAGCCCGGTCTGTTCAATTGTGGCGCTGTGCAACGTTGGCTGGAGCAGACTACCGTCTTGCCACACCACCCGCAACGCCCCATCCGGCCCCGGCGCTGTTGCGTAACAGCGTCCGCCCAACTCGCTGACCTGTTGCGGCCCCCGGAACACGCCTAGGCTGTCCTCAATTAATGCGCTGTAGAGTTGGGCGGTGTTGTTGGGGTCCAGGTCCAGCCACAGCAAGTGCAGCGCATCGCCTGTGGACGGGGCCAACGTGCTATTGCGGGGGGCCACCGGGGGCAGCGGCAAAATCACTGTCGGGGAGAGCCGCCCGTCCACCAGCGCCCGTGCGTCCTGATGCACACCGTCAGCATCCGCAGCAACCCAGGCAAGTGTGGCCCGTTCGTTGGTGACGGCCAGCGCAGGGGCGTTTGTCTGTTCGGCCTGTGCTGCTTCTAGCACCGCCCCCCACACCGACGCCGACGGCGCAGGTGTAACGGCTGCTGGCGCACAGGCCGCCAGCAACACCGCAACAAGCATTAGGACGAGGTGGGGACAAGTGCAGGCCACTCGTGGCTCATCGCTCACTGCTTTCAACTGTGTTTAATACCCCGTCAACGGAGCAAACCCCTCTGGCCCGGTGTAACGCACGGGATTAGGGGCGTAATATGCAATTGCGTTGAGCGCGTACAATACCTGCTGCCGACTGATGTTCGCGACGACAGCCTCGTCCCGCCCCAGGTAAATCCCCAGGTGATAGCGGTCCTCAACCTTGACAAACAGGCTTATAACCCATGTGGACAAGCCGCCCACTGTCGGCGCGACCACCAACTCCACCTCTTTGATCTCGTCCCAGCCAATGGGCTGTCTGTGAATCATCACCTCCGCCCCGTAGGTGTCAAAGATACGGGTGAGGTCTGTCAATTCACTCTGCGAGAGGGTGTCCGGGTTTGGGCGGGCTTTCGTTCGCATCAGGTACGGCATAACAGGTGTCTCTCAGATGTTCGGTCATTCTGCCCCATTATAGGGGCGACTGCCTGCCGTGAATACGGGCTGTTAGCTTTCGTCCGTCGCCGGAACCGCCTCCTCGCCTGCGACCTCCCGCAAAAGCGGCGAAATCGTCGCGCCCAGGGGCAACCCGATCTCCTTTTCCAGGTAAATCTGCGCCGCTGCCATTGCCGCACCTACGATCCCTGCCTCGTTTTGCAGTGCTGCGGGGACGATGGGGGTGTTCGTTGTCAGATACTCGAAGAACTTCTCGTGCTTCTTGCTCACCCCCCCACCGATGATATACAGGTCCGGCCAGAACAACTTATCCGTTTCTGCCAGCACCCGGTTTACCCGTTTGCCCCACTTCTTCCAGGACAAATCCTCGCGCTTACGGACGGACTCAGCGGCATAGTGTTCAGCCTCCATCCCCTCGACCTCCATGTGGCCGAACTCCGTGTTGGGGAGCAGGTTGCCGTTCACGAAAATTGCAGAGCCGATGCCCGTTCCCAACGTCATCACAATAACCGTACCTCGGTTCCCGGCCCCCTCGCCGAAGGTAAACTCGGCAATCCCGGCGGCGTCGGCGTCGTTCAGGACCAAAAAGGGGCAGTTGGTCTTTTCGACGAATAGCCCCTCCGCGTCAATGCCAATCCAGCTATCGTCTACGTTGGCGGCTGTGAGCGTCACCCCACGCTTGACCACTGCCGGGAACGTGCAACCCACTGGGCCGTGATAGTCAAAATGCCGTACCAGTTCCGCCACTACGTCCCCAACCGCGTCTGGGGTGGCGGGCTGTGGCGTTGGGATGCGGTGCCGCTCCGTGACGAGTTCGCCCTTGATCACATCCACCAACGCCCCCTTAATACCGCTACCGCCGATGTCGATACCGAGAATCTTCACCATGATCGCTTTTCTCCGTGCTGTTCCAACCTGAAGGTTATTCTAGCGCGGAACGGGGTGATTTGCCGCTGGGGATTTCAGGGCGAAGGCGGTATCCGCCCACATTTGGAAGGTGTAAGGCTGTTCCAGATAAAAGCTAGCGTTATCCCCCCGCCGAGGGATAAAATCCCTAGTCTACGGCTAAAATGTGTCCACTGAAGTGGACATCGGCCCACACGGATGTTTTGGCGTCCCTTTAGTGGACGCGCTAGCCTGTAGCTTTAACCGCAGGCGGCTTGCCCCGACATTTTGCTGGAATAGCCTAAGATCACCAATTCGTGATTTTACCACTGCAATGTGCTACTTGCGACGCAATGCGCGTACTCACGGCGGGCTACGACAACCCCAACAACGCCGCCGTGAAACTCCCCTCACGAGCAGCCCGTTCAAAGGCTTCCAACTGTCCGAGTTCCATAACGTGAGCAACTCCGAAGTATAGACAACACGAATGTGGGGTATCAACAAGCGACACTGTGATTATAGCGCCGCTCGGATTAAGGTACGAACGTGGGCTTTTTGGCGTGATGGAAGTATTTTCTCAATGCAAGATGTCAATGTGCGTGGTTTGGTGTTGTCGTTTTATCTGCCGTCTGCGCTGATTGCAACGGCCCACGCCATGCTCATTCCCGTGTTGCCCGTCTATGGCGGCAACCTGACCACCTCCTACATCCTCATCGGCCTGTTGCTCGCCGCAGACCCGCTCGGGCGCGTGTTCGGCGACCTACCCTCCGGCGTGGCTATTCGCCGCTGGGGGATGAAGCGCACGATGCTATCTGGGACAGCCCTGGCCGCCGTCTGTATGGGGTTGATTTTCTTCGTTGACGACATCTGGATTGCCTCGGCGTTGTTATTGGTCGCCGGGGCAGGCCACGCCTTCTATAACATCTCGCGCCACGCCTACCTCACAGCGGTTATACCCAACCACCTACGCGGACGCGCCACCGGGTTGTTCGGTGGTGTTTACCGGGTCGGCAAGTTCGTTGGGCCAATCACCGGCGGTTGGATCGCGGGTATGTTCTTCCTCCAGGCCATTTTCCCGGTGTACGTCCTGCTGCTGATTGCGACGGGCTGGTTTGTGTGGCGCTTTATGGATGAGCCGCCCGCCGCCCCTAAGCTCACGCGCAAAACAGACGAGCCGCCCCTGTTGCTGCAAACAATCCGCGAGAATCGCACGGTGCTGACCTGGGCTGGCCTGGGGCAAATCTTCGCCCAGCTCACCCGCAACGGCTGGATGGTTCTCATTCCGCTCTACGGCGCAAACGTGCTTGGCCTGCGTGTGGAGACAATCGGCCTCGTTGTGGGGGTTGGTTCCGCGTTAGATATGTTGTTCTTCTACGTCAGTGGGATGCTCATGGACCGCTGCGGGCGCAAGTGGGCC
>CAYWZS010000062.1:0-22420 GCA_964462905.1 uncultured Anaerolineaceae bacterium
GCGCACATGGACCCTACAGTGCGGAAAGCCTGCTCGGACGAGTCTACGTCGTGGAACGCGCCGTCTACAAGGCGTGCCTTCAAGCGCACCACCGGGTAACCCGCGATGATGCCGCCAGAGATGGCATCCACGATACCGCGACGGGTCGGCTCGATGTACTCACGCGGGATGGACCCACCCTTGATCTCGTCGACAAAGAGCAAGCCGTCCTTGATGGCCTCAAGATCGTCGTTTTCCTCGTCCAACGGGGAGAACTCGACCTTGCAACGGGCGTACTGACCGCTACCACCGGACTGCTTCTTGAAGGTGGTATCCTCGGTGACGCTGCGGGTGATAGCCTCGCGGTAAGCCACACGTGGCGTGCCAACATTGGCGACCACGCCGTACTCACGCTTGAGACGGTCCACCAGCACTTCCAGGTGAAGCTCGCCCATTCCGGCGATCTTCGTCTGGCCGAGTTCAGCGTCCACGGAGACACGGAAGGTCGGGTCTTCCATTGCCAGCTTGCGCAGCGCCTCGCCCAGCTTGTCTTGGTCGGCACGAGAGGCCGGTTCAATGGCGATCTCGATCACCGGCTCGGGGAACTTGATGTTCTCCAGCAGGACCGGATCATTCGGGGCGGTCAGCGTGTCGCCCGTGAAGGACTCTTTGAGGCCGATCACCGCAGCGATGTCACCTGCGCGAATCTCATCCACGTCCTCACGCTTGTCCGCGAACATACGGACAATACGCCCGATACGCTCACTCTTACCGCTGGTGCTGTTGAGGACGGTCGTCCCCGCACGCAGCACACCACTGTAGACGCGCACAAACGAGAGCGTGCCGAACTGGTCCGTAACGATCTTAAAGACAAGGCCAGCCATCGGTGAATCGTCATCGGCAGGGCGCGGGATGCGTTCAGCATCCTCGTCGTCCCGGTCCTCCGGCTTTACCCCCATGATCGGCGGGATGTCCAGCGGCGACGGCAGCAACTCCGTCACCCAGTCCAGCGCACGCTGCACACCCTTGTTCTTGAGGGCGCTACCGCACAGCACAGGTTGGATGACGCCGTCGATGGTGCCCCTACGCATGGCGGCGACAACTTCCTCGTCGGAAATTTCCTCCTCCATGAGATAACGCTCCATCAGCTCGTCGTCACTCTCAACAATCTTCTCGATCATCTGCGCACGGGCTGTCTCTGCCGCCTCGCGGTGGCTCTCCGGGATGTCCGTGTATTGGATGTCCTGGCCGAGATCGTCGCCGTAGCTGATGAGCTGCATATTCACCAGGTCGATGATGCCTTCGAAGTCGTCACCCGAACCGTAGGGAATCTGGATTGGGACCGGATTCCCGTTGAGGCGATCCACGATCATCTCAACGCAGCGTTCGAAGTTCGCCCCGGTGCGGTCCATCTTGTTGACAAAGCACATACGCGGGACGTTGTACTCGTTCGCCTGACGCCACACCGTCTCGGACTGTGGTTCCACACCGGCCACGCCGTCGAAGACCACCACACCACCGTCCAACACACGCAACGAACGCTGCACCTCAGCCGTGAAGTCCACGTGGCCGGGCGTGTCGATAATGTTGATCTGGCAGCCATTCCAGCTTGCCGTCACAGCAGCGGAGGTAATGGTGATCCCACGCTCACGCTCCTGCTCCATGTAGTCGGTAATGGCACCACCATCGTGAACCTCACCGATCTTGTGGGACAACCCAGCGTAAAAGAGAATACGCTCGGTGGTGGTCGTCTTACCGGCGTCAATGTGCGCGATGATGCCGATATTGCGAACTTTTTTTAGGTCGAATTCTTGCTTCTTCTTTGCCATGCTGTCTCTGCTTGGTCCTTTATCCTAGTTCCCTACTACCGCGTTCCACCTAAATCCCGTAAGCAGGTACGCTGTAGCGGTTTTGCTGGGTTAACGGCTAAAGTGTGCGAAGGCACGGTTGGCCTCGGCCATGCGGTGGGTGTCGTCCTTCTTCTTGACGGACGGCCCCTCGCCGTTATAGGCGGCCATCAGCTCGTTGGCAAGCTGGGTCGCCATGCCCCCACGGCCACCGCGTGCGGCCCGTGAATGCTGCAAAATCCAGCGCATTGCCAGCGTCAACCCGCGATACGGGTCTACCTCAATCGGCACTTGGTAGGTGGAGCCACCCACGCGGCGCGGTTTGACCTCAACAGACGGCGACACGTTGCGGAGGGCCGTCTCGAAAACCTCAATCGGGTCCTTCTTCATACGGTCCTCCACAATATCGAAGGCCGTGTACATAATGCGCTGGGCGGTGCTCTTCTTGCCGCCACGCATCATCCGGTTAATGAACATAGCAACGTGGACGTTGTTGTACTTCTTGTCCGGCAGGGCCTCACGCTTGGGCGCACGGTTTCTTCTCGACATAGGTTACATTCCCCTCTAGCTCTTCTTCGGGCGCTTGGTGCCGTACTTGCTGCGCCCTTGCTCACGGTTTTTCACGCCGTCGGCGTCCAGCGTGCCGCGCACGATGTGATACCGCACACCGGGGAGGTCCTTCACACGGCCACCGCGCACGAGTACGACGCTGTGCTCTTGCAGGGTGTGGCCCTCACCTGGAATATAGGCCGTGACCTCGATCCCATTTGTCAGGCGAACACGAGCCACCTTACGCAGCGCGGAGTTCGGCTTCTTGGGGGTCATGGTCTTGACTTGCGTACACACACCACGCTTCTGCGGCGCACCCTTGCGGTGACGGCTACGGCGCTGGGAGAAAGCGTTGAAGGTGTACTGTAGTGCGGGGGCGGTGCTCTTTTTCTTCTTGGTCTGGCGGCCCTTACGCACTAATTGGTTGATGGTCGGCATAAAGCACTCCAAATTCTCTTGCAGACTAGCCTCGTTCGGGCGTGCAAACGGGCGACCAAAGGTTATTGGTGCGCCCGTAAGTATCCCTGACTGCTCAGGATGACGAGCCACTACCATCCAGGTGAGCGCTTTCGCCATACTTCTCGGCCCGACAACAGCGCCCCCTTGGGGGGGAAGTAATGTCGGTGGCTGTTCAAATCTAGGCAAGAGTAGCAGTCTCCCACCGTGATGTCAAGCGTAATCGGTGTTTTTGTAACGAAAACTGTCGGTTTGGGGGATGAGTCACCCTGAACTTTTGTGGTCCTCACAGAACCCTTAGAAAATATTCAGGACGGGCGGTTTAGCTAGATGTACCTCGCCGCAGGTGCCCGCCCACAACCTGCTGGAATTTGCGGGGACGTTCCTGGTGAACGCCGTGTCCTGTCTCCTTAAAGACGACCAATTTCGCGTTCGGTGCCTTGTCAACTAAGGTTTCACCGTACTTTACCGGGTTGAGCGCGTCGCTGTCCCCCAGGATCAGCAGCAGCGGCATGGTCATGTTCGGTGCGAGCGACAGGCTCACATCGCCGCCCCGGTCCACCATGAAGGTCATCGACCGAATCCAACTCGCGACATAGGCCCTGGGGTTGGTGATGCCGTGTTCCTCGCAAAGTGCCGTATCCTCAATGAGCCACTGCGCCCCGGCACTGCGCTGGAACACCGGGCGCAGTTCCGGGCCGAAGTTGCCCACTGCGCCGATAGTCGTGACGGTGTAGAAGCGGTCGGGATGTGTCCCCGCACAGATCAACGCCACCTCGCCGCCGTCGCTGTAGCCGATGATATGCGCCTTATCCACACTCAGCGCGTCCATGAAGGCGATCACATCACGGGCATCACGGGCGTAGAAGTCGTGGGGAAAGTCGCGCTCTGGGGGGCGGGACTGGCCGTAGCCGCGCAGCGTGGGGCCGAGTGCGCGATAGTCCGCCTGGAGCCAGTCAATGATGTTGCCGACGGTGTCACGCGCTGTGCTAATCCAGCCGTGGATCACGACGACAGGGACACCGCTCCCGGCCTCCTCATAGTGTAGGCGCACGCCAGTAGACAGATCAGCGAAGGGCATGGGCAACTCCAGTTTTTAGGGTTGAGCCATTAGTGGCAAGTTAAAGGCGCAGCCTCGCGGTAGGGCCAACGACTGGCGACAGCGAAGGGCAACGCGCAATGTCCTCATATGTCGCGCAGGACTGTTTTCCTAGATGGACATGATGCGCTTGGCGACCTTCAACTGTTTGGGGAACACGAGCATGAAGTCCGCCAATTCCTCGAACTTGCCGGACTCGCGCTCTTGCAGGTAGCGCTTAAACACACTCACCGCCCCCGGCAGGATCTTCACGCCGTCGATCTTCACCTTGTTCTGGATGTAGGCGCGGCTCTCGCGGGGGTCCAGTTCTTCTAAATAGATGGCAATGGCGGCCATCATGAAAATGTTGACGAACTGTTCGCCCCAGGTCGGGTATTGGGCACGGAATTTGTCGTCTACGGGGAGGTCGTTAGCGGCTGCCTCGCCGACCTGCTCCGCCTTAGCACGCAGGTAGGGGACGACGATCAATTTAAGGTATTGCGAGAGGGCAACACGCTGAATGTAGCTCTGGTCCTCGTCGAAGGGCCACGGCGGACTATCGCCCCAGGCCAAACGCGGCGGGCACAACGCGACAAGCTCCTTGTTGTGGACGCGCATCCCGATCTCACGGTTGCTGGGGTAGCCAATGTTGGGCATAAAAACGAGTTCGTCGGTGATCTCGCCGAGGAACTGCGATAGAAACGGCTTAAACGTCACATCAGCGAACATGCGCTCACACTGCTCGACCGCAGCCGTCCACGGCGTTCCCTCGTCCGTCCACCACTTTTCAAGGCCACTCACGTTATAGAAGTCCGCCAGGTGAACATTCCAGTTGGGGGGCACCCAACGCGGCAGGGCGGCAATCTGGAGCGACGGGAAGGGGAGATGTGCAACCAGCGTGAACATCGCCTCTAGCGGTGCGCCGTTATCCAGCAATGCTTGCATCCCGCGCACGGCCTCGTGGCTCTCGTGTTCCTTCAGGTTGCGGCGCAACAGGCGGGCGTGGGCGTGGGAACCGTGGGGGTGGGTTGCCTGAATCTTATCCGGGTAGTCCGTCAACGAGAGGACCGCCGACACGAGCCGGATGGAATCGTCTAAGCGAATGGTTACGTCTGTGGTCATGGAGCGTCTCTGACTAGGCACCGTTTGGCGGAAAGCGATTACGGTTAACTATACTGCGTTGGGGCAAAGGTGGCAACTATGGGTTAAGTTTCGGTTGGCGTGTCGTTGAGTAGGGGCTGGGTGGCCGCCATAAAGGTCGCGGCGGTGGCATCTGCGCCGAACACCTGGGTTGCGCGGAGGCGTCCAGCTATGCCGAAGGACCGCCGCGTGTCGTTACTGTACAACAATTCAATCACCCGCTTCGCCAATGCTGCTGGGTCACGTGGGGGGACTAGAAACCCGGTCACGCCGTCCACCACGGCCTCTACCGGGCCGCCCTTGTTTGTGCTGACGACGGGCGTCCCGCTTGCCATCGCCTCCACATTGACGACACCGAAGCTCTCGAAGTCCGACGGACACACGACCACATCCGCCGCCGCCAGCACCGGGGCCACGTCGTCGCGCTGGCCCAGGACGTGAAAGTGGTCTTTGCTATACGGCTCACGGTCAATCATCGCCAACACCCGCTCGCGGAAGGCGACATCCGCCGGGGACTGGGTGTTGCCGCCGACGATGACAAAGTGCGTCTGTGGGATGCGCCGCCCGATCTCCCAGGCCGCCCGGACGAAAATATCGTGGCCCTTCACCGCCTGGAAACGGGCAACCAAGGCGACGAGGGGCGCGTGTGACGGCACGCCGATCTCACGGCGGAATGCACGGCCATCAACGCGGGGGGAAAAGCGGGTCGTATCAACCCCTGGATACAGCACACGGATATACTCTGGGGGCATAAAGGGCGGCTGGCCCAAGAACCCCTCTTTAATCGCCTGCGAATGGGCGAAAGTCGCATTGGGACGGCGGAAAAAGCCGCGCTGCCAGGGCTTCGGCTGGAACCACCAGCCCATCACGGTCCATACTAGCGGAACGCCCGCAGATTGGGCGGCAGGGAGTGCCATCGGCAGCGTGTGGTAGTCGCTGTGGACGAGGTCAATGTGGCAGTTGCGGAGCGTGCGCTCAATCTCACGGCGGATTGGCAGTAACGCCCACAGCGCCGGGACGAAGTACACCGACGCCCCACGATAGGGCGCAATCCGCACGGGCCAGCCCCGCGCCCGCCACGCGGCGGCGAAGTCGCCCTCTGCCGGGACGAACAGGTGTGGGGTGATGTCGTCTGGCAGGTGACGGGCGAGTGTCAGCGTGGCCGTTTCGCCACCGCCGAGGCCCGTGTAACTACTGATAAAGAGGATGTTGGGCATAAGGGGGTCTAGTCACAGACTGTTTCCGGCATACAGTTGTGAACCGCGAGAAATTCGAGTCCGGCGCGGTCTTGGATGTAGACGGCACGCCCCTCTTTACGCAGTAGCCCCGCGTTCAATAGGTTCCGCAGCGCCCGCCCCACAACCTCCCGCGTTGTCCCCAATATGGCGGCGATCTCCTCCTGGGTGAGCCGGGTGGGTTCGTCGGCAATCGTCTCGGCGTAGGTAGTCTCGTGCAGGAACAGCTTCGCTAACCTGGACGGTATTGTGCGAAAGGTCATGTCCTCTAGCCGTTCGATGTACTCACGATTGACGTGTGCCAACGCCTGCACGTAGTTGTTGAGCAACACGGGTTCCCGTTGCATGAGCGCCAACAGGTTTTCACGGTTGATAACCCACACCGTTACGTCTGTGACAGCGGTGGCGTTAAAGGGGTTAGGGCCACCGTCTACGGCGCTGGTCTCGTTAAAAGTGCTGACGGGGCGCAGCAAGCTGAGGGTGTGTAGTCGTCCACCTTCCCCGCCGATGCGGTAGATGCGGACCAGCCCGTCCGCGACGATGTGAAACCCGGCGCAAGTCGTTCCCTCGTGGAAGATCATCGCCCCGGCCTGGTAGGTGCGCTGCCGTGCTGCCTCGCCAACGCGCCCCAATGCAGCGGGGGAGAGGCCCGCAAAATAGGAAATGTGCGATAGGTTTAGGGTCATCAGGGGCGGCCTCGTGGCACCAAACAAGAAACGGCAACGATGTGGGCAGTCATTAGAACCAATAGAATAGCATGTTTGGGGCGGTGTCACAGCATCTTTTGTTGGTTTGGGAGGCGAGAGGAAAATTAAACCGTGATGAGATAAATGTTAGCGATGTGTCTGGGAAACCCGCTGGGCCTTTACACACACATCACACACGTTTAATATCTAAGTCAACGTTCTGGTGGGTGTCCCCCCCCACTCACCAGGGCGTCCCCCCAAATGCGAACTACCGACTATGCGGCAGTCCGCATTTTTGTTTGTACATCCGGGATAAAATGCACCTCAATTTCCAATACCCGGCCACCACAGGACTGAACCTCACCCGCTACCCGCGCTCTTATGCAATCTGCCAGGGCTGCTGTCTGTCCGCAGGTCATCTGCGGGTGAACGGCGACATCAACATCAATGTGGGCGGCGTTCACACTCCCCCGGCTGCGAACGCGGCGCACATCCACCACGCCGGGCACATCTTCTACCCAACTGTGAAGTGTCGCTGGTGCATAGGGGGCGGTGTCTACCAGGACGCCGCCAGCGTGCCACAACACCCCAAACCCAGCCCGGATAATCAACCCGGCAACCACCGCAGCGACGGCAGTATCCCACCACAACATCCCTGTGAACCACACCAGCGCGTAACTCACCAACACTGAGGTTGTCACGTAGACATCGGCGCGGGTGTTGGCCGCGTCTGCCAGTAGCAACTCACTACCGAGCCGCTCCCCGGCGCGGCGCTGGTAGGTGCTCACCCCCAGGTTCACCGCCAACGTCAACAGCAACACCCCGACCGCCAACGGGGTAATCACGGCAGCACCCTCCCCACTGAGCAGGCGTCCGCCTACACTCTGCACCACCTCCCAGGCCGTGAGCAGTAGCAACACGCCGATTCCTAATGCGCCGACCGTCTCAAAGCGGCGGTGGCCGTAGGGGTGGTCCTCGTCCGGGGGTTGGCTCGCGATACGGTCCGCCACGAGCGCGGCAACGTTCCCGGCGGCATCACTGAGCGAGTGAAAGCCGTCCGCCAGGATCGCTAGCGCCCCGGTTAACAGGCCAACGGTGATCTTGCCGAGGGCGACGAATAGATTAAGGGCCAGCGTGACCAGTAACACGCGTTGGACTTCTGTGTGGGGGTGAGGCAATGTGTGGGTTTCCCTGCGGTTTCCTTTTGTCCACATACAGCATAAGGGACAGGGACAGGGTTAGACAATCAGGAAATGCGAGATTAGAACGGCCTATCTGAGATTTAGGTGAATGGAAATTTTCGATGTGGGGATTCGTAACATCTCCGCTTTCATGTGCGTCTGTTGTCTATATTCGCAGGCTGCAAACGCAAGGACAGACCGTAATGGCACAGAATATCTCCAACGATCAAGACGCCATCTTGAAGTTGCTGAACACCACCATGGTGATCGCCCTCGTCGGCCACTCAGATAAAGCGGACCGTGATAGCTACCGTGTGGCCGCCTACCTGCGCGACCAGGGTTACACCGTGATCCCCGTGAACCCGACCGTAGATGAAATCGACGGACGCACATCATACAAGTCGCTGCGCGACGTGCCCCAACCGGTTGATCTGGTAGATGTGTTCCGGGGGACGCGGCATGTGCCGGGGATTGTCGAGGATGCGATTGCGGTCGGGGCAAAAGCGGTGTGGACGCAGTTAAATATCGTGCACGAGGCGGCGGCCCAACACGCCATTGATAACGGCCTGGACGTGGTGATGAACCGCTGTACTAAGGTCGAACATGCGCGGTTGGGCGTGGGCAAGCGTGGGTAAACGAAACAGTCCGTACAAGACACGCTTGTGCGGACTGGACTGTGCTTGTCGAAGTAGGCTTTGACATCTCGAAAGGAAAAGCGCCCGATGATATTCAACAACCGTCACGGATTGGACATCGCTTTCACCTTCTCACACTTTAACTCGACTTTGTCCATTTGGTAGACGAAACAAGGTGGACAAGCTCAGCCGACTTCAATCATCACAAAGAGGTGTCCTAATGTATGCGCTCATATTACCCGCCGGCCACCGCTGCAATCACCAGCGGCGTAAGGTAGGTTTCAATCAAGGTTGCCAGCAACACGCTGGGCACTACCACCCCGATGTAGATTTTCATCGTGTTGCCAAACGTGTGCATCCACGCCTGGCCGATGGTCTGTTGACGCGGCGGCTGAGTAATAATCGCACCCAGGCGCAGGGCGGCGGCTGTCGCGACGAACAGAATCGGCAGTTCGATGATCCCATGCGTCAGTAACTCGGCGTATAGCACGTTGGTGTTGCCCCCTAGCACGGGAACCTGCGTGAGCAAGTAGCCCATCACCACGAAGATTGGGGCCGCAACCACTAGCGCCATCACCCCGAAGGTGAACAGGCCTACTATCAACACCAGCGCCAACGCCCGCCAGTTGGTCCCCAATATATAGTTCACAACCTCAACCTGCGACCCGCCATCTAGCGCGTTGGAGGCGGCCAGCGCCTCGCCGAAAGAGGCCGGCAACTGATAGGCTTCCACTTGCCCGACGATCAACCCCGCGACGAGGGCGAGCACCATGCAGCCTAACGTCACCCACGCCGCAGCCCCCAAACTGCCAAGCGCCATCCGCACACCTTGCCTGTACCACTGCCCGACCGACCGCGCCGGGGTGAGGTGGGCATCCACTGCCAAGATGTTACGCCACATACGAACGACTGTCCCGCGCAGGTCCAAGGCGTCAAGCGCCCGGCCCAGCAGTTCCTCGCGGTTGAACACGGCGTTCCCTACGCGCAACAACAACCCCGCAACCACGGCCATACCGAGCGCCGTCAACCACAGCGACGGGATGCCCCATGGCGAATCCGCATTGGGGGCGATGAACATCACAAACGCCTCCGCCTGGATGACCAGCGTCATTGGGATAATCACGAAGCTGGCGAGCAGGTTCGCCGCCCGTGTTGAGGTTGTTTGCGACGAGACGACGACTGCCCCGGCGATCATCACCAGCGCCTGCACAGTCGTGAGCAGGTAAATCTGCGTGAGCAGGGCAGGGGTAGGCCGCCACGAGAGCGTCCCGGTCATCTGCATAACGGTGTAGAAGGTCATCCCGGCGTAGCTGGCGACCAACGGCGGGATCATCGCCGCCAGTGTCTTACCGACGTATAGCTCCGTATTGGTGAGCGGCGTGCTGAGAAGTGGCTCCAGGCTGCGGCGCTCTTTCTCTCCAACGAATGTCTCCAGCGCAATCACCAGCGAGATCGAGATGGGGAAGAAGCCGACGACCATCAACAGAAACGGAATCGAGCGACCGCCCAAAATCTCCACAAACGCCTCGCCGCCGTAGCGTTCGATAAAACCAAACCAGCGCCCAGCCAGCAGATTCGCTAGCGCCGGGAACAACAACGTCAGTACTAAAATCGGGGCCAAGATGCGCCAGTCGCGGAAGCTGTCAATCACCTCGCGCCGGGTAATCACCAGCGCGTTAGAGAGCATCACCCGCCAGTTGTAGTTGTCGGCGGCGGCTGTTCGTTCAAATGACGGCTGCACCGTATTGGCTTTCGGGTTAACGGTTGTACGAACCATGCTGGGCCTCATCCTCCTCTACTGCCTTCAAATACACATCCTCGAGCGACTGATTCACGGGGGACAGCGTCACCACCTCCTGCCCACCTGCCAACACCCGTTGGATCACCTGTGGGTTGGTCGCGTTGGGGTCTGGCACACGATAGCGCAACCAGTTGACGCCCTGCTGTTCCACCTGCACCAGCGCGTTGAGGTGGTCCGCCAGCCCGTTTAGTTGGCCGTTGACACGCAGTTCCATGAGGGGCGTCCCGGTAAACGTGCGTGAAAGCTCCTCAAACGAGCCAGCGGCGATGATGCGGCCCCCTCGAATGATGGCGATGCGGTCGGCCAGCAGTTGCGCCTCTGGTAGATTATGCGTGGTGATCAGGAAGGTACGCTTGTCCTGCCGCAACTCCAGAATAGCATCACGGACCTGCTTGGCGCTTTGCGGGTCCATTGCGGAGGTCGGCTCGTCCAGCAACAACACGGGCGGGTTGTGCAACATCGCCCGCACCAGCGCCAACTTCTGCTTCATGCCCTTGCTGTACTCGCCCATACGGCGGTCCATCGCATACCCCAGGCCAAACCGCACCATAAGATTCCGCGCCCGCTCACGGCGCTCGTTGGGGTTCAGGTGATAGATACGCCCAAAAAAATCCAGGTACTCGGCCCCTTTCATCCGCTCGTAAAGGCCGTGCTGCTCCGTCAGGACGCCGACATGCGCCCGCACCTTCTCCGGTTCCTTCACAACATCATAACCGGCGATGCTGGCCGTGCCGCTGGTGGGCCGTAGGATGCTCGTCAACATGCGAACTGTGGTCGTCTTGCCTGCGCCATTTGGACCCAAGACTGCCAACACGGTCCCCGGCTCCACCTGTAAGTTCACGCGGTCCACGGCCACAAAGTCATCAAATATCTTGGTTAGGTTGATGGTTTCGATCATGTGGCTTGGTTTTGTACCTGTCTGTTTGGTTGTCTTGCGTTTTCATTTTTACATACCCCGAAAGGTTGTAGAATGAACGTGCGGTTAAGATACGATTTCAGTCTACAGGGTTTGTTTGTATTGCGAAAGTCGCCAGTCACCACATCCAAAATCTGCCGAGCGCCTCGAAGCCAGTTGCCCGGTACAGCCGCTATCCCGGCGTGTCTACAATCGTCGTCTCGCCAACGCGCAACTGGCCTACCGCCCCCGCGCCAAACCGCTGGAATCCCTGTAAACCCGGTGTAAGCTGGACAGTCCCCACTCGCGTCCCTTCTTCCAAGTCCAACGTAATCTGGCCGGGGATGCTGATCCCGTCCGCGTCAATCACCAATTGCTCGATACTCGCCCCCTCCACTAACAGCAGCGTGACCCGCCCACCGCTTTCGCCCTGGGCAGTGATCGTCAGCGTGTTCACCCGCGTTCCGCGTAACTCCACCGCGACCTCCCCCGCGTCACCGTGGACACCACCGCGCACATGACGCCCCCCGCTACTGTTGACCTCAATCGACATGACGCTGCGCCCCTGGTCAATCAACAGCCGCACATCCCCCGCCGCGCCGCCTGTGTCGAAGCCGCTACTAATGCCGCCGTCCGCAATTAAGGTCAGCACCGCCTGAAACCCCGGCGCGACGACCGTCGCGGTAATGTCGCCACCATTGCCAGGGAAGCCCGTCCGCGAGTCGTCGCTGCCCAGGCTCCGCAATACCACCCGCGACACCTCCGCAATCTGCGCGTCAATCGGCGCACCGTCCCCACCAAACACCGATGAACAGTCCTGCACCGGGTCGCCCGAAGAGGCCATCGCGCAGAAAAGTTGCGCCTGTGTCGGCCTTACCACCAGGATCACGAGTAGCACCAGCAAAACCCGTATGTGTCGCATGACAGCCCCATCGTTTTTCGTGTATGCTGGGATTATAACGTATCGCATCAAGGCGACATGTGTCATGGAAAAGCCCAAGCGCGACAAACGCAAAAACGGGGGCTACCGTCCTATCGTCCGCATCATCGGCTGGACGCTCATTTTACTCTGTCCGTTGTTGTGTATGTTGGGGTGGGGTGGGATTACGGTGGTATTCTAAAAGCGACACCCAACACGATGTCGGGTGTCTTGAGGATCGGTGAGGTATCAGGCCTCCACGAGTGCTGTACGATCCAAAATTTCGATGTCCATGCTAGACGTTGTCATGATCGTCTCGTGAACTGGACAATGCTTCGCAACATGACGCAGGGCATTCTCGCGCTTCTCTACCGTCGCGTTAGGTAGCTTGACCACAGCCTTGAGATTCTCCATGCGCGATGAATTCTGCGCCTTATCGTAGTTTATATCGACCTCCAGCCCCGTTGCATCAATATTGTGGCTCTCACAATATTGGGTAATCAACGCGGCGACACAAGCACCCAACGACACGATGAACAACTGTGGCGGCATGAACCCGCGCCCCTGCCCACCCATGCCCGACGGCACATCAATGTTGATGGTGTGTGTGCCATCACTGGCTTGAAACAACATGTTGCCTTGGTAGGTTGTTGTCAGTGTTGCCATGACCCGACTCCTTAGATATACAAAAGTTGATATATCATGAGCATAGCAACATTAGCTCTATCCGTATAGTGAAATTTGTCACAAGCGATTATGACACGGAATCCGACATCTCCAACACTAGCAGGTCTAGCGTGTTCGCCGTCATAATCTGTGAGCCATCACACCCTTGTCAACGTGAGAGTTGTGCGGGTCACATAAAAAATATGACAGCCGAATTCGGTAAGTATTGGTAAAGTGATGGTGTCTGATAGGCGGATGGATACTGGTTGACGCCGACACGGCTAAAGGGTATAGTTCCACATATGAATGAATTCGACACGCACAGGCTTTACCGCCTTTACAACACCTCCTGTACGAGTTGCACGGTCTAGTTCCCCCGCGTGCGGCGCGTTTGCATTCCTAAACACCTGAACATCTGAAAACACCCACGCACCGGGGCCACCTGTCCGTCGCGCTGTCGTCGTGTGCCTGCCCACGACCGCGCCCAGTGGTTTGTCCTGTTTACACGTAACCCAGAAGGTAGAGACATATCCCTATGAGCAGCTTGAGACTCCTTGAACGTCACCAGAGCTACATCACTGAACCGACCGCCATTGAGGACCACGTGGGCAATACGCCGCTGGTCGGCTTCCGGGCGCTGACGGCCCATCTCCCAGAAAACGTCAAAATTTATGCTAAGGCCGAGTGGGCCAACCCCGGTGGCAGCGTGAAGGACCGCGCCGCGCTGAACATCATCCGCACCGCCGAGCAAAACGGCGACCTCGGTAACGGCACAATCCTGCTGGATAGCACCAGCGGCAACACCGGCATCGCCTACGCCATGCTAGGGGCCGCCCGTGGACACCGTGTGAAGCTGTTCATGCCAGAGAACGTCAGCCCGGAGCGCGTGAAGATCTTGCAAGCCTACGGCGTAGACATCGAATTCACCGACCCGCTAGAGGGCAGCGACGGCGCGATTGAGGCCGTCCGCGAACTCGCCGCCCGTGAGCCAGACACTTATTTCTACGCCAACCAGTACAACAACGACGCCAACTGGCGGGCGCACTACAACACCACCGCCCCGGAAATATGGCGACAGACGGACGGCACCGTGACGCACTTTGTCGCGGGGTTGGGGACGAGTGGCACGCTTGTGGGGACGGGCCGCCGCCTGCATGAATACAACCCGGATATTCAGGTTGTGTCGATGCAGCCGGATTCACCCTTTCACGGGTTGGAGGGGTTAAAGCACATGGAATCTGCAATCACACCGGGGATTTACGATAGCACCGTCGCAGATCGTAATGTGGTGGTCAACACGGAGGAAACCTACGAGATGGCGCGGCAGTTGGCCCGCCGCGAGGGGTATCTCGTCGGCATTAGCGCCGCCGGGAACTTCCTGGCCGCGCTCAAGCTGGCCGAAGCAGCCGCCGGGCGTGGCGAAGCCGCAACTATCATCACCATCTTCTGCGACAACGGCTACAAGTACTTGTCGGATTCATTCTGGCAGGGCTAACCCGCCCACCCTACAGGACAAACAAGGCGTCCCGCGCAGGTTGTGCGCGGGACGTTTTGCGTTAAAGCGACAACCGTTAGCGCCTACCCCGCAGCATCCAGGTCGCCCAACTCTTCGAGCAGGTTGCCCGGTTCCAGCACTTCCGGTGTCGGCGTTGCCGGAATCTCTACGACACCGTCCGTTGTCGCTGTCGGGACTGCCGTCTGTTGCGGATCATCCGGCGCAGGCAGTGTGGCGGTGGGCGTCAGCGTGGGGGCTGGGGTCGCCGTGATGACGGTTGTGGGGGCGACGGTCGGGTTTACAACCTCGTCAAACGCCAGAATACGCCCACCGACTGTGTTCGGCCCCACGTAGGGCGCACACGTCTCCGAAATCACAATCGTTTCACGCGGTAAAATGCGTCCAGCATTCTCAATCCCGTTGGACTCCGCAATACAGGCCGGGTTTGCGTTATAGAACGCGCCGATCACGTCCAGCGTGTCGCCGGGTTGGATCACGTAGATGATGTCACCTTCCGCGCCACCCTGTTCGATAACGCTGCCGTCCAGCGGTGGCACCTGCCCGAACGGCGGGGCGCTCGGCGGGATCAGCAACACCTGCCCGACGAAAATCTGGTTGGGGTTTTCGATGTCGTTGAACTCTTGCAGCGATGTCTCCGAGATGTTGAAGGCCAGCGCAATCGACGAGAGCGTATCCGCTGGGCGCACCGTATAGGTCGCCTCTTCGCCGCCGCCCTGCTCAATGGCACGTGGGAACGGCACATAGTTCACCCCAGCGTAGGGCGGGCACGCCACCCGAATCACCAGTAGGTCTCCGGGGAAAATCCGGCCCGCGTTGTTGTCGATCTCATTGGTCTGTCGTAGGCACGCGAGGTCTACATCAAAGACGGCGGCGATGTCGTCCAGCGTATCCCCCACTCCCACCTCGTAGCGCACATCTTCGGTGATGGGCAGGACATCGCTCATCTGGCTGGTGTCTCCATCCTGGGCCGCAACCCACAGCCCCACACACATAACCACCAGCGTAAAAACCCACAGTATCGGTCGGCGCATGCTTTCTTTATCTCCTGGCGTGCATCAACAGGACAAAACACCACAAGCATAACACAGTCCGCCATTCCTTGCGCGTGTAACTCTCCTAAGCGCGAGTTCTGCGAGGAGACAGGTTACACAGTCAACTGGCACCAGATGTTGGGGAGCCGTGTGCGCCACCCCACCCGCAACACCAACCGGGGGCATCTCCTGGTGGCGACGGGCGCTCACCGTTTATCGCCCAAGACCACCTGCAACGGGCGGGGAAGCTCTAAAACGCGCTGTCAAACAGTTCCACCAACTTGAGCACCCATCCCATGAACGACTGCCACTCGTCCGCGCCGTGTTCCCACCATTGCAGGTGAATTTCGCTCTGGATCGGGCTGTTTTCCGGCGGCGGCAGCACCATCCCGTAGTAGGCCCCGCTGATGCCGCCCGTCACTTTCACGTCGAACAGCGGCACACGAATTTTGCGCCCCACCGCCATCAACGCCTCAAACGCCATCGGGTCCAGCACCGCATGATCGTAGAGGAGCGTGGGTGTCGCGGGTTGCGTGACCTGGTTCATCCGCTGAATGTCTAACTTGGACTTCCACATCACCCGGTTTATCGCCAATTTTTCTGGTTCTGCGGACGGCCTGAACACGGTGTAGGCGCTGGGCATGCCCCATGTATCGCTCTTGTAGACGTGCATGAGCAGGTGGCCGCCGGCGTCCATACGCGGTGTTTGGATGACCCGTTGCACCCGCTCAAACAGTTGGTCGTAGTATTTGCGGTCGAGGTCACTCATGGGGCACTCCCAGGGCTAGACGAATGATTACGGGCATTTTAACATATCGTTTAAGGCTTTGTACGTGTTTCAAGGAGCTGGGAGCAACTGGCTTAGCAGACTGGTTAACAGGGCTTGCCTACATTGTACACAAACTCGAAGAACCCCAGATACAGCGGCAATCTGGCTTGTGAAACGCCTCAGTGTGGTCGTAGCCAGAAGTGCAACAGAGACCAGACACCCTCAATCGTGTTAACGTGGACCTCGTGAAATCCATCGCCGTCTTCGTCGTGGGTGTCGCCTCCCCCACCTCAATGGCCGCTGTCGGGCATATCGTCACCAAATGGCTCATGTTCAGTTTGTAAAACCTGCCTTTAGTATCGCCATATCGCGCTGGTTCTACTGTCATTCCCCCGCAGGGTTAGAGGGTGCAGAGTGCGCTATAATCTACATAGTGTACCAACCCAACGAAAGGACAGCCCCATGGCCCCCACTCAGGACGACCGCGAGGCAATTTACCAGCAGGGACCACGCCCCTTGTTCAAGGCGGAGGTCTCGCGCCAGCCCTACCGCCGAGGGATACGCTACGGGTTGTTGCTGGTGTTAGCAGCAGTCGGGGTGTGGTTTCTCGTGTCGCTGCCTGTGGTGAGCGAGGGCGCGAATCCACTGATTCCGGCACGCTGGCAGGGGATTGTGTTGGGTGTGGGCAATCTGGCCGCAGCGTTGCTGATGCTGGTGGGTGGGGCACGGCTCACGGCCAACCTCGTGCTGTCCATGCGGCGCAAGCCAGAGCGCGTGATGTTCTACGATGTCGGGTTTATCTGGGAGGTGCGCGGTGAGCGCAACAAGTACGGCTGGAACGCGATTAAAGCCGTCACGGAGGACCCGCACGCCTGGTTTTTCCGGGGGAAGCCGCGTTTGCAGTGGGGGGCCATCACCTTTAAGATGCGCGACGGTGCGACTTACCGTTTTACCCCCACCCACGGCGACCTGATGACCTTCCTCAAGCGGGTGCGTCCGTACTACACGGAGGCACTTGGGGCGCGGATGGGCCAGCAGTTGCGGCTGGGCAAGTCGTTTCGGGTTCACGCCCGTCTCGGTGTGACGCCTGATGGCCTCGTGCTGGACGGCAAGCGACAGATCCCGTGGGAGGTGCTCAAGGTTGAAACGGACGAGAAGCACTTGATCCTCAACCAACTGGTTGACGGCACGCCACAAACGGTCGAGAAGCTCCCCATCAAGGCGATACAGAACCTTGGTGGCTTCATGGACCTGGTAGAGAGCATCACCGAAACATTTCAGCGCCCGAATCCGTACAAGAAGTAGGGACGGGTTTCTGCACGTCCGATTTTTTGTTGAAGAATGCGACGGACAGCTGTCCCTACAAGCAAGCACACGCCAAGGAGACAACTCACAATGGAATATCGCATCATCGGGACGACCATGCCCGCTGTTGAGATCACGTTAGACCGCAAAGAGGCTGTGTTCACCGAGACGGCCAGTATGTCGTGGATGAGCCAGGAGATCGATATGGCAACCGGGACACGCGGCGGCCTGCTCAAGATGGCGAGCCGCGCTATAACGGGCGAATCGCTGTTTCTCACGACGTTTCGCAGCGATGCCAACGGCGCGAAGGTCGTGTTTACGCCGGAGACACCGGGGCAGATTATCCCCGTACAACTGGCCGACGGCCAATCGTTGATCGCCCAGCGTGACGCCTTCCTGTGTGCGACTGATGAGGTGGGCCTCAAGGTCGCGTTCCGGCGGCGGTTCGGCGCGGGATTTTTCGGCGGGGAGGGCTTCGTGATGCAGCGCATCAGCGGGCCGGGTACGGCCTTTGTCGCGGCGGGTGGTGAGGTCGTGGCGTATGACCTGCAACCGGGGGAGGTGCTGAAGGTAAATCCGGGGTATGTGGCGATGCACGAGCCAGAGTTGGACTACAGCATTACACTGGTGCGCGGCGTGCGGAACTGGTTGTTCGGGGGTGAGGGGTTTGTGCTGGCGACGCTCAAAGGGCCGGGTAAGGTGTGGCTTCAGACGATGCCGCTGGCGAACTTCGCCAACGCGCTGTTGCGCTACATTCCGATCCCGGAGGTGCTAGATGTCCAGGCGAAACCTGCTCGAAAGAACAAGGACGAGGAAGAATAGTCCCCTTGTCCCTGTATTCCCATCGGAACATGCAGGTGTTGTCCCCACAGCGAACTGCCGTAGGGATATGACCTGCTGCCCTACCTTTACAGCAGACCCTTTTCCTTGAGGGCTTCCTGCATCAGCGGGCCGATCTCGGTCGGGTTCTGCGCGACACGCACGCCCACGGCGCTGAGAGCCTCCATCTTGCCCTTGGCCGTGCCCTTACCGCCGGACACAATCGCCCCGGCGTGGCCCATGCGCTTGCCGGGAGGGGCCGTTACCCCGGCGATGTAGGCGACGATGGGCGTCGCGTCCGTGTCGATGTTGGTCTCAATCCACTCGGCGGCCTCCTCCTCGGCAGACCCGCCAATTTCACCAATCATCACGATGGCCCTGGTTTCGGGGTCAGCGTTGAACGCCTCTAAGCAGTCGATATAGCTGGTGCCAGGGACCGGGTCGCCGCCAATGCCCGCGCAGGTCGTCTGGCCGATGCCCGCAGCGGACAGCTCGAACAGAGCTTGATAGGCCAGTGTTCCGCTACGGCTCACAACACCGACGGGGCCACCCGGCTTGGCGACATGCCCCGGCGTGAAGCCGATGTTGCACTCGCCCGGTGTGATAATCCCGGCGCAGTTTGGCCCCAGCAGGCGCACGTCCGGGTAGTTGAGCTTCAACTCGTTGTACATGAGCGCCTGGTCCTTGGCGGGGATATGCTCGGTCACACAGACGATAACCTTGATGCCAGCTTCGGCGGCCTCCATCACGGCGTCCTTGGCGAAACGTGCCGGGACGATCACGAAGGAGCAGTTGGCCCCCGCCTGTTCCATCGCATCCTTGACCGTGGCATAGATCGGGATGCCGTCTACATCGGTCCCGGCCTTGCGTGGGTTGGTCCCGGCGACAACCTGTGTCCCGTAGTCGCGGTTTAGCAGGCCGTAGTAGCGCCCTTGGCTCCCGGTCAACCCCTGCACAACTACCTTGGTGTTCTTATCTACCCAAATCGCCATTAGCTTACACCTCCTACAATTTCTACGGCCTTCTTTGCTGCGGTGAGCATCGTGTCCTCGCGGTAGAGCATCCCGTTGAAGCGGTTGTCGTGGATCGCCTCATCCAGAATCGCCCGCCCCTCCTCGGCGTTGGTCCCATCCAGGCGGACGACGACCGGAGCCTTGAGGTCTACGCGGCTCATGCCCTCGACAATACCGGCGGCGACTTCCTCGCCACGGGTGATGCCGCCGAAGATGTTGATGAACACGGCCTTCACGTTGTCGTCGCCGTAGAGTACGGTCAGCGCGTTAGAGACGAGATCCGCCTTGGCACCGCCGCCGATGTCGAGAAAGTTCGCGGGGGAACCGCCCACCTGCTGCACGATGTCCAGCGTTGCCATCGCGAGGCCCGCACCATTGGCGAGAATGCCGACTTGCCCGTCCAGGCCAACGTATTGAAGGCCGAACTCGGCGGCCTGGCGCTCACGCTCGTCCAGGATGGGCGGCTTCTCGAATTCCTCCCACGCCGGGTTGCGAACGGCGGCGGCAGCGTCTAGGCTGACCTTGGCGTCCAGCGCGATAACCTGTCCGTCGGCGGTCAACACCAGTGGGTTGATCTCGGTGAGGTCGGCGTCGCCCTCAAGATATGCCTTGTAGAGCTTGGTCAGCACATCCACAACGCCTGCTTCAGCGGTTGGGTCCAGCTTGGCGGCCTGCACCCATGCGCGAGCGGTGGCCTCGTCTAGCCCCTTGACCGGGTTGACGTGAATCGTGGCAATGGCGGATGGGTCCTTCTCGGCGACGGCCTCGATCTCGACACCGCCCTGTGCGGAGAGCATTCCCAGGTCCAGCTTCTTGGAGCGGTCCAGCGTGAAGGATGCGTAGTATTCCGCCTTGATGTTGTCCACACCCGTTTCAACCCACACTGTGTGGACGGTGTGGCCCTTGATGTCCATGCCGAGGATGCGCTCTGCCGCCTCACGGCACGCGTCAGCCGTCTTTACAACCGCGATGCCCCCGGCCTTGCCACGGCCCCCGACCTGTACCTGGGCCTTGACCGCCACAGGATAGCCGATTTCCTCCGCAACCTTCACGGCCTCGTCTGGGGTGGTGGCAACCCCGCCGAGTACCGTTGGGATATCATACTTTTGGAAGAACTGCTTCCCCTGATATTCGAATAAATCCAACGCGTCTTCTCCTTTGCAAACGTCAAAACGACGCCCACGATAGTAACGCCGAATGCCGAAACTTTCACCCGTTAGATAAGGAATTCGTGAGGCATAGCCGAGGAGTCGTGTAAGAGAGAGGCTGGGCGGCAGGCCACGTTAGCTTATGGCCCTGCCGCACAAGGGAAGGGGTGGAAAATGCGCCGTTAGTCGTCTTCGTCGTCGCCCATATCGAGGAAGTCGAAGTATTCCTCTGGCTCACCAATGGCGAGTTCCTCTTTACTGGCCTGGCGCAGCGCCAACACCTCGATCTTGAAGGTGGCCGTCTTGCCGACCATCCACGCCTCAATGTCCAGCAGGTCCAGCACGATTGTCTCACCATCCACAGACTTAACCCGCGCCCGCACTGCGTCGCCGTCTGCGTCGTAGATGTCGATTTCGTCGCCGACAGAGAGATCATCCGGCAGTCCCTCGAAATCTTCACGCGGCGCTTCCCAGATTTCCGGCTCCATCAGCACATCTACGGAGAGTTTTTCGCCGACGCCCTTACCCTCTAGCTCAGTGGAGAGCTGCGGCAGGATTGCGTCCGAGCCGTGTAGATAGTACATCGGGTCATCGGCGGTGGCGTTCTCCACCTCTTTGTCGTCCACCGTCATGAGATAAGACATGGTGACGACCACGCCGTCCTGAATTTTATCGACCATGTGTGTGTTTGGGTTCCTTGTACTCGGTCAACATGCGAAAGCCGCCCAGAGGCGGTTATACTCTATTATAGAGGGCAGGGCGGCTTCGCGTCTATGGGTTTACTCCGGCGTGACGGTCAGGTCGAGCGGGTCTACCTCCGTTGGCTGGATGATCGGGGTAGAGGTCGGCAGGATCACGGTTGGCGCGGGTGTCACTTGGATTTCCGGGGTACCAGGGCGGACGGCGGGCGCACTCATGTTGATGAAGGGTTGTGTGAGTGGGCGGATGTTGCTGCCATCGCTGCCCATGCGGTAGACCTGGACGGGTGGACGCTCCAGGTCATTCTCCAGAACGTCCGCATAGGCGATGCTAAAGCCGCCGAGTTCGTTCTCGAACCAGCTTGGGGCGGCCTTGGCGGTGTCGCCGGATGTCACCAGGAAGGCGTCTGGTAGCGGTGCGGCGGGGTCAAGTGTGACGGGCGGCACCCCGTTGAGGATGTTCACGGCAACCGACTCACTGATGTCGTTCGGGTCCGCAGTGGGGACGGGCAGGCCCATGACGTAGATTTGTGGGCTGCCGTCGCGGTCGGAGACAAAGGCGATCTGACGGCCATCCGGCGAGAAGGCGGGTTGCGAGTCCGACGCTGGGTGGTCCGTCAGGCGTTGGACCTGGCCGCCACTTGTGTCCATAATGTAAATCTCCGGGTTGCCGTCGCGCTCGGAGGTGAAGGCAATCCAGGTGTTGTCTGGGGACCAGGCGGGGTCGTAGTCTGGGGTGGGGTTAAAGGTGATCTGCTGGATACCCCGCCCGTCTGTGGCGTTCATCAGGTAGATGGCATCCGCCCCGCCTCGTGCTGAGGTGAAAGCCAGTCGTTGACTGTCTGGCGAGATGGTCGGCTGGCGTTGGTCGCCCACATCAAACGGGGATAACTGGCTGACCGGGCTGGTGTTGGTGGCGGTGAGCACATAAATCTGCGTGGTGCCCGTTTCGTCGGCAGTGTAGTAAACACGTAGCCCGTCCGGCGACCAGACAGGATCGGCAACGGTGCCCTGGGTGACGGTCAGGCGGCGGAAGGTGTTCGCGTTGGCCTCG
>CAYWZS010000063.1:0-22369 GCA_964462905.1 uncultured Anaerolineaceae bacterium
CGTCTCACGGATTCCGTCAACAAAGTGGCCTTAATTAGCGTTACTCTCTACAAATTGCACAGCGATTCTTAGGTCAAATTGCTAATCAAGTGCTGTTCGGATGTCGGTTGCCAGCTTACGCACAGCGTCTACGCCAGCTTTGGCCTGCCGAACCAGAGCACTACCAACGATAAAACCATTCACTAACCCATTCATGCTACGCGCTTGTTCAGGTGTACTGATGCCGAAGCCCAGGACAAGTGGCTGATCTGTTTCTTGGCGCAGGCGGGCGATGAAATCCTTCAGGTCCGGCGGCAGGTCAATACGTGCGCCTGTCACCCCGGTCACGCTGACCACGTAGATAAAGCCCGTCGCGTTCTGTGCCGCAGCCGCAATACGGGCGGAATTGCTGGTGGGCGCGAGGAAGAAGATGAGCGCCATTCCTTCGGCTTTGCAATAAGGCGTGAACAGGTGCGCTTCCTCTGGCGGCAGGTCGGGGATAATCATCCCATCGGCACCCGCGACACGGGCGGCCTTGACGAAGGCCTCCTCACCGTAGGCCAGAATGGGGTTGAGGTAGCTAAACATGAGAATTGGCTGCTGCACGCCCCGCTCACGTAGTGCTTTCACACCGTCTAAGGTCTTTTGTACGGTGATTCCGTTCTCTAACGCAACCTGCGACGCCGCCTGAATGGTAGGACCATCCGCCAGGGGGTCACTAAACGGCACACCGATCTCGAAGGCATCCACCCCGACCTCGGCCATTGCGGTGATTGCGTCTAGCGACACCTCATAGTCCGGGTAGCCCATTGGGAAAAAAGGCATGAAGGCCGCTCGGCCTTCGTTTGCTGTGCGGGTGAAGGTCGCCGCAATGGCCTCCACACCATGTAATCGTGTGTTTGTATTCGTCACTATGTTGTCCCTCTGTGTGTGTCTCGGTTCACAAAACCCCCTATTTCAAAGGCCGCTTGAGCGCATCTAGCCCGGCGTTGATAATCTCGTCGGCCACCTCAACGCGACGCTTCCAGTTTTTGGAATTGGCATCGTACTCGGCAGCGGCCTGACGCTGTTGGTCCTCATCAGCGGCCTTTGTGCTGTAGCGGTCGGCACTTTCCCAGTCCAGCCCACGCACCCGGTAATCGGTTAACTCGAACCCACCGCGTTTTGCCAGAATCACCCACTCGGAATCAGTGCCAAGCGCCCGGCTTGGTTGTGAGTTCTTGAGAATGTGTTGCACCACATCCCGGCGGAAGCCCTTAGACCCAGAAGAAAGATCCAACTTTTGATTCAGAATGTGTGAAAATACTCGATTGGACATAGCCTCCGTCTGGATGAGTGCCTGTGGATGGGTGGCATAAGCTTCATCTGTGCGGCCAATGACCAAGCACTTGGTCTTTCGAATTTTGTCTACGGTCGCCAGAAGCTCGCGGGGTAGGGTTTCTGCCCAACGAATCATGCGGTCCATATCTGCATAGTGAATGAAAGGCGTATTGGCCTCGACAGCCTTTTCCAACGCTGTGTAGCGCCCGGCGGCCCACTCACCGGCGACTACAACTGTCAGCTTGTCGTAGACGCGGAACGATAAGACCATCCCAGCATGGGTTTTCGGCGGCATGACCACAATGATATGGTGGTATAGCCGTGCGAGATATGGGTACAGGCGACGCAGGCGCAGCGTCTCGCCGCGTGGTTGCCATGTTGTTGTCAACGTCACCTTTTCCATACCACCGTAACCCCTTCTTGTGCGCTACAGGTACGCTGCCCTGCCGACCCAACGTTAGCCCAGCTTGTCCCCAAGCTCACGGACAACCGTATCTAAATCCTTATCACCGCGCCCACTCAAGTTCACCAGAATAATCTCGTCCTTGTTCATCGTGGGGGCACGCTTGATGACCTCTGCGACTGCGTGAGCGCTCTCCAACGCTGGGATAATCCCCTCGGTTTCCGACAACACCTGAAACGCCTCTAGCGCCTCGTCATCGGTGGCGAGTGTATAGTAGGCCCGTTCTTGTTGACGAAGGAAGGAATGCTCCGGCCCAACAGACGCGTAATCGAGACCTGCCGAGACGCTGTGGGTGTTCATGATCTGGCCGTCGCTATTCTGCAACACGTAGGAACGCGTGCCCTGCAAGACACCTAAGCGGGCCATCTTGGGGTCGGAGAAGCGGGCAGCGTGCTTGCCACTCAGCACCCCATAACCACCAGCCTCGACACCGATCAGGTCTACGTTTTCGTCCTCACGAAAGGCGTGGAATAGGCCAATAGCATTACTTCCGCCACCTACACAGGCGATACATACATCTGGCAGACGCCCCGCTTGGTCTACAATCTGTTCACGGGCCTCAATACCAATGATGCTCTGGAAATCGCGCACGATCATCGGATAGGGATGTGGCCCAAGGGCGCTCCCCAGCAGGTAAAATGTGTTGTTGACGTTCGTCACCCAATCGCGCAACGTCTCGTTGATGGCGTCTTTCAGCGTTTTGGTGCCGCTTTCCACCGGGACAACCGTCGCGCCCATCAACTTCATGCGGAACACGTTGGGGCGCTGGCGCTCAATGTCCACGCTGCCCATGTATACGTCGCACTCCAGACCAAGCATGGCCGCAGCAGTAGCGGAGGCGACCCCGTGCTGGCCTGCGCCCGTCTCGGCAATCACACGGCGCTTACCCATACGTTCTGCAAGAAGGGCTTGGCCGAGCGCGTTGTTGATCTTGTGTGCGCCCGTGTGGGCGAGATCCTCGCGCTTGAGGTAGATCTTCGCGCCGCCAAGTTTTTCGCTCAGGCGCTTGGCGTAGGTAACAGGGGTGGGACGCCCGGTGAACGTATTCTGAAGGTGCCGCAGACGGGCCTGGAATTCGGGATCGGCCATGGCCTGCTCATAGGCGGTTTCGAGTTCTTCTAGTGCGGGGACCAGTGTCTCCGGCACGAAACGACCCCCGAAATCACCGAAATAGCCGCGCTCGTCGGGGACGTTGGTGGTGCGTGTTTGGATATAGGACTGCTCTGTCATCTGGAAAATCTCCCTGTAAGTCTCACAAATCTATCGAATTTTCGTAATGCTTTAGACGGCTTTGGCCGCCCCCACAAAGCGCTGCACCTTGTCCGGGTCTTTGACACCCGGTTGGTCTTCCGGCTCGACACCACTGGCGACATCTACGCCCCAAGGGCGGATTGCCGCCACGCGCTCCCCGACGTTCTCCGGGTTGAGGCCACCCGCCAGCATCAGACGCGGCACCATCGCCTTCACAGCGAGGGCAACCTCAACACTCGCGGTTTCGCCCGTCCCGCCATACAGCTTGGGATGATAGGCATCTAGCAGCAGCGACGGGATACGCGGGTCGTTGATGAACTCTTTACTATAGTAACCTGCGTCATCTAGCGCCAGCGCCTTGTTCGGCGGACGAATCCCCTTAAAGCCTTGCCCACGTAGCTCGTGTAGCACATCGTCGGACTCATCGCCGCTGAGTTGAACGAAGTCCAACCCGGCAATTTCCATGATCTGTGAGATCTCACTGACGGGTGCATTCACGAATACCCCAACGAATATGGGGGCATTGTACATATAATGCTCACGGAGCGCGTCGGTGATGGCCCCAGCAGCCTTGGGTTCGATGTAGCGCGGTGACGGCTTGTAGAAGTTGAGGCCGATCAAATCCGCGCCAGCCTCGGTGACTATAGCTGCATCATCAAGTGTGGTGACGCCGCAAATTTTCACCTTCATATGATACGCTCCTGGCTGCTAAAGGACTGTACCGCCGCGCCGATGTCTGGCGCTGTGACCAATCCCTCACCGATCAACACAGCATGAGCGCCGAGTGTCCCCATATGGCGCACATCAGCGGCGGACCTCATGCCACTCTCTGCAACCAGGGTCACGTTATCCGGCATAAGCTGGGCCAAGCGCCCGGTTGTCTCCAAATCAACATCGAAGGTCTTGAGATCACGGTTGTTAATGCCGACCAGTGTCGGATTTAGCTTGAGCGCCCGTTCTAGTTCGGCCTCGTTGTGAACCTCGACCAGAGGGGTCATCCCAAGCTGGACAACGAGCGCGTGCAGGTCCGCGAGTTGAACATCATCCAATGCCGCGACGATCAACAGCACGGCGTCGGCACCAGCAGCGCGTGCCTCATAGACCTGATAGGTGTCGATCACGAACTCCTTACGGAGCAGCGGGATTTTAACCGCAGCGCGAATCTCCCGAAGATAGTTCAGATGTCCTCTGAAGAACTGCTCATCCGTCAGGACGGAGAGCATGGCCGCGCCGTTTGTCGCATAGGTCCGCGCTAGATGCACGGGTAGAAACGGGTCGATTAACACGCCACGACTGGGCGAGGCATGCTTCACCTCGGCGATGAGCGCGACGGTGTCACGACGCAGGGCCGAGATCACATCCAAGGGCGATGATGGCAACCGTGCCCGGTGGGCCACGGTTGCCATCGGCACGCGTTGCCGTGCCCGTTCAATTTCGGTGAGCTTGTGCGTCAGGATACGGTCCAGCACAGTGTCTGTTTTGACGAAGCTGGTCATGCGGTAAACTCCTGGGACTTGGCGATCAGCGCGTCTAGCTTGGCGACAGCAGCACCGCTATCGAGCACCTCATCAGCGAGCTTGATACCGGCGGGAATGTCTGCTGCTTTACCTGCGACGAACAAAGCGGCCCCAGTGTTTAACAGGACAATATCGCGTTTCGCGCCACGCTGAGAGCCATCTAAAACACCACGCAGGATCTCCGCGTTGACCTCCGGCGTGCCGCCGTAGAGGTCCGCAATACCCGCGCTGTCAAAACCCAGGGCTTTCGGGTCTAGCTGGTAGGTGTCCACGGTGCCGTCGTGGTAGTGGCTGATCTTATTCGGCCCGGTGACAGTCAACTCATCCAGTCCACCATAGCCGTTCACGACCATCGCACTCACTGCACCCAACTGCCCCAGCACAGCCGCCATCAGTTCGGTGATGTCCGGTGTAAACACCCCCATCAACTGACGCTTTGCGCCTGCGGGGTTCGTCAGCGGACCGAGGATATTGAAGATGGTGCGGATTGCCATGTCTTTACGTGGCCCCGCAACGTGCTTCATCGCTGGGTGCAGGGTCCGCGCGAACAAGAAGCCGATGCCGATATCATCAACACAACCACCGACCTGCTCCGGCGTCAGGTTAATGTTGACGCCCAACGCCTCCAACACATCGGCGCTACCACTTTTGCTGGTGGCGGCGCGGTTGCCGTGCTTGGCGACAGGTATACCCGCCCCCGCACAGACAAACGCAACAGTCGTGCTGATATTGAATGTGCCGGACTTGTCGCCGCCCGTGCCACAGGTGTCTAGTAGTTTTTCCGGCGCGACGTTCGTGGGGACGGTATGGGCCTTCTCGCGCATCGCCTTGGCACTCCCCACAATTTCCTCTGGCGTCTCGCCCTTCATCCGAAGCGCCATCAGGTACGCGCCAATCTGCGCGGGGGTCGCATCCCCGGACATAATCTCGCCCATGACGGCCTTTGCGTCCTCGGATTGGAGGTGGCCGAACTTGCCAATCATATCGATTGCACGTTGAATGGTCATCTCACTCATACGGGTCTGGCATTCCTTCTTTTCGTTCTCGAATAAGTCTATTCATTTCTTTGCGCCCGCACGATGTCGCGCAGGGCGTCAATGCTGTATGGCGGGGTCTTGCGGTGTAGCATTCGGTGACAGTTGGCACATACCAGCACAATCCCGTTTACGTCTGTGAAGCGTTCCCCTTCGACCTCGGATATGGGGTCCGGGTGGTGGGCCTCAATATAGCCTGCACCAATCTCCCCGTAGACCTCCGCAAAGTTCAAATCACAAATTTCGCAGCGCAGTTCGCCGTGTTCGGCGGCAAAACGCGCCTTCGCCTCGTTGACAAGGCCCGCGCTCCGCTGGCGCACCACCCGCCGCTTAATTGTTGTACGACCCTCAGCGTAGATCAGCGGATCATCGTCGGTGTCTACCTGCTCGACAGCGTCCAGTTGATCCTTGGCGGTATACCACGCCAGGTTAAGTACAGCCCCGCTGTCATCGGTAAGCCGTCGCAGGTTATACAGTGACAGCGTGTTGAGCCGCCCTTGACGGTTGATCCGCAATCTGTCCGCAGAACCCTGAAAGCGCAGGCTCAGTGTAAGCGACTGCTCCGTAAGGTTAACCAACTGCATTGGCTCGGCGGTTTTGTCCGCTGCGGTGACGTGCCATTGAGCATTCAGCAAGCTATACGTATCGAAGGTGCTATCAGCTTCCGACTCGTCAATCACCTGCCCGACCTGCACCCGACCTGCCAACAACAAATCGCCACCGCGCACCGTGACAATCCACACCAAGTCACCGGGTTCAACCTTACGTAATTGGTCGTGGGCGATGTGGTCCAGCGGTTCGCCGTAGAAGCGATATTCGACTGTTTTCAGCTTCCAGTACAGCAGGTAATGCACCGCCGGACTCCTCTGTGTCACCAACCAACTTATAACCATGTTGGCGCAAGTGACGTTCACTGTCAACGTGTGACTAGACCAGCACCGCCACACCCTGCAAAAAGTTCTTGAGCATGGTTGGGCCGTCCGGCGTTAGGATGCTCTCCGGGTGGAACTGCACGCCCACAATCGGATACTCGCGGTGGCGCAATGCCATGATCTCGCCCGTGTCGGCGTAGGCTGTCGGCTTCAACACTGCCGGGAACGTAGATTCCTCCACAATCAAGCTGTGGTAGCGCGTTGCCTGGAACTCGGTCGGCACATCGGTAAAGAGCGGATCGCCGTCGTGCGTAACCCTGCTTGTCTTGCCGTGCATCAGCCGATCTGCACGAATCACGTTACCACCAAAGGCGTAGCCGATGCTCTGGTGGCCGAGGCACACCCCAAGAATCGGCGTTGTCTGCCCCATCTGTTGAATCACATCAATCGAGATGCCCACGTCGTCCGGCGGGTCGCCCGGCCCCGGCGAGATGACAATGTGTGATGGGTTCATCGCCTGGACCGTCGCAAGTGTCATCTGGTCGTTGCGGACGACCGCAATCTCCGCGCCAAGCTCGCCCATTTGCTGCACGATGTTGTAGGTAAAGCTGTCGTAGTTGTCAATCACGAGAATCATAGTTTGTCTCCCTTACAGCAGGCCGCGCTCGGCGTACTCAACCGCCGCCGCCAACGCCCGCGCCTTGTTGTGGCACTCCTCATACTCCCTGGTGGGGTCACTATCCGCGACAATCCCGGCCCCGGCCTGGACGTGAACGGTGCGCCCCTGCATCAAAATGGAGCGGATGGTGATACAGGTGTCCATCGTCCCGTCGTAGCTGAAGTAACCAACCGCACCACCGTAGGTCGCCCGGCGCTGGCCCTCCAACGCCTCGATGATCTCCATCGCCCGGACCTTGGGCGCACCAGACAGCGTCCCTGCCGGGAAGGTGGCCCGTAATAGGTCGAAGGCATCCATATCGTCGCGCAGGTTGCCCTCAACGCGGCTGACAATGTGCATCACATGGCTGTAACGCTCCACGAACATCATGTCCGGCACATGCACCGTCCCGTACTTGCAGACACGGCCCAGGTCGTTACGGCCCAGGTCCACCAGCATAACGTGTTCGGCGCGTTCCTTCTCGTCAGCCATGAGTTCTTCGGCCAGCGCGTCGTCTTCCTCCGGCGTTGCCCCACGCGGGCGCGTCCCGGCGATGGGGTGCATCTCTGCGACGCCATCCTCTAAGCGCACCATCGTCTCCGGCGAAGCACCAATTACTTTCAAGTCATCGGAGAAATTCAGGAAGAACATATACGGCGACGGATTGGTCGCCCGTAGTGCGCGGTAGATCGCCAACGGTGGAGCGCTCGTCTGGCGCGTGAAACGCTGTGACAGCACAATCTGAAAGGCATCGCCCGCCGCGATGTACTCTTTAGCGGCCCGAACCCCCGCCTCGTAGTCTGCCTGCGCGAGATTTGAGCGCGGCTGGTCGCCCAAATACGTTGAGGCCGTTGGGATCGAGGGCAACGGTTGCTGCAATGCCTGGATCACCTCGTCAATCTGACCCAGCGCGTGATCGTAGGCCGTGTCGGCGTCGGCCTCGTTGTCCTTACGAGCGTTTGCCATGACAGTGATCTGATGTTTGGCGTGATCGAAAATCACTAGTGTATCCGCCAGCATGAAGGCGGCCTCTGGCACATCGACGGTGGTTTTGGCGGTTGTCGGGAGTTTTTCAAAGTAGCGCACAATGTCGTAACTGACATAACCGACGGCACCACCGATAAAACGCGGCAGGCCAGGCAACACCACAGGTTTCTCCGTCCCAAAGTTGGCCTTCACCACATGGAGGGGGTCTTCGTCATCGGCTAACGGACGCTCGGTTGTCTCCCCGTTCAGTGTGATTTTCACCACCCCATTATGAACGATCACTGTGCCACGGGGGTTTACGCCCAGGAATGAGTAACGCCCGACCTGCTCTCCACCCTCGACACTCTCCAACATGAACGATATGCCGCCCATCTGCGATAATTTGAGATACGTTGAAACAGGGGTTTCCAGATCCGCCAGCAGTGTTTTGTACACTGGGACCAGGTCGCCCTCCGCAAACAACGTCCGTACCTCGTTACGGCTCGGCTTGACCGCCGCGCCGCCCTGTACCTGTGCCGGAGAAAGCGCCATGTGTCTTCCCTTCACTCATCTCTACCCAAAGCAAAAACCCCCGTCCTATATCAAGGACGAGGGGGAAGTCTCGCGGTGCCACCTTGGTTCACACACAGGATGCCCTGGGTGTGCGCTCAGTATGTACAGGTTGGCGCATGGCCGCCCAATACACTGCACGGGTAACGGTGTGCTACCGACGGGGGCTACTGAGTTAGTACCGTTTGCCGCCGCAACTCGCCGATCCATTCCACACCCGCGCTGATGCCGCACTTCCACTATCGGCGGCTCTCTGTAATCTCGCTCTAGTATGTACTCGTTCGGGTTATCGTTTTTTGGTTTATTCAATTGTAACGCTAGGTTAGCTAGAAATCAGGAAGCTGTCAAGCAATTCCATGAAAATCACAGCGGAAAATCTAGCGAAGTCGTTATACAATTAGAACAGACGAGCGCACCATTTGAGATGACAGACAGGAACCCGCTTTGACACTAACGAACGAACAGGTTGCCACGATTTTCGAGAACTGTGCCGACATGCTCCAAATCAAGGGGGAGAGCGTCCACCGTTGGTTGGCATACCGCCGGGGGGCAGAGACGATCCGCGAGACACCACGCGAACTAAGCGCGGTTGCGGCAGAGGGGACCCTCAAGGATTTGCCCGGGATCGGCAAGACACTCGCGGAAAAAATCGAGGAAATGCTAGATACAGGCAAACTTGAGTTCTACGAGCGGCTCAAGAAGGAAGTTCCTGTTGGCGTATTGGAGATGATGCGGATTAACGGGGTGGGGCCAAAAAAGGCGGCGTTGTTCTGGAAAGCATTGAACCTGACAACCGTTTCCGACCTCGAAAAAGCCGCGAAGGCGGGCCAGCTCCAAAAACTCAGCGGGATGGGCAAAAAGAGCGAGCAGAAAATCATCGACGGGATTACAACGCTGCAACACCAGAATACAGGTAGAACCCCGCTTGCTGTCGCTCAACCGATTGCCGAGTCCATTCTGGCGAAACTGCTGGAATTGCCGGAGGCGCTTCACGGTGATATTGCGGGGAGTATACGCCGCACACGGCCTACAATTGGCGACGTGGATATTTTGATCGCCAGCGAACAGCCAAAACCCATCATGGCGGCCTTTATCGCGCTACCAGAGGTAGACACGGTGCTCGGTCACGGAGAAACCAAGTCATCGGTCACACTTATCAAAGACGGGTTACAGGTTGATGTGCGGGTGTTGCCACCGGAACGCTACGGGACGGCGCTGCAATACTTCACAGGCAGCCAGTTGCACAACATCAAGGTTCGAGAAATTGCGCTCAAGGCGGGGTACAGCCTCAACGAGCACGCACTCACCCCTGTCAATATGGACGGCGAGCTAGACCATGACAACGAGATAACCTGCGCGACGGAGGCCGAGGTTTACGAGAAAATCGGGTTGCCGTGGGTGTCGCCAGAACTGCGTGAGGATCGCGGCGAAATCGAGGCGGCAAGACAGAACGATCTTCCGTGGTTGATCTCGATGGACGATATGCGGGCAGACCTTCACATGCACACGACCTACAGCGACGGTAAGCTGTCTGTGCGGGAGATGGCAGAGGCGGCCCGTGCCCGTGGGCGGCAGTACATCGTCATCACGGACCACTCACGGAGCCTGGGCGTTGCGAACGGCCTAAGCATCGAACGGCTGATGCAGTTAGGTGAGGAGGTACGAGCGGTCAACGATGAGATGGGCGACGACTTCCACGTTTTCCACGGCACAGAAATGGACATCAACGCGGACGGTTCGCTGGACTACCCCGACGACGTGCTGGCACAACTGGACTTTGTGATCGCGTCGTTACATATGGGCCTGCGGCAAGATCGGGAACAGATCACCGAGCGGATGCTGAACGCGATCCGCAACCCGCATGTGGACCTCATCGGCCATCCCCGTGCCCAGCAGATCGGCAAGCGTGAGCCAACGAAATTGGATATGGACGCGGTATTTGAGGCTGCTGCCGAGAGCGGGATTGCGTTGGAGATCAACAGCAACCCGTTCCGGCTGGACCTCGAAGCGCAATACGCCCAACGTGCCGCTGAGATGGGCATCCTCATCAGCATCAACACGGACGCGCACAACGAGGGCCATATGGACCTGATGCACTACGGTGTCCGGACAGCACGGCGCGGCTGGATTCGCCCGGAACAGGTCATTAACACCTGGCCCGTCGAACGCTTCCTGGAGTGGGTACGGAGCCGTGGCGCATGACCGAACACGAGCATGACACACAACGCCTAGAGCCTACGATTGTTATAAACCCGAGCGACCCCGCGCAACCACCCCAGCCCCCACTGCCGCGCAATCCGTCGTTCATCCCGCCGCTGTGGTCACTGATGCTAATGTTGCTATTTGTCTTTGGCATTGTCGGTGGGGTTGTGGTGTTGGTGTATGCGTTAGGGAATTCCACTGCGCCACCACCTGCCAAGCCACAGGTCGTCGTGTTGACAGCACCACCAGAGCCAACCCGCACACCGCAGCCTGCCATCGTCGGGACAATCGCGCCACGGTCTGATGATGACAGTCGCGCCATCCCGAATTTCGCGCTGGAAGGCCCAACACTGCCCCCTGTCTTTCTGTCCCCTACGCCGGATATCATCTCTATCGGGCGACAGGTGGCAGTCATCAACGTGGGCGAGAACGGCTTGAACGTGCGAGCGGCCCCGGGTATCGAAAACGCGCTGGTGTTCACGGCTGCTGAGGAGAGTGTGCTCGAAATCCTGGCAGGGCCGGAGAGCACGCGCAACGATGGATTTACGTGGTGGCGCGTCCGCGATTTATTCAGCGGCCAGGAGGGATGGGCCGTCCAACTGTACATGGAAGTTCAGCCAGAAGGGGCATCGTAGCTATCATGACGCACACAACGGATCTCGAAAAACGTGCGGGCGCACTGCGTGAGCAATTGCACCTGCACAGTTATCGTTACTACGTGCTGAGTGATCCGATCATCACAGACGCAGAGTACGACGCGCTGTTCAACGAACTCAAACAGCTGGAGGCAGACCACCCCGAACTTACCACGCCGGATTCGCCCACCCAACGTGCCGGAAACGACCTTTCGACTGACTTTGAGAAGGTTGAGCATCCCGCACCCATTCTGAGCCTTGCCAACGCCTACAACGACGAGGACCTGCGCGAGTGGGAGAGCCGTAACCTCAAGCTACTAATGGAGGGAACCGAACTCAGCTATACGCTGGAGCCTAAGCTAGACGGCCTCACGATCGTGCTGATCTACGAGAACGGTGTGATGACCCGTGCCGCCACTCGCGGCAACGGCGAGATAGGTGATGACGTAACCGCCAATGTCCGCACGGTGAACAACGTACCGTTACGCATCCCCGCCGACCCAAACGGCCCTGCGGCACCAGAACGACTCGTTGTACGGGGGGAGGTGCTATATCTGCTGAAGGACTTCGAGCAATTGAACCAGGAGAAAATCCAGAAGGACGAAGCGCCCTTCATCAACCCGCGCAATGCTGCCTCCGGCACGCTTAAGCAGAAAGACAGCCGTATCACAGCGGAGCGTCCGTTGACGGCGTACTTCTACGATGTGGTTGAGATGGTTGGGATAAATCACGAAACACGTTGGGATATTTTGGGATATATGCGCGATTTGGGCTTCCCAATGGCCCCAAATATCCAACTTTATCCCAAATTGGATGCACTTATCCCAAATATTGCAACCTGGGGAAAACGACGTCCTAACCTTTCATACGAAATCGACGGGTTGGTCGTGAAGGTGAACGAGATGAGCGCTTTCAACGAATTGGGTATTGTTAGCAAAGACCCACGCGGCGCAATCGCCTACAAGTACCCGGCGGAGGAAGCAACCACCGCCCTACGCGGTGTGAGTATCGGCGTCGGGCGGACGGGGCGCGTTGTCCCGACGGCAAAGCTAGAACCTGTGTTTGTATCGGGTGTGAGTATCAGCAGTGCCACACTCCACAACTACGACTTCGTGCGGGAAAAGGATATTCGTATTGGTGACCGGGTGATTATCAAACGGTCTGGCGATGTTATTCCGTATGTTATTGGTCCAGTTCCCGGTTCACGTAGCGGCGAGGAAAAAGCGATAGAACCGCCGGAGCACTGCCCTTTCTGTGACACGCCAATTGTCAAACGCGGCGAGGAGTCCGTCGATTACTACTGCCCAAACCCCGACTGCCCTGAACGCGTCTTTCGGCAGATCGAGTTCTTTGTGTCTCGGCAGGCGCTAGACATTGACGGCCTCGGCACAGAAACGGTCAAGGTATTATTGGACCAAGGGCTTATCGCCGACGAGGGCGACATCTTCTACCTCCAAACGGAACAACTGCTACCGCTAGAGCGTTTCGGCGAGAAAAAGGTCGAAAACCTGATGCGGTCTATTGCGGAGGTCAGGAACCGTCCACTAGATCAGATTCTCACCGCATTGGGCATCCCTGGCGTTGGGCCAACCGTTGCAAAACTGCTGGTCAAAGCACATCCATCTTTTGCGGCACTGGGACAAGCCACCGCCGAGCAACTGGTGGAGATTGATGGTATTGGCCCGGTCATCGCGGAAAACGTCGTTGCGTGGTTCAGTGTGGAACATAACCAACGGGTGCTTCGTAAGATACGTGAGGCGGGGGTACGTCATGAGGCGGAACAGAACGAACAGGCTAGTAAAGCGCTGGACGGCCTCAAATTCGTCATCACTGGAAAACTCCCTACCCTATCGCGTGATAAGGCCACAGAACTGATCGAGCGCAACGGTGGGCGCGTCACGGGGAGTGTCAGCAAAAAGACGAGCTATCTCGTGGCTGGCGAGGACGGCGGGAGCAAGCTCGCAAAGGCGGAGAAACACAATGTCCCGATCATCAGCGAGGACGACCTACGGCGGTTGATTCAGCAGGGCGGCACACTATAATACGCGGCAGTCTGGGGCGGACGTAGGTTCCGCCCTATTTTATTCCCCACTAGCAGGAGGTCCCCATTTATCGTCATGAATGAAGGCATCATCGTTATTAAGCAGGGTAAAGAGAAGCCCATCGAGAACAAACACCCCTGGATATTCTCCGGGTCTATAAAATTTGTAGATAACGACCCACGACCCGGCGACATTGTACAGGTCGTGAACACAAGAGGCGACTTCCTCGCACGCGGTTACTTCAACCCCACCTCACAAATCCGCGTGCGAATCCTAACATGGGTAGATGAACCCATTGACGAAAACTGGTGGCGTGCCAAAATCCGGCGGGCGGTTGCAGGGCGTGTGCAACTGCAAGAGGCCTACGGCGACGGTGTGCAGAACGCCGCACGGTTGGTTAACGCCGAGAACGACTATCTGCCGGGCCTGGTGGTGGACCGCTACGGGGACTGGCTGGTGTTACAGTCGTTGACGCTCGGCATTGATGTTCGCAAACACGAGATCGCCGCGATACTGGCGGACATGCTACGCCCAGCAGGAATTTACGAGCGTAGCGATGTGGACATCCGCCAGAAAGAGGGCCTAACTGACCAAACTGGGCTACTGTGGGGCGATGAAGAACCACCGAAGACTGTCGAAATCGAGGAGAACACGCTGCGCTTTCCAGTAGACATTCGCAACGGCCACAAAACGGGCTACTATCTGGACCAGCGCGACAATCGCGGGTGGCTCCACGACATGCTCTACTTCGAGAGCGACCTGCAAGAGGATGACGAACGGCGCGTGCTGAACATGTTTAGCTACACCGGGGGCTTTGGACTGTACGCGCTGGCGGCGGGCGTTGCTGAGGTCATCAACGTGGATAGTTCCGTCCCGGCGCTGGAACTCGCAGAACAGATCGTGGTAGACAACGGCTATCCGACGGAAAACGCACACTTCGTTGGCGGTGACGCCTTCGAGGTCTTGCGAGACTATGCTGCCCGTGGGGAACACTTCGACGCGGTCATATTGGACCCGCCGAAGTTCGCACAGTCCAAGCGGCAGATCGAAAACGCAACACGCGGCTACAAAGACCTCAACCTGCACGCCTTCAAGATCATCAAGCCGGGTGGATTGCTGTTCACGTTTAGCTGTAGTGGCGCAATTGACGCGGACCTATTTCAGAAGGTCGTGTTCGGCGCACTGGCGGATAGCGGACGCCATGCGCAAGTGATCCGTAAGTTGGGCAGCAGCGATGATCACCCCGTCGCGCTGACGTTCCCAGAGGGCAACTATCTCAAGGGATTGATCTGCCGTGTGTGGTAGATATCAGGGTAAAGGTGTGAGGTTCGTCATATTATCCGCAAAAGTGGGGATTATCCCTTTACGCGCATAGGCCACTTTGATATAAATCATAACAACCTGCCGTGTTCGTGATGGCGCAGACAGTTTTGGGCCAACACCCATAATACGGGATCCACTTGGGTTTGACGTGGAAGTGATAGGCCTGAGCCAAGACTGAAGCGTTAACCGGATACCCACCTGCGATAAGCAGGTTCAAAACCGCGCGGACACACGGCATGGCGGGTCTTTTTCTCAGAAACCCCAACGGCACATCGTAGTGATGTGCCGTTTTTCGTTGCCTATGTGTTGGGCGTTACTGGTTGTAGTTCGGGCCGAACACCTCAATCATCAACGGGCCGAGTGCGTTTCGGTTCGGGATCAGCACGCTTGACCCGGAGCCTGTTGTGTAGTTCATCACGTACCGTTGATCAATCACCCCTGTGTAGATGTTATCCTGCGGCACATCCTTCAGGTACAGCGTGAGTTGAATCATCTGGTCCAGCGTTAGCCCGGTAGACACATTTTCTTGGAATTGCGCGTAGAGTGTCGGCGCTTGGACAATCAACTGCGGTAGCACACCTGGCTCTAACACACGATCGCGGATCGCGTAGAGCACTTGTTGCTGGCGCTGTGCCCGTTGGAAGTCGCTACTGCCGTGGCGCGTGCGAGCGAACTTGAGCGCCGTCGCGCCGTCAAGCTGGTGCGTCCCTGGTGGCAGATAGAACGGATCGTACCCGTAGTACATATTTGGGTAGGTGGGGTCGTTTAACGTGTAGTTGAGCGTTACCTCAATGCCGCCAATCGCGTCGATGAACTTGATAAACCCGTTAAAATCCATCGCGATGTAGTCGTTAACGCGGATACCCAGGTTGTTCTGAACGGTTTGCATTGCCAGGGTAGGTCCATAACCGGGGCTACGTAGCTCCCCCAACACCATCGGCGTGTTGATACGCTGGAGTTCACTGTAACCTTGCACCGGGACGTAGAGGTCGCGCGGTATACTGAGGATGCCGAGACGGTCCGTTTCCGGGTCCAAGCTAACGAGCATCATCGTATCCGTGCGGAAACCGAGGCCCGTTTCCCCTGGGCGGCGGTCCAGCCCCATCACAAGAATCGTAAAGCGAGACTCCCCATCCCACGGCTCAATGATAATTTCGCGCCCGTCTGAGAGCGTGACCAATGACCCCGCCACCAGTTCAACATCACTCCCGGCCCCGCCAAGGTCCAACCGAGAGACAACGGGCGTGGGCAGGTCGGCAACAGCGGTCGGCAACACTTCCTGCTCCGTGTTGTTGACGGTCATCCAGACGACGACAGCCATTGTCGAAACCACCATGATGAACACCATCAGCAACGCCGCGATCACCAGCGGCCAGCCGCCTCCACCACCACTGACCCGCCGTTTCCGCATTCGTTGGCGTGCTGCGGACTCCTTGGACGTATTATAGTCTGATGGTGGCGGGGGTGGTGTGTTGTATGGACTTGTCATCTCGCATTTCCTTCCCAAAAAGCTGATGAACAGTCTAAAAAACCCTACCTGAATGTTATAATGCCACAAGTTGCGACAAAGCAAAATACGACAGGTGATAAAAAAATGCGTGAGTGGCGCTTGATCCTAGACGAACCGCTGAACGGTGCAGCAAATATGGCAGCAGATGAAGCGATTTTGCGGACCGTTGCAGCGGGTGAGCAACCGCCGACACTGCGGTTATACGCCTGGGAGCCACCATGTCTGTCGCTGGGCTACGGCCAACGTGTACGCGATGTGGACGCAGACAGATTGGCACGCTACGGCTGGGATATGGTGCGGCGTCCAACAGGAGGAAAGGCGATTTTGCACGGGGACGAACTTACCTACAGTGTCGCGTTGCCGGAGGCACACTCGTTGGCGGCTGGTGGGATCATCGAGACGTATTTAAGGTTGAGCAAGGCACTATTGGAGGCGATGCGCCGTCTGGGGCTTGGTGTGCAGGCAGACCCCGATGGCAGCAGTAGTCGCGAGGTTGGCCCGGTATGCTTTGAGGTACCGTCAAAATACGAGATCACAGTGGGCGGCAAGAAGCTCATTGGTAGCGCCCAGATGCGACGGTATCGCGGTGTTCTACAACATGGGACAATTCCGCTCTGCGGTGATATTGCGCGTATCTGTGATGCGCTGGTCTATGACGATGCACCCGCACGGGAGACCGCACGCGAACAGGTTCGGGCGCGTGCGACGACACTGGCATCTGTCAGCCTGGATACGATCACCTGGGGACAGGTCGCGGACGCGCTCGTGGGGAGCTTTGCCGATGTGTTAGACGTGCGGTTCACGCCCGGTGGCCTCAGTGATGCGGAAAATAAGCTGGCGGACAAGCTCTACCGGGAGACATACACCACAGACACCTGGAACCTTAAGCGGTAGTGGCCGCCACAACCACCAACACGAGGTCAAGTACAAGGTCGGGCTGGTCAAACTGGATGCTGTGGGAGCTTCCCTCCGCGACCACCAAGCGCCCCTGTGAAGAGAGCGCCGCCAGTTCTGCCTGGAGCGCCTGCCATGTCACCTCAGCAGCCGTGGCCTGTTCTGGTGTCATGGGTGCGCCGAGGAACGAGCGTGTTTCGGGGGTTCCGTGGGTAACGACCACCAAGGGCATCTCGCCTAGGGTATCCGGCAACGGATATGCAGGTATGGCCTCAACCATATACAGCGCCTCAAGCTTGCTGGTTTCCAGGAACTTTTCCTCCAACACCTTATCTAAAAAGAGTGCGTCAGCGTCGTTCGGGACGAAGGCATCTAACAGCGGCACTTCCCCATCACTGGCCGCGAATGCTCGTATTAACCCGGCGGTACGGTCCAGTTGGTCGAGTTGGCGAGGCAACGCCGACGGATACGCCGCAACGCGCTCTGGCATCTGCGGGTGGATCGCATCCAGCATGACCATTCCCAACACATGATCGGGATAGGTGGCGTGGTAGGCACGACTCAAGACACCGCCGAACGAGTGCGCTACAAACACATAGGGCGGCTCAACTTCGGCGGCAGTCAGCAGCGCATATAGGTCGCCCACCGCGTTTTCCAGCGTGAAGGAAGTTGTGAGGGGATCGCTCCAGCCGTAGCCGCGCCGATCATAGCTACACACACGGTAAGACTCCGCAAGTTGCGGTTGGACGGCTGTCCAGTTCAGCGTGAAGCCGCCGATCCCCGATTCGAGAATAATCGTTGGTTCGCTCTCCCCCATGCAATGTAGATGGAGGTTCGTACCGTTTACGCTGTAGATTTCACCTGGTGGCGGGTCGTCCTGAGCCTGAATCGCTATGCTTACGAGCGTGAGGATTATCACCGTCAAACCGTAGCGCATATCGTCTTTCTCCGCTATTCATCCTTCGTTCTGTATTCCAATATCGCATGATCCACCAACCAAAAAACAGAGTATGTCTGATGAGCATTTGTTGTGTCCTTCACCCGTTACTTTGTGCTATGATGCGACTATGCGAATTTATGGACTTGATTTCACCAGTGCCCCCAACAAGAAGAAGCCACTCACCGTGGTCGCGTGTACACTCGAAAGCAATACACTATGGGTTGAGGATTTTGAAATGTTCACGTCGTTCGCGCCATTTGAGGACTTTTTGCGGCGTCCGGGGCCGTGGGTTGCGGGGATGGACTTCGCCTTCGGCCAACCGCGCAAGCTCATTGACAACCTGGGCTTCCCGCAGGACTGGCAGGCCTACGTCGAGTTGGTCGAGGGGATGGGGAAACGCGAGTGGGTCCGCACGGTGGATGCCTACATCCAACCCCGCAACCCAGGGGACAAGCTGCACTTTCGGGCAGTGGACCAACTCGCGGGCGCACAAAGCCCAATGAAGATGTACTTTATCCCAGTGGGGCGTATGTTCTACGAGGGCGCACGCCGACTCGCTGCCAGTGATGTGAGTGTGGTTCCCAACCGTCCCACAGACGATAACCGCGTCGTGTTGGAGGTGTACCCGGCGCTAGTCGTGCGTAAGCTGATCGGACGGGGCAGCAAGTACAAGAGCGACAACACAACCCAGCAGACCGCCACTGCCCAGGCCAAACGCACCGCTATCTTTGATGGGATCAAACAACACAGCAGCGACCTATACGGCCTCACACTCGATGTACCCCAAGCACTTGAACCGCAATTTGTGACAGACCCCACAGGCGACCCACTGGACGCGCTACTCGCGGCGCTCCAGGCTGCGTGGGGAGCCGAACAGCCAAACTACGGCGTCCCGCAAGATGTGGACACCTTGGAGGGCTGGATTATCGACCCGGAATTGTTGGAGAAGAATCATGGCTGATCCCCGTCAAATGCCGCTGTTCTCGTCACAGCCACAAACCGAGAAGGACATTAACCGCACCACACAAATCCAGCACACGCTACCGCTGTTCGAAACCTATCTGCAAAAAGAGGGCAAAACGACCAACACCATTAAGGCCTTTATCGCGGACATGGGCCTGCTGATGAAACACGCTGGGGAGCAAAACGCCGTCGGGGACTTCCAGACGAAACACCTCAACGCCTACCTGACGTGGATGGAGCAGGGCCGGGGTGTTCCCTGTAGCCGCAAGACCTACGCCCGGCGCGTGACGACGCTCAAGGTCTACTTCAAGTGGTTGAAGGGGATCGGCGTGTTAACCCATGACCCGGCCAAGGCGGTACTTCAGCGTAGCGGTGAGGCTCCCTTGTCCTACGCGCTGAATCCCGACGAAATTCAGCGGATGCTGGCCTTCGCCATGACGATGCAACACAAGAAAAAAAGCCAGGACATCGACACCCGCTCAGAACTGTTGTTCCGCCTGCTGCTGGACACCGGAATCAAGAAAAGCGAGGCCAAGCGTCTGACGGTTGCGGATATCAAGCGCGACGAGGGGAGCGAACCCTACCTGCACGTCCACCACACCGCCCGTAACGTCTACAAAGAGCGCAAAATTCCACTGGACCCCGATTGGCTGAAGCTGTTTGACCTGTACGCCGACCAGTACAAGATCACCGACGAGATATTCACCTGCACGCCGCGCAACCTGGAGTACATCCTGGAGGACATCGGCACGGGCGCAGGCATCCCCACGAAGGTTTCATTTGAGATCATGCGCTGGACGAGCGCCGTTCGCGATGCGCGGGCAGGTGTTGAGGGGGACACGATTCGCGAGAAACTGGGTCTCAGCCGCATCTCATGGAGTGAGACGGGGCGCAAGATTGAACGACTGGTAGCATTACAGGAACGCGCCGAAACAGGTGAGGCGTAAATCCCTTACCCCACCCGCATGGTCTGTTAGGATCCCGTGCGCCTTGAAATCATCCTCAACTCATACAGAGACACTTGTTGATGCAGAACCTTGTTAAACCCCTATATGGGTGCCGCAACTGAACCCGGCCCGGCGCTGGCCTTCTTGGGCCTATTTGGAGGGGGATTCTGGCGGGGTTACGCCACGCTGACGCCCTCACGCTAAACGAGAGCTAACAAGCACGGAATTGGGGTACGTGCAAGCAACGTACCCCAACCAACAGACACCGTAATTACCCCTGGGTTTCTGCCTCGGCATCTTCCGCTTGTTCAGCCTCAATTGCCTCTAGCGCCGTCTCACCGAGTTCGATGTGTAGTTCCTTGAGCTGCTCATCCAACGCATAAGACGGAGCCTTCGCCATCGCGTCGGAGCCAGTTTGCGTCTTGGGAAAGGCAATCACCTCACGAATATTCGGTTGCTGTGCCAGGAGCATCACGAGACGATCAATTCCCCAGGCCATCCCACCGTGCGGCGGCGCACCGTACTCAAAGGCCGTGAGCATATGGCCGAATTCCTCGTAGGCGTGGTCCATATCCTGCCCTATCAACGGGAAGATTTTCTCCTGAATCTCCCGATCATGGATACGGATACTGCCGCCACCAATCTCATAGCCGTTGCACACGAGATCATACTGGCTACCACGTGCCTTGCCGGGATCGCTGTCTAGATAGGGCAGGTCCTCTGGTAGTGGCATGGTGAACATGTGTTGTGATGGGTCCCAGCGGTCTTCATCCGCATTGTAGAGGAACAGCGGGAAGTCGATCACCCAGCAAAAAGCCAACATATCCTTGTTGTCGCCCACAAGGTCCAGCGACTCCGCCAACCCACGGCGCACAACGTCAATCGCGTCGTAGGCGACCTCCGCCCGCTTGTCGGACACAAAGAAGATCAGGTCGCCGGGGACAGCTCCCGTGCGCGACGCCAAATCTGCCACCTGTGCATCGCTGAACCACTTCGCCAGCGCACCCCACACCTTGCCGTCGCCTTCCGGTAACAAGATATAACCGAGGCCGCCACCACCGACCGAACGCACCTTGCCCTCAAGGTCTTTCGCGAACTCCTTGAGCGCCGTCTTGCTCATCGCTTCTGGCAGGCGGGTGATCTCACCGCGAATGGCCTTCACCACACCGCCAGACTCGGCCACGTCCTTAAACACCTTGAAGTCCGTCTCCGCCACGATGTCCGCCACATCAAACGCTTCTAGGCCATAGCGCAAGTCTGGGCGATCCGTGCCGTACTTCTCCATCGCGTCCTTCCAAAGAATACGCGGGAACGGGCGTCCAAACGTCGGACGGTCTGGGACCAAGGTGTCAATCAGCGACCCCATCAGCCCCTCAGCGACCTGCATCACGTCCTCGCGCTCGACAAAGCTCATCTCGAAGTCCAACTGGGTGAACTCCGGTTGACGGTCGCCGCGTAGGTCTTCGTCACGGAAGCACCTGGCAATCTGGAAATAACGCTCAAAACCGCCGACCATCAGCAACTGCTTCAACTGCTGCGGGCTTTGCGGCAGCGCGTAGAACTTGCCAGGCTGGATGCGGCTTGGGACAAGAAAGTCGCGTGCGCCCTCCGGCGTCGTCTTGAACAAAATCGGCGTTTCAACTTCGACAAATGCCTCGTTATCCAGGTAATCGCGGATGAACTTCACCGTCTTATAGCGCAGCATGATGTTATGCTGCATGTTCGGGCGGCGCAGGTCCAGGTAGCGGTAGCGCATCCGTTCGGACTCTTTAACGGGTTCCTCGTCGCTGTGAATGTAGAACGGGGGCGTCTTGGAGCGGTTGAGGATCGTTATCTCCTGCGTAACCACTTCTACGTCACCGGTTTCCAGGTCCGGGTTAGCGGTTCCCTCTGGACGAATGCGAACATAGCCCTTGACCCGCACCACAAACTCGCGGCGGATTTCGTTGCCGATAGCGTGGGCGTCCGGTGCATCCTCCTGGTTAATGACCACCTGCACGACCCCCCAGCGGTCCCGCAGGTCAATGAAAATAACGCCGCCCTGGTCGCGGCGGCGGTTCACCCACCCAGCAACCGATACGGTCTCGCCGTCGTGGGAGGGACGCAGGTCCCCGGCTCGGTGTGTTTTGTGCATATACGCTTCGCTCCTCGCAGTTGTGTGTTCCCTGGCACAATGCGGGGTAGCATAGCACGCCTACCACGATAAATAAACAGATCAGAACAATCGACTAACCGAAATCACAGACCGTCTCGACTACCAACTCGTTCACCCGTTGCAGCGCG
>CAYWZS010000064.1:0-22204 GCA_964462905.1 uncultured Anaerolineaceae bacterium
AGCAGCGCGTGGAGCATCACCGAGCGGCTAGGCAGTTTCCCCGCCTCACGCTGCCCGTCCTTCACCCGCACTACATCACCAACATCAAGTGTTTGGCGGTCCTGGCCCGTCGGCGTAATCAGAAAATCGCCGTCACCCAATCTGGCGGATACCACGCCCTCGGTGCTAATCATCAGCTTGCGAGCATAGGCCCGCCGCACGGCATCCACGATCTGTTCGCGCAGTTCGCGTTCGGCGCTACTGCGGGCCGCAGGTGTGAACTCCGGCAGCGCGTTCTCGCGATGGTCAAACATGCTGATTTGGGCGTCGGTCAGTGTGGTGAACGCGCCCAGACGAGCCGCGAACATCTGGATGCGGGCGCAGAAGTCCAGCGTTTCTAGCCGCTGGAACGCCGCCTGCAAGCTCTCCCCGACTGCGGCCATCCCGTGATTTTCCAGCAGGATCACGTCGTAACCCCCGCCAAAAGTTCTCGCAATGCTCTCACCAAGTGCCTCGCTGCCCGGCAACGCGTAGGGCGCGTAGCCCACCCGCCCACATACGCGCCGCGCCTGCGGGATGATGTTGGTGTCTGGGATTTTACGGGCGATGCTGAAGGCCACCAACGCCGGGGGATGGGCATGAACGATAGACCGCACATCCGGGCGCTGGGCGTAGATCGCCCGGTGGAAGGGGAGTTCCGACGACGGTTTGTGTAGTCCCTCCACCGTGCCGTCCGGGTGAATGCACACAATGTCCTTGGGCGTGAGCTTGCCCTTGTCCACACCGCCTGGCGTAATCCACAGCTTGCCGTCGTCGTCCAAAATGGACAGGTTGCCGCCGGAAAGCGTCGTCATCTCGCCGTAGTAGATGCGATTCATCACGCGCACCAGTTGTTCACGCGGGGAGAGCTGGTCAAACTGCATGGGCTTTTAACTCCGTTGTGCCAATTCGGATTTTTCGTAGGCGGTGATCTCATCCAACAGGGCCATCCCCACCGGGACGCCCTGCACCTCGCAGTAGTGGTCCCACACGGTCCCAAACGGCATACTCTTGAGTTCTTCCAGCAGCAGCAGCCGGGCAGTGTAGTTCCCGTCGTTTTCGTAGGCGTTGAGCATCTCACGCGGCTCCAGCAATGCCAACAACAGCCCCTTAAGCGTGTTGCGTGTGCCAGCCGCCCAAGCCGCAATGCGGTTGATGCTGGCATCGAAGAAGTCCAGCCCGATGTGAATACGCTCGGTATAGTTCCCGCGCACGATCTCCTCAGTGATGGCCCGCAGGTCGTCGTTCAACGTCACCACATGGTCACTGTCCCAGCGGACGCCCCGGCTGACGTGTAGCAGCATCTCATCTAAGTAGAGCATGGACGCGCTGATCTTGTCGGCAATGGTTTCGGTGGGGTGGTAGTGTCCTGCGTCTAGGCACAGCAACACATCACGCGAAATCGCGTAGCCCATGTAGAACTCGTGTGAGCCGACGGTGTAGCTCTCCGCACCGATGCCGAACAACTTGCTCTCGACGGCGTCCAGGTTGTGCGCTGGGTCAATCTCCGCCGCGAACACTGCGTCCAGCGACGCCAACAGCCGTTCACGCGGGGCCAGTCGGTTCGCTGGGGTGTCTTTGTAGGCGTCAGGGATCCAGACATTTGTGACCGCCGGGGTGCCGAGTTCCCGCCCGAAGTACGCGCCAACCTCGCGGCTGGCGATGCAGTGTTCGATCCAGAACTGGCGCACACCGTCATCGTGATGGGCGAGTGTGAAGCCGTCGTCAGCCATCGGGTGACTGAAGCAGGTCGGGTTGAAGTCAATCCCGTGGTTGTTCGCCTTCGCCCAATCAACCCACCCGGCAAAGTGACGCGGCTCGATCTTGTTACGTTCGATTTTGTCAGACGTATCCGGGTAAATCGCGTGCAAGTTCAAGCGGTGCGTGCCGGGAATCAGGCTGTAGGCTTTGTCGAGGTCGCGGCGCAGTTCCTCAACGCTCCGCGCCTTGCCGGGGTAGTTGCCCGTTGCCATGATCCCCCCGCTCAGGCCACGTTCGGGGCCCTCAAAACCGCCCACATCATCGCCTTGCCAGCAGTGTAGGCTGATCGCGATGGTCTTGAGCTTCTCCAAGGCGGCGTCGGTATCTACGCCAAGTGCTGCGTAACGTTCTTTTGCGAGGTCATAAGCTGTAATCATAAGTCGGAATCTTTTAGCAAATCGGATTTTTGCGTAATCCTACCCTGATTCATCACCTTTCGCAAATTTCCAACAGGAATCACGAATTTCCAAAAGTAAAATTTGACAAAATGCGAGTTTTCCGCAAGAATCACATGTGATATACAAAATTTTGTTTTTCGTGGACCCTTTTAAGAACTTTAATGATGGTTAACAAATCCGCCAGTGCCTATGAGCGTCACCAGAGCATCCTGCACCTGTTGGATGTGGCGGAGAGCGTGCGCGTTACGGACTTGGCCCATCGGCTAAACGTGTCCGAGAGTACGATTCGCACCGACCTGGAAACCCTGGACGCACAGGGCCGCCTCCGGCGTGTGCGCGGTGGGGCCGTCCCCTTGGAAGCAAACGGCGATAACGGGTACGTCGCGCAGAAGGCCTCACGTAATTACACTGAAAAAAGCTGGCTTGCACGTTGGGCCGCGAGCATGGTCGAAGATGGTGATACCATCATGCTAGACGCCAGTTCAACCGTCATGCACATGGCGGACTATCTGGCGGACCGCCGCGAGTTGACCGTGTTCACCAACGGCGTGAGCGTCGCACAGATGCTCGCCAAGGAGCCGACCAATACCGTGATACTGCTGGGCGGCATCCTGCGGCCCAACGGCAACGCCCTCACTGGGGACATTGGCGAGGCCGTGTTGCAGCAACACCACATCCGGCGGGCGTTTGTCTCCTGCAATACCTTTGTCCCGGAGATCGGCTTCTTTGAGAACGACATCCACGAAGCCCAGATGAAAACAATGATGCTCCGTGCGACCCGTGAGTGTGTCGTCCTGCTAGACACCAGTAAGATTGGGGAGGTGGGACCGCGTACCTTCGCCACACTGGACGATGTGAATTATGTCGCCGTAGATTCAGCAGTATCGTCTACCGTTATTGACCAGATACGCCGCTCTGGGACGGTCGCTGTCGTTTGTGGCGAACAGACTAGCCAAAGCTACACGCCGTCTGTCGTGGGGACGCGCCCGCCGCGAATCGCCTTCGCCAACCTCAGCGAACATACCTCGTTCAGCCGTGATGTACGCCGTAGTTTAGAGAATGCCGCCCGTCAACATGGGAACATCGAGTTGATCCTGGCGGACAACCAGCTAGACCGCGAGGTGGCGCTCAACGTGGCCGACGAACTGATGGCCCAGTCGCTAGACCTCGTGATTGAGTACCAGATTGACGAGGACGCCGGGAATCTCATCGCCCATCGGTTCCATAATATCGGTATCCCGGTGATTGCGGTGGATATTCCGATGGTTGGGGCGACCTACTTCGGCGTGGATAATTACGCCGCTGGCAAGATCGCCGGGATAGAGCTTGGTCAGGCGGTCCAGCGCGACTGGGGCGGGGCTTTTGACTATTTAATTGTCGTCGCCCAGCGCCGCACGGGGAAGTTGCCCGCCATGCGGATTGACGGGCAGTTGGACGGCATGGCGTCCGTTTTAGGTGTCATCCCGCTGGCGTGTAAAATCGTCGTGGACTTTGACAACACAGCCCAACATGCCCACGCTGTCGTCCGCGAGACGTTGGCCTCGTTGCCACCAACAGCCCGCGTCGCCATGATCTGCTTTAACGATGATGCCGCCGTTGGCGCGTTGGAGGCCGCCCGCGAAACCGGGTACATCAGTCGTTTGCGGCTGGTGGGGCAGGGGGCAGACCGCCGCCTGCGCGACGAGATGCGCCACGGCGAGGCCGCCCTCGTCGGCGCGACGGCCTTCTGCCCGGAGGCCTACGGCGAGCCGCTATTAGCCTTGGCCCTGGATATTCTCGCGGGGAAACAGGTGGCCCCCGCTGTTTATATGGATCATTTTTTTGTAAATACAGATAACGTCAATATCTATTACCCGGCGACCCAGGATGAGCTAGCCTGAGCCGCCATAAAGATTAGATATTCTCGCGCTGTTGCGCCACTTATTTTGGAGAACCTTTATGCCAGAGTTGTTACTCGGTATCGATGTCGGAACCTACAGTAGCAAGGGCGTCCTTGTCACCCCGGCGGGGAAGGTGCTGGCGGCGCACACTGTCCCACACAAGATGGACATCCCGCAACCCGGTTGGGCGGAACAGGACGCCGACGCCGTGTGGTGGGCAGATGTCGTTACCATTTGTCAGGTGTTGCTGTCCGGCGGCTACAGCGGCGCGGACGTGGCTGGCGTTGCCTTGAGCGCGATTGGCCCGTGTATGTTGCCGCTGGATGCTGAGGGCCGTCCGTTGCGACCAGGTATTCTCTACGGCGTTGATGCGCGTGCATCAGACCAGATCGACCAACTCAACAACGAAATCGGCGTAGATGAAATCTTCGCGTTCTCCAAGATGGCGCTGAGCAGCCAGGCCGTTGGCCCGAAAATCCTGTGGATGCGCCAGAACGAGCCGGACCTGTGGGCCAAGACAGCACACATCACCACGGCCTCTAGCTATCTCATCTACCGTATGACGGGCGAGCACGTCATCGACAAGCACACCTCCAGCCACTACATGCCGCTGTTCGACATGGAGGCGGTGGACTGGTCCGAGCGTTACATGGATGTCGTCGGCGTGACGCGGGAGATGTTACCGCGTACCTCCCATAGCGATAAATTGGCCGGGCATGTGAGCGCGTCGGGTGCTGCGGAAACCGGGCTGAAGGCCGGAACGCCGGTTGCCGTCGGTGCCGTAGACGCGCTCAGTGAGGCGGTCAGCGTCGGTGCGGTGAACCCCGGCGACCTGATGATGATGTATGGCAGCACCGCCTTCTTTATATTGATACAGACCGCCCTCAACCCGCACCCGTTGGTGTGGACCGTCGCCGGGGCGTTTGAGGGTCACTTCAATATCGCGGCAGGGATGGCAACCACGGGCAGCCTCACCCGCTGGTTCCGTGATGAACTCGCGCCAGATTTGCCGGAAGAAACCGCCTACGCCACGCTGTTTAAGGGGGCCGCGAGTGTGCCGCCGGGAGCCAACGGCCTGTTAATGCTCCCCTACTTTAGCGGGGAGCGAACCCCGATTAACGACCCCCATGCGCGGGGGGTGATTGCGGGACTGTCCCTCTCCACCACCCGCGCCGACATGTACCGCGCTGCGCTGGAGAGCGTCGCCTACGGTGTGCGTCATAACATAGACACCTTCCGCGAGATGGGCGCGTCTGTTCAGCGGATTGTCGCTGTTGGTGGTGGCACCCAGTCGGACACCTGGTTGCAGATCGTCAGCGATGTGGCAGGGGTAGAGCAAGTCGTCCCCAAGCAGACGATTGGCGCGAGCTACGGCGATGCTTTCCTCGTGGGGGTCGCGGCGGGGCTGCTCAAACAGTCCGACCTCGACGGCTGGGTGGAGATTGACCATACCATTACACCCAACCCGGACGCGAAGACGATCTACGATCCGCTGTTCGCGAATTTTCTCGACCTCTACCAGCAGACAAAACCGATTGTGCATCGGCTGGGAGGGCGAGACGCATGAGTGCCAGGCACGTTATAGCGGTAGACCTCGGCGCTGGCAGTGGTCGTGTGATTGATGTCGCCTTCGATGGCGAGACAATCACACTCAACGAGTTGCACCGTTTCACTAGCCCGCCCGTGAAACTGCCGGATGCCCACTACTGGGACGCGCTGCATATTTGGCGGGAGGTGCTGGCGGGGCTGGCAAAACGTCCGGCAGACACCGCCGCCATCGGGGTAGATACCTGGGGCGTGGACTTCGCGCTGCTGGACAGGTCCGGCGCGTTGTTGGGAAACCCGGTTTACTACCGTGACCTGGGCCGTGCAGATGCCTACGATTGGGCGATGGCAAACTATGACCGCCGCACCATCTTCGACGGGACGGGCATCCAGTTCATACCGATTAACTCACTGTACCAGTTGATTGCATGGGAGCGGGCGGAGAGCATGGTGTTAAACGCAGCCGATACCCTGCTGACTATGCCAGACCTGTTCCACTACTGGCTCACAGGGGAGAAGGCATCCGAGTTCACCAACGCCACCACCTCGCAGATGGTGAACCCGGCGACAGGCGACTGGAACCGTGAGCTGGTGTCCTCAATGAACATCCCGACACACTTTCTGCCGCTCATCATCCGCGCTGGGGACCGCCTGGGCACCTGGAACAACATCCCCGTGATTGTCCCGCCGACCCACGACACCGCCAGCGCCGTTGTCGCCGTCCCAACGACCACCAGCGATTACGCCTATCTCAGCAGCGGGACGTGGAGCCTGTTGGGTTTAGAGGTCGCCGACGCCGTGCTGGACGACAAAGCCTATGCCGCCAACGTCACCAACGAGGGGGGCTACGACCACACCTACCGCCTGCTGAAGAACATCATGGGCCTGTGGATCATCGAGGAAGCACTGCGGACGTGGCGCGAGGACGGCACCGACTACAGCTACGAGCAGGTTATGGCGCTTGTAGACGGCAACGACGATCCGTTCCGCTCCCTGATTGACCCGGACGACCCGCGTTTCCTGCCGCCGGGGGATATGGCGGCCCGTGCCCGCGCCTACTGCCAGGAAACAGGCCAGCCCGTCCCAGGGACGGACGCCCAGGTGTTGACCGCCTTCCATGTGGGCCTTGCGCTCAAGTATCGTCATGTGCTGGACATGCTACAGGACGTGGCCGGGAAAGAGATTCGCCAGCTACACATCATCGGCGGCGGCTCGCAGAACCGCGTGCTTAACCAGATGACCGCCAATGCCATTGGGCGGCCCGTGTACGCCGGGCCAACCGAGGCCACGGCGCTCGGTAACGGCGTGGTGCAACTCATCTCGTTGGGGGAGTTGGGCGGTCTGGCCGATGCTCGTGCGATGCTCAGTGCCGCGCTCGATGTAGTGGCCTACGAACCACAAGACACCGCAACCTGGGCGGCCCAAGCGGAACGTTACCGCAATCTCATCACCACAAAGGGAAACGCATGAACGAACCAATCCTGCAACTTACCGATATCCATAAGAAGTTCCCCGGCGTTCATGCCCTTAAAGGCGTCCAGTTCGACATGTTCGCGGGTGAGGTTCACGCGCTATTGGGGGAAAACGGCGCGGGCAAGTCCACGCTAATTAAAACAATCTCTGGCGTGTATCAGCCCACCTCCGGGCAGGTCACCATGTATGGCGAACCTGTGCAGTTCAACAACCCGCGTGAGGCGCAGGCCAACGGTATCGCCACCATTTATCAGGAGTTGGGCCTCTACCCGGAACTCACCGTCGCCGAGAACATCTTCATGGGCCACGCCCCACGCCGCAAGATTGGGCCGTTTCACGGGGTAGACTGGCGCGAGATGGAAGCACGCGCCACCCAAATCCTCGCAGACCTGGAAGTTTACGACCTCGACATGCGGCGCAAGGTGGGGACGCTCAACGTCGGCAACCGTCAGCGTGTGGAGATTGCCAAGGCGCTGTCGCTGGACGCGAAAATTCTGATTATGGACGAGCCAACTGCTGCCCTCACCGAGAGCGATGTGGAGCGTCTGTTTTCTATCGTGCGGCTGTTGCGAGAGCGTGGCGTGGGCATCATCTACATCAGCCACCGCTTGCAAGAGGTGTTTGAACTGGCCGACCGCGTGACCGTCCTGCGTGATGGCGAATACATCGACACGCGCCAGGTCAGCGAGACGACCGAGCCGCAACTCATCAGCATGATGGTGGGTCGCACGATTGACAACCTGTTCCCGAAGGTGGACGGCGAGCCGGGTGAGGTCGTGCTAGAGGTTCGCAACCTCAACTACGAACCGACCACCCGCGATGTGTCGTTCTCAGTACGCGCCGGGGAGATCGTCGGGTTAGCCGGGTTAGTCGGCTCCGGGCGTAGCGAAACCGCCCAGGTCATTTTCGGAATCACCCCGGCGGAATCCGGCGAAATCCTGATTGACGGCCAGCCCATCACCATCCAGCACCCACGAGAGGCCATCGAACACGGCATCGCCTACGTCCCAGAGGACCGGGGGACACAGGGCCTCATCCGCGAGATGACACTGCGCGAGAACGCATCAATGGCGACGATGGGTGATGTCTCCAGGGGTGGGTTCATCAACTGGCGGCAGGAGCGCGACAAGGCCGCCGAAGTCATCGCGGACCTGGGCGTCCGCGCCTACAGTACGGAACAAGTCGCCAATAAACTTAGTGGCGGCAACCAGCAGAAGGTCGTCATCGCCAAGTGGCTCGCGAGTAAACCCCGCGTGCTGATTATGGATGAGCCAACACGCGGTATCGACGTGGGCGCGAAGTCCGAGATTCACCGCCGCATGAGCCAGCTTGCCGTCGAACACCGCATCGCCATCCTGATGATCTCCAGTGAACTGCCGGAGGTTTTAGGGATGAGCGACCGCGTACTCGTGATGCGTGAGGGGCGGCTTGTGGGCGAGTTCAGCCGCGAACAGGCCACCCAGGAGGCAGTTGCAGCAGCCATGATGACGGACTACACAACGCAAACGGAGGCCGGGGTATGACCGCCACGACAACGCAGGAGCAGAGCAAGCCTAAACCTGTAGAATCTGTGGGCGCAGGGCGTATCCCACAGGTCTTTATCCCGATCATCCTGGGCCTTGTCATGTTGGCGGCCTATACACTGTTGCCCTTCATCACCCAGCCGGAACTCGGCGCGACGACGGTCGGCGTCCTCACGGAGAGCCGAGGCAACAACGAGTTGGGGGTTGTCACCAACGGTCTACGCCTGCTGTGGTTTGCCGGGTTCACCGTCGCCATTATCGGCCTCGTCAACGTGGTGGACCCGCGCCTGGACCGCGTGCTGTCCGTCTTAGCGGTGTTGGGTGGTGTGTTGGGCTTGGTCTACTATGTCGTGTTCTGGCGAGATTACGCGGCGGAGGAGGCCACCTTCTTCTCGCAGATGGGGCCTGCGTTCTGGGTGATGTTGGCCGTTTCTGTGCTGATGATCGTGCAGGTGTTCGTTCCCAGGCCACCCGCGCCGCGCTACTTCGAGGTGCCACGCCTACTCGGTAACCAGGAAATCGTGCTGTTGCTGGGGTTGGTCGTGCTCCTCGTGCTCGTTGGCATCATTAACCCGCGTTATCTCTCCGAGCGTAATCTACTGGATATTTTGCAGGGCAACGCCTATATCGCAGTGGCGGCGATTGGCATGTCGATGGTGATTATCACCGGGAATATCGACATCTCCGTTGGGTCACTGATTGCGCTGTTAGCCATCATTAGCGGTCGCTTGGTGACGGGTGGTGCGCCAGTGGCCGTTGCCTGGGTCGCGCCGCTGGTGTTCGGTGTGATTATCGGTGGTGGGATCGGTTGGTTAGTCGCGTATTTGCGCGTGCCGTCAATCGTCGTGACATTGGCAATGCTCAGTATTCTGAAGGGTATTCTTATCATCTGGACGAACGGCGAGCGCGTGACCAACCTGCCGGACGCCTACAAGCTGGCCCAGTGGGATTTCCTGGGCGTGGCCGTACCCATCTGGTTCATGATTATCCTCACGATCCTGGCGCTGTTCTGGATGCGCTACAGCGGGCTAGGTCGCTCGTTCTACGCCGTCGGCGGCAACGCCGAGGCCGCCCGCCTCAGTGGGATTTCGGAGCGGGTCGTCGTCTTACAGGCCTTTATGATAAACGGCCTCTTTGCGGGGATTGCCGCGCTGATCTACGCCACGCAGTTTCAGATTATCCAGGCCACCCCGCCGCCCTTCCTGGAGTTGAACATCATCACGGCGTCGGTTATCGGTGGCGTGAGTATTCTCGGCGGCACGGGGACGATCCTCGGTGGCACATTGGCCGCGATACTGCTCAACGCGATTCGCTCCGGCATGGTGTTCATCGACGTGGACCCGTTCTGGCTCAAGAGTGTGCAGGGCTTGTTGATTCTGGTAACGGTGCTGGCGGACCTGTTCCGTCGTAGCCGCCAGCGAGCGTAAGGAACCAGAGGAACGATGACAACCAACGCAAAGACCAAAAGCGACCTGATCCAAGAGATGAGCCTTGTCGAGCGACTGCGCGAGGCTGTCCTCAGCCGTGAGGGCGTGCTGTTTATCATCATGGTGCTGGCCGTGATCGGCCTCAGCAGCCAGAACGAGAACTTCTTCACCTCGCGCAACCTGTTGAACCAGCTACGCCTGTTAACGGAGGTCGGGTTAGTCGCCCTGCCGATGACCTATATCATCATCACCGCTGGCATTGACCTGTCCGTGGGGTCAATCTTCGGGCTGGCCGCGATTGTGCTAGGGTATACTTGGCAGACACTCGGCTTCCCCCTACCATTGGCGATGGTCACAACGTTGGTCGTCGGCATGATCTCCGGCTTCGTCAACGGCTTCTTCATCACCCGTGTGAAGGTGCCACCGCTCATTATGACGCTGGCGACACTGGCATTTTATCGCGGGTTGGCGGAGGGCATCAGCCGGGGGCGTAGCGCCACAGGCTGGCCGGAGTGGTTCTATGTATTCGGCCAGGGGGATTTCCTGGGGATTCCGACGCAAATTTCATTCCTGGTGGTAAGCGTCATCATCGCCGGGGTTGTCCTCGCCCGGACGACCTTTGGCCGCACCCTCTACGCCATCGGCAACAACGAGACGGGCGCACGCTTTAGCGGCCTGCCCGTGAACCGCTACATCCTTGCGATTTACACTTTTTCCGGGTTGATGTCTGCGTTGGCGGGCGTGCTGTTCGTCTCCCGCGTGAGCACCACCCGCTCGGACATGGGCACCGGCCTGGAGTTGGACGTGATCGCGGCGGTAGTGCTGGGCGGGACGAGCATCTTTGGCGGGACGGGCAGCGTCACCGGCACAATAATCGGTGTCGTGCTCATCCAACTCCTTAAGAACGGGTTGGCGCTCTCCGGCGTCACCAGTGACGCGACGATCATCATCATCGGTGTGGTGCTGATCTTCTCAATTCTCATCAATAACTGGATTCAGAGCCGCCAGTAACGTTCGGCTTGCCGAGCTTCCCTTGAAAGGGGGTGATGTAGAGGCACAAGTGCATGAAACAGAACGACCTAAGTCAATACAAACTTAGTGATACTTTTCAATATAAACACAAGGAGTGTTTCAAAATATGTCTAAGAAATTCCTGCTGTTGAGCGCCGTGCTCATGTTGGTTGTGGGCCTGTTCGTGGCCCCGGTCGCTGCCCAGGACGAGCGCTGGGACGGCGCAGACGACCTCCCCGTGAGTCCGCTGGAGTGCATGGGTATGGACATGGCCGAAGAGGAGATGGGTGAGGAAGAAATGATGGATATGGTGGAGTACGACGGCGGCCAACCGACCGACGCTCCTGACCTCGCTAGCGCAGACATCACCCTGCTAGATATCCCCAAGCTGGTCGGTATTGGCTACTTCAGCGCCACCACCCAGGGCATGAACGAGGCCGCTGAGGAACTCGGTAACGTTACCATCATCACCGACGCGCCAACCGAGGCCAGCATTGACGACCAGGTTCAGGTCATCGAGAACTACATCGCCGGTGGTGAGGTCAACGGTGTGCTGTTCGCAGCCAACGACCCGGTCGCCATTTCCCCGGTACTGCGTAACGCGCTGGACGAGGGCCTGCGTGTTGTCGGCTTCGACGCCAACTCCGAGCCAGACGCCCGTGAGTGGTTCGTGAACCAGGCCGAGTTCAACGGCATCGCCAAGTCCATGATCGACAACATGGTCGCCGAGATGGGTGAGGACGCCGCCTTCGGTATCGTCACCTCCACCTTCACCACCCCCAACCAGGCCCGCTGGATCGCTGAGATGCAGGCCTACCAGGAGAAGTGCTTCCCGGAGATGGAGTGGCTGGAGACCGTAGAGGCACAGGAAGACGCTGTGCTCTCCTTCGAGCAGGCCAACACGCTACTTAACAAATACGGTGAGGACATAGATGGTCTGTTCGGTATGACCTCCGTGGCAACCCCGTCCTCTGCGGACGCTGTCACGCAGGCTGGGCTGTGCGGTGAGGTTGCTGTTGTCGGCCTCGCAACCCCCAACGCCATGAAGGACTTCGTCAACGACGGCTGTGTCCAGAGTGTTGTGCTGTGGAACCCGATTGACCTCGGTTACGCGGCAGTCTACGTGACCCGCGCTATTGTGGACGGCGAGTTCGCACCGGGCGACACCTCCGTCATAGCGGGCCGCCTGGGTGAGTTGCAGGTCGTGAACGGTAGCGAGATACTACTCGGTTCGCCGTTCGTGTTCACCGCAGAGAACATCAACGACTTCGACTTCTAAACCAACTTGGTTTTTTACCATCAACGGGCGGCACCTTCGCGTTATGGGGTGTCGCCTGTTTTGTTTAGAGAGGATTTGGTTGTGAAAACATGGTATATCCCGGACGCCTATCTCGCGTCCCCCGCAGATGACGACCCGGTCTACAAAAATCATGAGGCCGTCTGTGTCATGAACACCACCGATACCGATGCCGACATGTTGCTGGACTTCTACTTTGCGGATCGTGACCCGGTCGAAAACGTAGCGGTGACGGTCCCGGCCAAACGCTGCTATCACATCCGCCTGGACAACCCCGAACAAATCGGTGGAACCGTGATCCCGTTAGACGTGCCCTATGGCATTCGCGTGCGGAGTGAGGTTGCGGTGACGGTGCAATACTCACGTATGTACGCGACAACTCGCAACATCAGCCTGATGACCACGATGGCCCACCCAGAAAGCTAACATTAGGGGAGTCGCGCCGCGAAGGTAATGACGCGGCGCGTTTTTCTGCCTCGCTAGGAACCCGGCGTTGGCGTCACCGGAGCCTTAGTCTCCCCAGACTCAACCGTCAATGTGTACGGCCCCCAGTCCTCATCTCCAAACCCCGCCACAACAATCTCATAGGTGGCTGTCACCGGCAACGTGATCGTGATCTCTGAGTTCGTGTTAATCAACAGCGTGATGTCGTCGTTGTAGGCAATTTCCTCACCGTCCAAGTAAAGCCGCAGCACCGTGTCCCAGTCCGCCTCCGTTCGAATCGTGAGCGCTTCATCCTCAACGCCCGCATACGTCCAAACCTGTGTTCCGCCGGATGCGATTTCGCCTACATTCTCACCGCCTTGCGCCACCGCCCCCTCAGCGGGTGGTGGGGCTTCCGTTGGCGGTGGTGGCGAATCATCAACCTCGCCAATCGCCTGCACTGCAAGGTCGCTAAAGCGCGTTGTTTCCCCGTTGATCTCACTGTTCTCCACAAAGCCCGTCGCCAGCAGGATGCTACCCGGCCCAGAGAGCGCACTCAGGTCCAAATTCGCCACGAACACCTCATTGACGTAGAACACGCCCCGGTCCCCTTGCACCTCCAGCCGGAGGCGGTTGCTGCCGTCGGCGCGGGTGTCAAAGTTAGGCAGTTCGCCCCCCTGGATGAACTCAAACTCCTCCGCCGCGTAGAACAACTCCCAGAAACCCTCAGAGTACGTCACCAGTTGGTAGCTGGCCTCCACAGACCGGAAGAAGAACCCATAGTCCCAGTCGCGCAATGTCGGGGCATACGGATTTTCGTAGGTGACATCCACCACAAAGTCCGCCAGGAAAAAACCGCCTGGGTCGAAAGTTTCGATAAAGTCGTTATCCTCGTCGTGGGGAATGCTACCCTGCGTGCGGAACACCAGGTTATCCGTAGAGGGGGCGTCCAGCGTAAACGGTACTTGGTTTGCTGTCCCCGCTAAACGATCCGCCATATAGATTTCGAGCGTGCCTGTCAGCTCGGCATAGGCGTTGTAGTCGGCGGCTGCCGCTTCGAAGTCCGCCAACTCGTAGTAGAGATCGCCGCGTTCTTGGTAAATCACCGGGTTCGTCGGGTCCAGTTCGGCTGCTGCATCAAAGTCCGCCAGCGCCGCGTCGAAGTCCAGCAGGTCAAGGTTCAAACGACCTCGCGTGAGGTACGCCAGCGTAAACTCCGGGTCTAGCTCCAACGCCCGGTCGAAGTCACCCAACGCCCGGTTAAAGCGGTTGCTCGTCTGGAACACCAGCCCACGCCCGTAGTAGAGGGCCGCGTCGTCTGGGGCCAGCCCCACCGCCGCGTTATAGTCCGCCAGCGCCTCTGGGTACTGTTCGAGCGTGCGATAAATGTCGCCGCGTTCTTGGTATAACAGCGCGTTCTCATCATCAGCTTCAATCACAACCGCATAATCTGCCAACGCCGCCTCATACTGTTCGAGTATCACCTGCACCCGCGCCCGCGTTAGCAACACCAACGGCTGCTCTGGGAACTGCTCGTCCAGCGTGTTAAGCTGCTCCAGTGCCCCTTCGGCGTCCGTGCCGACTTGCGCCGCAACCCCCACCAGGGCCGTCGCAATTTCTCGTTCGGTAGCCGCCCCCTCCTCCAAAATCGCGACTTTTGTCAGTGTTGGTGGCAATCCGGCAAGCGTCGCGGCAGCATCCGCAGCCTCAGTCGCGGCGGCCTGTGCTGTTGCCTGTTGTTCGTCTGCCAGGGCAGCAGCCTGTGTGAGGGTGGGCGGCACTCGCGTGGCCGTGCCAACAGCCCGCGCTACCTCTGTTCCGATATTCTGTGCTTGTCCGCGCAAGTCACCCACATTCCCCGCAATAACTGTCCCCAGTGCCGCCGAAGTGGCAACCACCGCATCAAGTTCGGCGGCATTCGTCGCAGCCGCACCCACATCATCAGCGACAGCCGTCGCACTCGCGGCGGCATCCGCTAAGTCCGCTTCAGCCAGGTTGACCGCTGTTGCCGCAGCGTCAACATCATCCTGTGCGGCGGCGCTGTCGGCTTCCGCCTGAGCCATCGCCGTCGCCGCCATATCAACTTGGCCTTGTGCCGTTGCTTCCGCCTCAGCCGCGTTTGCGATACGTGTACTGGCAGCGGCCTCCGCTACGCTGGCAGCTTGGCGGTTCTGTGTCGCCATAAAGGTAAAGCCAATCGCGGCCAGAATCGCAATCACGGCCAGCGCGACAAGCCACTGGGCCGCACGATTCGCTGGTGGGGAAGTATTTTCGGACATAGCAAGTTCCTGAGTTTGGCTCGAATCAACGTTATTATCGCGGTTTGCGGGGCACCGTGCAACAGGTTAGCGACGAAAAGCCGTATTGTAACCTTCATTTGTGTGCCCCGATAAACCCCACGCTACTTCGTCAACAAACATCTAAGTGACATTTATCACAATAACAGCCTATGGATCGCAGTACAAGCTAAATGCCATGTAGCGTATAATTCTATTGAAGGTAAAAACGTTAGGGCAAATATATCTGAAAGGGCAATAACATACATGCGCTATGCCAAGACACATGTTCACAGCAATGTTGGTTTGGAAACAGTCGGCTTTAACCTGGCCGACGCACGCGGAATTTATGTTCACTGGAACCTGACACCAGCAGATTTATACGAACAGGCAATCCGCAATGGTGAGGCAGAGTTGACGGCAGACGGCGCGATCCGAGTGCTGACGGGGCAGTACACCGGGCGCAGCCCCAAGGACAAGTTCATCGTCCAGCAGTCGCCGTCCCAGGACTTGATCTGGTGGGGCGACATCAACCAACCCACGACCGAGGAGGTGTTCGACAACCTGCACGCCAAGATATTAGATCACCTGTCACACCGCCCACATCTCTACGTTCACGACGCGTTTGTCGGGGCAGATACCAACCATCGGTTGCCGATCCGGATCGTCAGTGAAATGGCCTATCACGCGCTCTTCTCGTGGAATATGTTCCGCCGTGCTACCGAGGAAGAACTCGCTACCCACACCCCAGAGTTTACCGTGATCGCCGCGCCTACCCTCATCGCCAAGCCAGACGTAGACGGCGTGCGCTCCGGGACGTTCATCATCGCCAATATCGAGCGCAAGATCATCATTATCGGCGGCACAATGTACAGCGGCGAGGTGAAGAAGGGCATCTTCTCCATCATGAACTACCTGCTCCCGGCCAAGGGCGTGATGCCCATGCACTGCTCCGCCAACACCGACGAGGACAACAATACCGCTGTCTTCTTCGGCCTGAGCGGAACCGGGAAAACCACCCTCAGCGCGGATGCCTCCCGCATCCTCATTGGCGACGATGAGCACGGCTGGAGCGATGACGGTGTGTTCAACTTCGAGGGTGGGTGCTACGCCAAGACGATCAACCTCAGCGCCGAAAACGAGCCGGAGATTTACTCCACCACAGGCCGCTTCGGGACCATCCTGGAGAACGTACCGCTGAACTTGCAGCGCCGCCCGGACTTCGACAGCACCCGCTACACGCAGAACACGCGCTGTTCATACCCCATCCACTATATCCCGAATGCCAGCGAGACAGGCGTAGCCGGGCACCCGCAGAATGTGATCTTCCTCACCGCAGACGCCTTCGGTGTGTTGCCACCCGTCGCTAAGCTCTCCCCAGAACAGGCCATGTATCACTTCATCAGCGGGTACACTGCCAAGGTCGCCGGGACCGAGCGCGGCGTGACCGAGCCACAGGCCACCTTTAGCGCCTGCTTCGGCTCGCCGTTTATGCCGCTTCACCCCACCGTCTACGCCGAATTACTGGCGGAGAAGGTCAAGAAGCACGACAGCGCCGTCTGGTTGATTAACACTGGCTGGACCGGCGGCCCGTACGGTGTGGGCAAGCGTATGAGCCTGCCGTACACCCGCGCCATCGTGAACGCCGTCCTCACAGCCCAGGTGGAGAACGCCAGCTATGTTGAAGACCCGTTCTTCGGCCTCATGATCCCGACCAGCGTTCCGGGCGTCCCGGACGAAGTTCTGCTGCCGCGTAACACCTGGCCTAACCAGGAAGCCTACGATGAGAAGGCCAAAGCACTCGCCGCCATGTTCCACAAGAACTTCGAACAGTTCCAGGACCAGGCCAGCGCCAGCATCCTCTCCGGCGGGCCGAAGGTCTAACCGAACCCATATATACTTCGCTGAGACAGCAAACAAGCGGCGTCACGCATATCGGGTGACGCCGTTTTTGTGTCAAAATTCCGCCTTCTTTGTGTTATCGTTGTTGTACCTTTATACAAAACTTATCTACACGATATGGGCCACACAACATGATACGGACTGAACGCTTCACACTAGCACTCTCACTTGTACTGGTATTCGGACTACTGGGCGTCACTTTTGCCGCCGCCCAACAACCCCCAAACACGAAAACACAAAAAATCAGCAGCCATCTCGCGCAGGCCACCCAGCAGGGTGGGGAAGCCGCAGCCTTTGCAACCGAGCTTTCCTATACCACCGTTACACCCAACAACACTGTCCTGATTGACGCCATCGCAACAGCAGATGTCAACCAGCTTCTCACAGACCTGGAGGCGCTCGGCCTGACCAACGCCGCCACCGCAGGCAACCTGATCTCTGGTGAGTTACCGCTCACATCCGTCTCTGCGCTTGATAGCCTGGCATCCCTTCAACTTGCCTACATGCCACGCCAGATCACGCGTGCTGGTAACGTCACCTCCCAGGCAGACGAGGCGCTGTACGTGGCCGAGGCCCGCCAGTTGTTCAATCTCGATGGCACAGGGGTCACTGTCGGCATCCTGTCGGATTCCTACAACTGCCTCGGTGGTGAAACAACAGACATCGCCTCGGGTGATCTTCCATCTGCCGGTGTGACTGTTCTTCGGGAGTACGATTTGTGCTTTAACGGGGTAGACGAAGGTCGCGCAATGGCCCAACTGGTGCATGACCTTGCGCCCGGTGCGACCCTCTCGTTTCATACCGCTTTCGGTGGTGAGGCGATCTTTGCTACCGGGATTGACGCGCTACGCACCGCCGGGGCCGATATTATTGTTGACGACGTGCTTAATTTTAGTGAGGCCATGTTCCAGGATGACATCGTCGCCCAAGCTGCCGACCGCGCCGCCGCCAACAACATCCCCTATTTTTCCGCTGCTGGCAACGACGCAGACCGCTCCATCGAACAGACCTTCCACAGCAGTGGCCGGGTCGAAACACCGCCCGGCGAAAATTTCCAGGTGTTGCTTCACGACTTTGAACCTGGCCCTGCGGTTGTTCCATTCCTGGAATTCACCGTGCCTGCATTCAGCCAAACTGCGTTTATCCTCAACTGGGAAGACCCCAGCAAGTCAATTGGCAGTGTCGGCGCAGACACCGATCTCGACCTGTTCATCTACGATATGAACCAGGCCAACACAAACCTGCTCGCGTCTTCAACCGAAAGCAACATCAACGGAGACCCTATCGAGTTCACAACCCTTGCTGCCAATTCCACCTCAAGCTATCGCCTGGTCATCGGTTACTTCACAGGCACGACCGACATCAACTTCAAGGTTATCGCCCTGAATACGAGTTTCCGCTTCGATGAAACACGCTATCCACCAACGGCAACCTTATTTGGACACGCGAACGCTGCCGGGGTAGCCGGAGTGGGGGCCGTGTCCTACTTCAGCTCACCCGCTTTTGGCGTGCAACCGCCCGTGGCCGCCCCACTAACGGCCTTAGGCGGTGTGCCCATCCTGTTCGACACAACGGGCAATCGCCTCACCCAGCCAGCCGACCGCCAGCAACCGCGTTTTGCCTCTGTTGACGGCACAAATACTACCTTCTTCGGCCAAAGCGACCAAGACGACGACGGGTTCCCTAACTTCTCCGGGACATCCGCCGCCGCCCCCCATGCTGCCGCCGTCGCCGCCCTCATGCTGGAGTGCAACCCATCCCTCACACCGAATCAAATTTACGCGGCAATGGCCGACACAGCGATTGACGCCATCACCGATGAAGAAAACCTGATCGGCTATGACCGCTACACCGGGGCCGGGCTAATCGACGCGACTTCTGCCCTAGCCTCGCTCGGCTGTCCCATCAACCTTGATCTGCTGGATGTCAACAACGACGACGCCATCACCCCAGATGACGCCGCCCAGGTCGCCAACCGCCTCGGCGACACAGGCGTTTCCGTCCATGACATCAACGGCGACGGCACCGTGACCCAACGCGACCTGAACTTAGTCATCCCCTACATCGGCCAGACCGTGAATTAAGTCCTCATCCACAAAACATCGCAAAGCCACTCAAAATCCCCTCTATCGCTTACGAAGAGGGGATTCATGGGGGAGGCCCCCGCCAAGCACCCTAACAAAACAATAGCATTTTTTTGACTGTAAGATTTCGAAAAATTAATATAAAATTGAGAATAGAGCAAACGGTAAACACTCGGAGACTCATCTCGGTGACGCCCTCAATTCTCGCTAGCATGATGCGGCGCTGGAACATTTGGCTGGCCGCTCTCACTTTGATCGCCATCCTCTCAGCGGGGGAGACGCCCACCCGCGCCCAGGCTGACACCCTCGATATTGGCCTGATGAGCGCGGCAGAACAGAGCGACATGCTCCAGGTCATCGTCACGTTAGAGACCAACCGTGGCGGCATCGGCCCCATGTCTGAGGCCCGGGCACAGTCCCAGGTCGTGGCAATCGCTACCCAACAGGCTGAAGTGGTAAACCATCTTGTAGGGGAGAACGCCCGCATCCGCCATGAGTACAAATACGTCCCGCAGATCGCCATGCAAGTGGATGCCGCCGCCCTCCAACGCCTGCAAAATACCCCCGGTGTTGCTCGCGTCCAACAGGACATGGAGGTCGAACTGGCGCTGTCTACCTCGGTTCCCATCATAAATGGCGACGACATTCGCAACCTGGGTTTTGGGGGGGCAGGCTGGGCCGTCGCCATTATCGACAGCGGGGTACAGAACGATCACCCCTGGTTTGAGAACCGGGTGGTTGCCGAGGCTTGCTTTAACAGCACCTCCCCATTCGTTTCGACCACCCGCTGCCCCAACGGCCAGGAAGTCATGGTCGGCACCGGTGCCGCCAACGACGACTGCGCCGAATGTGGACATGGCACACACGTTGCTGGCATCGCCGCCGGCAACGACCCCAGCGGCGTTCACATCGGGGTTGCGCCAGACGCCAACATTATCGCCATCAATGTCTTTTCCTCCAATACGAACGGCACGTTAAGGGCCTACGAATCGGACCTCAACGCCGCGCTACAACATGTCTACGACCTGCGAAACACCCATAACATCGCCGCTGTCAATATGAGCCTCGGCGGAACTCTTTTTAACACTTACTGTGACACCGCCAGCACCAAGCACTACGTTGACCTCTTGCGCTCCGTCGGCATCGCCACTATCGTCTCTACAGGCAACAACAGCAGTTCCACAAGTATCGCCTTTCCCTCCTGTATTTCGTCTGTAGTTGCCGTTGGCAATACCCAGGACAACGATACTGTACGTGCGTCGTCCAATGTCAACTACATGCTGGACCTCTACGCACCTGGAACCTCTATTGTCAGTTCCTACCCCAACTCCAACATAACCACGAGAACAGGTACCTCCATGTCCGCGCCGCATGTCGCCGGAGCTTGGGCCGTCCTCAAACAGCTAGATAGTTCAGCGGATGTCTCAACGATTCTCAACACGCTAACGCAGACCGGGGTGCCAATTGCAGACAGGGGAGTCGTTAAACCACGGGTTGACCTGTTAGCCGCCGTCCAAGACCTGCGGCCCATGACAGCCCCAACCAATTTACAGGCCAATAACATCCGTTTGACCTCCGCGCAATTATTCTGGAACGACCCCAACGTCTATGAGGATACCTATCACCTGTACATCGATGGGAATTTTGTTTCCGACCTGGGCGCGAACACAACCCAAACAACCCTGGATAATCTAAGCTGTGGCGTCTTGTATGTGGTGCAAATCATCGCAAAGTACGACACAACGCAACGAGTCTCCGCCCCGGTCAATGTGCAAACCGCCAGTTGCGCTATTGACGTTGACGGCGACGGCTCGGTAACACCCGCAGATGCCGCCTACGTCGCAGCCCGGATCGGGTCTAGTGACCCAGATGCCAACTTGAATACCGATGCCCAAGTCACACAGGCCGACCTTGATCTGGTCATCGAAAACCTGGGCCAAACCCCTTGACACATAGCTGTCATAGCCTGCTTATGAATCCCCTCACAATTTGAGGGGGTTGCTCCCCTTTCCCTCTCACAAAGCACCATCCTGATGTAACATAACGAACATTAATAATCCGCACGCATACCCGCCAGAGCACCTGTCGGTAACGCGCTGCTGCACTATTAGAACGGAGCAGAATCTAAAAACTATGACTTCAACCGCGACTCGGATCACCCTACACCTGCAAACCTTGGTCATGCTGGTGGCTGGGAGCATGTTGTTGTGGCTGGGCGGTATCGTTGCCAGCGCCCAGCTAGGCCCCGCAAACCCAGACCTCATCGAGTTAGCGCAAGCACAGGGCGGTGTGCGCGTCATCGTCACCCTGGACGGTGACTTCACCCCAGATGCCACCCTCGAACCCGCCGCCGCCCTCGAACAACAGAGCCGCATCGCCGCAACCCAGGCCGCTTTTGAGGCAGAACTCAGCCAAGCCGGGGCCAACGCCACCCTGACCCATCGTTACACCACCGTGCCCCAGGTCGCCCTTGAGGGGGATGCCGCTGCGTTGGCTGTAATTGAGGCACTACCGCAAGTGGCATCAATTGTTGCAGACGAACAACTGGCCTTATTTCTGTCCAGCAGTGTCGCTGTCATCAACGGCGACGATGTGCGGCGGCAGGGTGTCAACGGACGCGGGTGGACAGTCGCCGTATTGGATACTGGCGTTCAGAACAACCACCCCTGGTTTCTGAACGGGACAGACACTCGCGTTGTCACAGAAGCCTGTTTCAACACGACCAGCACCGTTTATGGGTCCAGTAGCCGTTGCCCTGGCGGGGAAGCACGCGCCTTCGGTGTTAATGCCGCCGCCGATAACTGTGCAGACTGCGGCCACGGGACACACGTCGCCGGGATTATCGCCGGGCGTGACCCGCAACGTGTCCATATCGGCGTCGTGCCCAACGCCAATATCATCGGCGTAAATGTGTTCTCCGCCACCGCCGATAACGGGGTCACAGCCTGGACCTCCGACGTGAACGCCGCCCTCGAATACGTTTACGGCCTGCGTGGTTCCTACCAGATTGCCGCAGTGAATCTTAGTTTCGGCACAGGTGCCCACAGCGATGTCTGCGACGACAGCCCAATCAAGCCGTTTGTGGATAACCTGCGAGCCGTCGGCATCGCTACCGTCGCCGCGACGGGCAACGAGAGCAGTAGATCGGAAGAGCACACGTCTGAACTCCAGTCACGTGAAACGATC
>CAYWZS010000065.1:0-21887 GCA_964462905.1 uncultured Anaerolineaceae bacterium
ACCATCCTGTTGGCGGAGCAGAGTACTCACTTTGCCCTCAGTCTTTCCGAGCGCGTCTACATGATCGACGACGGGCGCGTGCAACATCACGATACTGTTGAGGGCATCCGCAACAACCCGGAGATCATTGAGAAGTACCTCGGCGTTCACGCCTAATGCTCCTCGCTTGGCCCGGACGCCTGCGGTTTGGGCGTCCAATTTACTCTGTTATCAAAAATAATAAATGTGTGCAAGCAGTTAAAAACAACCTTCAACATGACAGATTTTGAACCCGCCACCTGGACCGCGTGCCGGATTCCACACAATCCCTGTTAAATCTCGCCGCTGTGAAGGGCCGCCTGCTAAACACCGACCTGTTGGCCCAACTCTCACCGGGGACCGCCTCGCTATCGTGGACGGGGCGCTGGCGTTCAGCGAGGAACACGCCGAACTGTATCGCCTTTGCGCTGAACTGCTCCACCTGAACGGAGATGTGACTGGGGCGCGGGCCGCAGTTGTTGTTGAAGAGACCCCGCCCCCTGCCGCCATAACCTAACGTTATACGTGACATTTATCATTTCTAGGGTGACATGTCTCACTACATTCTCTCGCAACATTAAACGAAAATGAGTTTGTAAACGTTTAGTGGATGAGGGACATATAACTATGGCTGAGTATGTACATGATGTGGTGATCGTCGGCGCGGGGCTGGCGGGAAGCTGGGCGGCGCTGGAGGCTGCCAAGCGTGGTGTGACGGATATTGGTGTGCTGTCGAAGGTGCATCCACTCCGCAGCCACAGCGGGGCCGCCCAGGGTGGCATCGCGGCTGCACTCGGCAACACCCGCCCCGTTGAGGGCACTGGGCCGCGTGGCCCGTTAGAACAAGTGCCAAACGGCGACGACCCCGTAGACAGCCCAGAACTGCACATGTTCGACACGATTAAGGGGTCGGACTGGTTGGGGGACCAGGACGCTATTGAAGTGCTCGTCAACGAGGCGATTGACATCGTCTACGAGTACGAGCACCTGGGTTGTGTCTTTAGCCGCACCCCAGACGGGCGCATCAACCAGCGGCGCTTCGGCGGCCACAGCGCCCCACGCGCCAACTTCTCCGCCGACTTCACCGGGCATGTGCTGCTGCACACCGTCCACGAGCAATGCCTGCGCCACGGCATCAAGTTCTACTCCGAGTGGTACGTGATGGATCTCATCATCGAGGACAACATCACCCGGGGCGTGGTCGTGATGGATATTGAGTCCGGCGAGTTGCACCTCATCCGCGCTAAGGCCGTGATGTTCGGCACGGGCGGCTACGGTCGCGCCTGGAAGATCACCTCCAACGCCACCGCCAACACGGGCGACGGCGTGGCGATTGCCTACCGCGCAGGCGTCCCGCTGATGGATATGGAGTTCGTACAGTTCCACCCCACGGGTATCTACAAGCACGGCATCCTCATGAGTGAGGCCTGCCGGGGTGAGGGCGGCTACCTGACCAACGCCGCTGGCGACCGCTTCATGGAGAACTACGCGCCAGACAAGATGGAACTCGCCCCGCGTGACCTCGTCAGCCGCTCCGAACAAACGGAGATCGACCAGGGGCGCGGCGTGATGAGCGACGGCATGGGCATCTACCTGGATATGCGCCACCTGGGGCGCGAGAAGATCATGACCCGGCTGCCACAGGTTCGCGAGATCGCCATGAGCTTCCTCGGCGTGGACATCATCGAGGCTCCCGCCGCCATCCAACCAACGGCACACTACAGTATGGGCGGCATCCCCACCAATATTGACGGGCGCGTGCTGGCAGACAAAACCGGGCGCACCATCACCGGGTTCTTCGCCGCCGGTGAGTGTGCCTGTGTCAGTGTTCACGGCGCGAACCGCCTCGGCACCAACAGCTTACTCGAAGCCTCGGTATTCGGGCGGCGTGCGGGTAGCTCTATCGCAGACTTTATCTGCGACGAGGGGCCGCAACTCCACCCGGTTTCCGGCAACCCCGTGAAACGTCAACAAGACCGCATCACCAAGCTGACCGACCGCCACAGCGCCAACGGCAACGCCGAGAACGCCAGCCATCTGGCCGAGGAACTCAAGTGGGAGATGACGAACAACGTTGGCATCTACCGCAGCGACGAGGGCCTAACCGCCGCCGTCGAGAAGGTCAACGAACTACAGGAACGGGTCGCCAATGCCCGCGTGATGGACACCTCTCGCCGCTTTAACACCGACGTGCTCAACGGGCTGGAGACGGAAAACCTGATCGCCTTCTCCAGTGTGATCGCCGAGGGCGCACTCGCTCGTACCGAGAGCCGGGGCGCACACTCCCGCACGGACCACGGCAAGCGCGACGATGAGCTGTGGCTAAAGCACACGATGGCGCACCTGGGCGAGGACGGCAAACCGCTGTTCAGCTACAAGGACGTAACAGTTTACTACGACCGCTTCCCGCCGCAGGAACGCAAATACTAAACCCTACTGTAAACAATGGGGCGGCTACACAGCACAGGCCATCCCAAACTCCCGGAGGAGGAAGACACCATGACAACCACCGCTCAAGTCAAGATCAAGCGCTTTAACCCTGAAAACGACCGCAAACCGTACTACCAGACGTTCACCGTTGAGATGACCCCCGAAACGACCGTGCTCGGTGCGTTGGAGAACATCAAGGCCGACCAAGACGGCAGCCTGACGTTCCGGCGCTCCTGCCGCCACGCCATCTGCGGCTCCTGCGCGATGATGGTCAACCGCCGTAACACGCTCGTCTGCTCCAAGCCGCTCGCGGAAACGCTCAACAAGCGGGGTGAGGTCATGATCGAGCCGCTGCCCTACCTGCCCGTGATTAAGGACCTCGTCGTGGACCGCTCCGCCTTCTGGGAGCAGTACCTCAAGGTCAAGCCGTGGCTGGTCCCGCCACAGGAAATCCCAGAGAAGGAATTCCGCATGACGCAGGATGAGGTGGATTCGTTGGAACTGGCCGAAACCTGCATTATGTGTGGGGCCTGTTACTCCTCCTGCCCGATTGTGGCCGGGAACAAAGCCTACATCGGGCCGCACGCGCTTACCAAGGCACTCCAACGTATCCTGGACCCCCGCGACACCATCCCGACCGAGCGCCTGGATATTGTCTCGGACAGCAACGGGCCGTTCCGCTGCCACCAGGTGCTCAACTGTATTGACGCCTGCCCCAAGGGGTTGAACCCCGGCAAGGCGATTGCAACGCTGGCGAACCTCGCCCTGCGTAGCGGCAAGATCGACGCCGAACGCGCCGAGCGCATCAAGTCTCTGTATCCGGCAGGCACGCCCAGCGGGAACACCGTGAGCGTAGACGCAATCCCGGTGACGGCCTCCGGCGACTAACGTCAACGATCTCCACAGATCAATCAGCGGGGCGTTCCGAAATCGGAGCGCCCGGTTTGCGTGCGGTGGCTTTACGGGCGGTGTAGAATAACGGTGAGGACATCCACCACAGTACACGGAGACACCCACCATGCTACCCAAACGCATGTACGTTATCGCACTGATCTTGGTCGGCCTACTAACCCTCACAGGCTGCGCCACAGCCCCCGCCCCGCTGGAACGCCAAACCACAGGCAACTATCGCCCCGTAACAGGCCGCGACCTGCGCGTCGTCACCGGGCAAACCGTCTACGTCCCCGCCTACTCCGAGGTGTTCTTCGGCAGCGAGGACACCAGTGCGGACCTCGCAGTAACCCTCGCCATTCACAATACGGACTTCAACTCGCCCATTATCATCCAGTCCGTGCGCTACTACGACACCGACGGCAATGTGGTGCTGGACTACGTTGAGGACCCCGTCGAGATTTCCCCCCTCGCCACCAGTGGCTTTCTTGTGGAAGAAGGCGACCGTAGCGGCGGTTGGGGGTCAAACTTTGTCGTGGAGTGGGTCGCCGAGGAACCCGTCCATGAACCCGTCATCGAGGCGCTGATGGTGAGCACCGTTGGGCTGAACGGCATTTCGATGATTAGCCTGGGCCGCGTTATCTCCCAGACAACCGAGGCCGTCGATATTTCGGAGATTGTCAGCACACCTGAAAGCGAGTAGTTACTATTCGGAACCGGGCGGCTCTGGCAAACGTCTAAGGGGGGGGGGTGAGGACGCCAACAGAGCGCGCCGCCCATGCCTACCAAACCCAATCCCGCCCGTCGCTTGGTCGCCGGACGAAAACCAATTCGTGTTCAGCAGCGTTTCTTCCAACAATGATGATCTCTACCTCGCCACGCTAACACGACGGCAATTTTACCGCGAATGGGTCCGGGTAGAAATCACCCGCTAGGGACTGCAACGTCTCCAAGTCCGCCGCGCCCACCTCTCGCCGTCGCGACCGCATAACGTCGGCGTGGGCGTAGGGGGTGTAGACGATGTGCTGTCCTCGCGCCCGTAAGCGTAAACATAGCTCCACGTCCGGCTGCGACGTGGTGCAAACGTCGAACCCGCCCACTGTGTCGTAGTCCGCACGCTTAACCAGCATCAACGCGGACGACACCGCCAACACATCGCGCACCATGTCCTTCAGGTTGAGGTAGAACAGCATATGCGCCCCGTCGGGAATCCCCGCCAAAGTCGAAACCACCCCGTCCGCCGTCAGCGATAGCCCCGCGTGGGCAATCGCGCCGCGCCGCGTCAACTTCCCGCCGACCGCCCCGACATCCGGCAAGGTCGCAATTTCCACCAGCGCCGTTAGCCAATCATCATCACGAAAGCGCAGCCCATCGCCGACAAAGAGCAGGTAATCGCCCGTCGCTGCCTCTGCTGACGGGATAACCTCTACGCTTGGATAGCCAACGGGGGGCGCGTCGCCCGCCGTAATGACGCTCACCAGTGGGCGCGATGCCGGGAGCAGGGGGCGTGCCCGCCAGATGGACACCACCCGCCCCGGTTCCACCGTCGCCGCAATGCCCCGCGCCGCCAAGTTGTCCACCAATGCCTCCCGGTTGGTCGTCAGGGCATAGCTCTTGGCGTCCAGGTTCATCGCCGTGGACTGCGGAATCTTCCGCCAGTGATAGAGCACCTGCGGAACGTGCAGCACGCGGTCCGTGTGGGCCGTCACCCGCAGGAACAGGTCGTAGTCCTGGCTCCCCCGGTAGGCGTCGCGCAAACCGCTAACGGCCTCGGCCACCGTCCGCCGAATGACGGCGAAGTGGGTAATGTAGTTGATCGACAGCAACAGGTGCGGCGACCACCCCGGCTTGAAAAACGGCTCCGTGTGCGCGCCGCTCATGTCGAGCTTGTCCTCGTCCGTGTAGACGAAGTCCGCATCGGGGTTCGCGTTGAGAGCCGCGACGACATGATAGAGCGCGTCCGGGTGGAGCGTGTCGTCGTGGTCCAGCAGCGCGACAAACTCGCCCGTGGCGGCCCGGAGCGCGGCGTTGGTCGCCTCGGAGATGTGGACGTTCTCGGATAGCTGTTCGACGTGGACGCGCTCGTCGGCCTGGGCAACCTCGGCCAATACACGGGCGATATGCGGCGCGGGCGAGGCGTCATCGGCCAGACAAAGCTGCCAGTGGGGATAGGACTGGGCGGTCACGCTGGCGATCATCGCCCGGAGCCACCGCTCATCCGTGTCATAGACCGGGACGAGTATGCTCACCTGCGGCGTCCAAGCCAGCGGAGGGTGGGCCGTGATTGGCGGGACATGATCGGCGCGTTCGTAGGTCTGGGCGAGCCGCCACGAAACGTAGAGCGTGCGGAGGGCAACACCGGGCGTCCCCGCTGTGCGGAGGAAGCGCACGAGCCGCCGCCACAGGCCAAGCGGATCGTTGAACAGACGCCAGACAATCTTCTGTAGCAGCATGTACATGGGGGGTCTTCCCTGGGTTGCGGTTAGACAGGGCGATTTTACCGCAAGTGGGGGGCGGCGTCCGTAAGGGTTTTACATAACCTAAAACGGGGACATGTTGGCACCCTGGTTGAACAGTGGGAACCGTTGGTTTGGGAGGTCGAGTTTGCAGATTCCAACGGAGTAAAACTTTGCTCTGGACACTCGCTACCCCAGCACCGCCTGCAACGCCGCGACCAAAGCCGCTAGATCGTCCAGGGTGTTGTAGGCCTGTACGGAGACGCGCACGAACTGCCGACCACCCCACGGGATGATCGGCACCTCAACCCGGTGATCGTAGAGCAGCGCGTCCTGCACCGCGACGGGGTCGCACGGCGGCAGTTCGACGGTGAACATCTGGGCGAAGTTGTCATCGGGTGAGGTGGGCTTCCCACCTAAGTCGGCAATCAACCGCGCCCGTCCCTGTACGGCCAGCGCGTGACATTGTTCGCGCACGGTCGCCCAATCGTGTTCCCCCTGGAAGGCAACCGCATCCGGCACGGACAGATAGGCGGATACATCGTCGGTCCCCTTCCAGTCGTAGCGGCCCACAGCAGATTCACCGCGCACCCAGCCCCAACTGACAATCAGCGGGTAGAGCGCCGCCGCGTGTTCGGGCCGGACGTACAAAAATCCGGCGCTCTTGGGGGCACACAGCCACTTGTGAAAGTTGCCCGTGTAGTAGTCCGCGCCGATGGCGTCCAGGTTTAGCGGGATTTGACCCGGCGCGTGCGCCCCGTCTATCACCGTGATGATGCCCGCCGCTCGTGCGCGGCGGCATATCTCCGCGACCGGGAACGTGAGCGCCGTCGGCGATGAGATGTGGCTGAGCGAGATCACGCGGGTGCGCTCCGTCACGCCGGACCACAACGCCGCGATGAAAGCCGAATCGCGGGTGTAGGGGAACGGGACGGCTTGTTTTACGAGCCGTGCGCCCTTTCCCGCGCAGACGAAATCCCACGTCGCATCGACAGCCCCGTACTCGTGATCCGTCGTGAGCACCTCGTCGCCGGGTTTCAACGAAATCGACCGGGCGACGACGTTCATGCCAACGGTGGCATTACGGACAAAGTGCAAATCCGCCGCGTCTGCGCCGAGGTGGTCCGCCGCGACTGACCGGGCGTGCTTCATGCGGTCGTCCAAATCCCGTTGGAAGAAGCGCACAGGCTGGCGCTCTAACTCGCGTTGCCAACGCTGGTATGCCTCGAACACGGGTTTCGGTGTCGCCCCGAACGACCCGTGATTGAGAAACGTCACATCCGGGGAGAGCAGAAAGTGTTCGCGCATCTACGCCACACCGATTCGTTCGCCGCTCTGCACGCGCCACAGCGCCGCGTAGATGCCGTCCGGCTGGGCAACGAGGTCATCGTGTTGGCCCTGTTCGCGGAGGACGCCGTGTTCCATGACGAAAATCTGGTCCGCGTTGCGAACGGTGCTGAGGCGGTGGGCGATAATAATGGTGGTGCGCCCGACGATGATCTTCTCCAATGAGCGTTGGATGGACGCCTCGGTTTCGTTGTCTACGGAGGAGGTCGCCTCGTCCAAAATCAGCACGGGCGGGTTTTTCAGCACGGCCCGGGCGATGCTCAGGCGTTGGCGCTGGCCGCCGCTGAGTTTCTGGCCGCGCTCGCCAACAACCGTGTCGTAGCCTTGCGGCAGGCTCATGATGAAGTCGTGGGCTTCGGCAATATTGGCAGCCGCGATAATCTCCTCATCCGTTGCGCCGAACGTGCCGTAGGTGATATTCTCGCGGACGGTCCCGTGGAACAGATACACATCCTGGCTGACGAGGCCAATCGAACCGCGCAAGTCCGCCATGTCAAGGTCGCGCAGGTCGTGGCCGTCCAGCGTGACGGCACCCCCGGTTACATCGTAGTAGCGCAGCAGCAGCTTCACAATCGTGGACTTGCCCGCGCCCGTCGCGCCGACGATGGCCGCCGTGTTCCCCGGCGGGATGTGCAACGACAGCCCCTTGAGCACCTCGCTCCCCGTTTTATAGGCAAAACGCACGTCGTCAAAGCGGATTTCGCCGTTCACATCGGCCTTGGGGAGCGGGATGTCGCCGCTCTGCATCTCCGGCGTCACGTCGAGCAAGTCCATCACACGGCGCACCGAAGACATCGCTCGTTGGTACTGGTCGAAGGTCTCGCCGAGGCTCGTGAGCGGCCACAGTAGGCGCTGCGTCATGAACACCAACACGCTGTACAGCCCCACGTTGAGTGTGCCATTCAACGCCTGCTGCCCCGCGAACACCATAATCGCGATAAACCCGGCCACAATCAGCATACGAATCAGCGGGGAGAAGGCCGAACTCAGCACAATCGCGCTACGGTTGGCGTTGTTGTAGTCCTGGCTCAACGAGCGGATGCGCTCAACCTCATGAGCCTCCGCCGTGAAGCTCTTGATGGTAGCGATCCCGCTCAGGTTGTTGGCAAGTTGGCCGTTGAGCAGGCTTACCTGCTCCCGGACGCCTGCGTAGCGCGGCGTTAGGTGGCGCTGGAACCATATAGACCCCGCAATAATCAACGGCATCGGCAGCAGCGCGACCCAGGCGATACCCGGCGCACTGAACACGAACAGGGCGCTGACCAGCACCACCGCCGTTGTGATCTGTAGAATCTGGTCTGCGCCAACATCCAAGAAGCGTTCAAGCTGGTTAATGTCGTCGTTGAGAACGGCCATCAGCCCGCCCGTGCTGCGGTCCTCGAAGTAGGCCATTTCGAGTCCCTGCACATGCCCGTAGGCGTCCAGCCGCAGCAGATGCTCAACATCCTGGGCGAGATTACGCCAGACGATGCGGTTGGCGTACTCGAACACACTCTCCATGATCCAGACGAACAGGGTAATCCCTGCCAACCAGTACAACTGCTGGAGCGGTGACTCAACCCCCAGCCGCGCCAGGAACGACGCCTCACGGTTGACGACAATATCCACTGCCAAACCGATGAGGGCCGGTGGCGCGAGGTCGAACAGTTTGTTGAGGATTGAAAAGGTCGTGGCGGCGATGATGCGTGGACGGTAGCCACGCGCATAGCGCAACAGCCGGATGAGGGGAGCCTGTTCCATAGGGGAACCTCCTGGGGGCGTCGGATAAGATGGGACTAACCATCATACCCGACGCACCGAGGAATGCACAGCACCCCCCAGCAATTGTTAATCCGTAAGGGTTAACCTTCCTCACCCCTGAATCCAGGGCTAAGACTGTTCCCGTTAACCTGTTGTACCGAGCAGGCCAACAATGACGTCTACGTCGGCCTGTTGGACGGTGCCGTTGCCGTCTACGTCGGCATCAACATCGCTTGTGCCTAGGCGGTTGAGCGCCATCACCGCATCGACGGGGGTGACGAAACCATCTTCGTTCACGTCTGCTGGTAGGAACACCTGCCGAACCGTGAGCGCGTAGTCCGTGGAGATACTGCCCGCACCAAAGGCGTTCACCTGCACGTTCAGGGTGTATGCTCCCGGTGTAAGGTTGAGGGCGCTGCCGTCCGCCGGGAAGGTGAACGGGGCGTTGGTGTCCGTGCCACTGTCGGACGCATCGCCAGACAGAGTAAACGCGACCTCGGCAATCCCCTCCTCGGCGATATTGGCTTTCACCCCCCAGTTAGACGGTGCCGTCGCCAGCTCAATTGAGTCTGTGGTGGCGAGTGTACGAACATCGGCCTCGGTGTCTGTGTTGTACAGCACGAGTTCGAGGGTCGGCACGATGCCAATCTCGTCCACATAAACCATACCAACCTGCGATCCGGCATCCTCCCACGCACCGATATAGGCAGTTGTGCCGTCAAAGGCGAAGTTGTTACCGTAGTAATCGTCGGCCTTGTTGTCGTCCGGTTCAAACTTATCGTAAAGCAGCCAGCCCGTGTTCGCGTCGTTGTCGTCGTCCTGAACATCCCGCACAAACTGGTAGACGATGCCGCTTTCGTCCCCCGTGCCGCCGGGGAGCGGCGCAGATGTCGCCGGGTTCTCTACGATGCCATCCACATCCGCGCCGACCAAAATCACGTCTCCAACGATCTCCGCCCGATAGCCGAAACCATCATGGTCAGCATCATCTGGCAACAGCTTCTCGCCCTCGGTCCAGGTCCCGCCGTTGTAGTTGAAGATGTAGGCACTGCCCTCCCTGCCAGTGGGCGTTTCATCCTGCCAAGCGGTGATGACGGCCTCGGTCCCGTCAATGCTGATGTCCGTGCCAAAGAAATCACCGAGAAATTCACTAGACAAGTCTAGGGGATTCGCCGCTGTGCCGTCACTCGCAAGAAGTTTGGGATTGGTTGCGTCGGGAACCCAGGTGTTGTTGCTCAACTCGTAGGCGTACACCGCACCACGCCCGAAACCCTCAAACGGCGCACCAATCAAGAGGTTGTCACCGTCTACTGCCAAGGCGAAGCCGAACCCGTTCGGAAACTGGCCGGATGGCACGAAGCGTTGTGACTGTGTCCAGGCGGTTCCAGTGCGCGTGAACACATAGGCGGCCCCCGGTGCTGTAAGCTGATTCCCGCCATCACCAGGCGCACCGACGAACAACGTATCACCATTCAACAGCACCTCATGACCGAAGCCGTCCAATGGGTTGCTCTCCGTCGGGACAATCCTCTGTTGCAGCGTCCAGGTGTCCCCGGTCAGCACGTAGACGTAAACACGGCCAGGGTCGGAGCCGTCGGTTTCGTCCTCCCAGGCACCGACGGCTATTGTGTCGCCGTCAATGTCTACGGACCAGCCGAACTCATCCTGTAAACCGCCATCATTGGCGAGTAGCTTCTGATGCGGTTGCCAACTGTTCCCATCCCGCTTGTAAACCCAGGCCGCCCCGACGTTATCCACGCCGTCCACCTGCTCACCGTAAGAACCGACGACCAGCCAGTCGCCGTCCTGGGCGACGGCCCAGCCGAAGCGGTATTCCGGGAACGACGTTGGCGGGGTGAGCTTGTCCGCCTGGGGCACATAGCCCTCTGTGGTGAAGGACCAGTCGGCCCCGCTGAAACCAGGAAAATCACCAGATAAGTTGCCGACGATGGCCCCGGCAGGAATCGTCACGCGGTACTGTTTCCCCTGGGCCAGTGTGTTATCAAGATTGATTGCGACCGTTGCGTTATCGACTGTGACCTTACTCTCGGCTACATCTGCTGTTTCGACGGACGGGCCACCCACCTCAAACACCTCAATAGTCCCTGTGCCAACGCCGACGTTTTCGGCAAATGTCAGCGTCAGCACACCGCTTGCGTCGGCGTCACTCACACCGTTTGCTGGTGACAACGATTGGACGGTTGGCGCGGCATACACGGACACTGCCGCCAACATCCCCATTAAAACCAGCACAATACCCAGAACCCGCATTGATTTGTAAGTCATAGTAGATATTTGCTCCCAACCTAAGTTGTCAAAATGAAATGTCAGGGCCACACACGACCGTGCGACCCTGTATATTATAGAGACATATCAACGAATGTGCGCCGCTGAGTCCAGCAGATCGGCGGGAGAATGGTAAATTTTGCGGGTTCTTTACTCCGCCTCCCAGAACTCGGTCATCTCGGTAATCGTGCGGTCGAACTCGTCCCAGTGGGGCAAGGCGCGGGTGTTGTTGAACCGACGGGCGGTGAAGTTGGGGTTACTATCCAAAAACGCGGGGAGGTTATCGAAGCCGACGTTGGGGTCATCGCCGTAGATTGCCAGCACGGACAAATCCAGCGGGGCGTAGAGTTCGGTGTGGGCTGCCGGGGTTAATAACTGCCCGCCGACGAAGTACAGCGGTGCGAAGTGGCCGCCGGGCTGGTGGCCGGTCAGGTAGGCGTAATGGATGTATTCTTCCGGCGCGTCACCAGAGAAGATCTGCCCCAGGAAGAAGTTCAGGCTGGGTTTTGTCACGAGCAGGTCAAAGAGCGCCTGCCCCCACAGCGGAAACGACAGCGTGTTGTAAACCCCATCGTCGATCTCTGAAATGTCGCTGAACCCGGTCGGAGCCAGCATCACCAGCGAGTTGAACCCGTCTGGTGCATCCAGGGCAGCGCGTGCGGCGACCTCCGAACTGAGTGAAAGTGCGACCACATCGGCAGGTTCGCCGACCACCTCGCGCAAAAACTGGTTCAGCACATCCGCGTAAAGGGTTGGGCTGTACACGATGTCGGGCCGTTCGGAGAGGCCGAACCCCGGTAAGTCCAGCGCGTACACCGGGCGTTGCCCCGCGTAATGCTCGAACAACGGACGCATCTCATAGGCCCCCGCTGCCGCGTTGATGCTGTGGACCAACACAATAGGCCGCCCGGTCCCAGTGGTGTCGGCGTAGGTTACGACAGCTCCGGCACTTGTCACCAACGTCCCCTGCTCCGCGTCGAAAGGTGGCGGCAATGGCATATTGTGGTCAATGGCAAAACGGCTGTAGGCGATCCACGCACCCGCTGCGTTCAACACGAAAAGAACACTAACCCCGACACCTTGGAGGATTTTCTTGACCATAACCGTCTGCTATTTCCTGTGTTTGTTTGCGCAGTAGTGGTAGAGCGTACCACATCTTATGAAACAATAGGTTAAGAGCATACCAGTATTTCGCAATTGGCGCTCGAAACTTGTGGCCTGTCTTGCTTTACTCTCGCCCTTAACTGTCCTTTGCCGTCCAGGGACGACCTAACAAATCACTAACCTCCGCCTCAAAATCGTAGCCGCGTGCGGCGTTGGCGGCATCCTTGATTGTTAGTCCCCAGGCCTTTAGGCTGGTTTCGATCTGACGCCCAATCTCCGGGTTGAAACCCAGATGGAACTGCACCAGCCCAAAGAGGCGGAGCGCCCGTTGGCGGTCTTGCTGGGCGTTATACAACTCGCCGTGACTCACCATCACCTGCAAGGCCCACGGCATCAGGTTGAGTTCCAATGCCCGTTCTAACGCCTCGTGCAGGTCATGGCGGGCGGTTGCCATTTCCCCTCGTTGAATGCGGACCCGTGCCAAGTTGTTGACATACAGCGCCAAGTTGTGAACCAGCCCTAGCTTGTAGGCCGTTTCAATTGCCGTCAGGAACCGTTGTTCGGCGGTTGCTGTATCCTGCTTCGCCAGGGACACATTGCCCAACGTGTTGACAATATCCATTGAGCGCTCACCGTTATTGGCAGACACCGCCGAGAAGTAGGCCTCCTGTAGCATAACCTCGGCTTGTTCCACATCCCCCTGGGCCAGATGTACGACGCCAATCAGGTTCATCACCACCAACAGACGGTTGTTGTCGTTGATCTCACGGGCAATTGAACTCGCCTCATAGAGATACGTCTTGGCTCGGTTAAAATCTCCCAAGCGAATCACCGCCTCCCCCATGCTGGAGAGCACCCGCGCCAGGCCCATCTCTGGGGCAATTTGCCGCGCCAGCGTCAGCGCCTCCTCCAGCAGTTGCTCCGCCTGGAAGTAATCGCCCTTCTCGTGGGCCATGTCGCCCATCACCGTGAGCGCCGTTACCCGGTCCTCGTCGTTCATCTCACGGTTCATCGCCATGCGTAGCGAGGCACGAGCCGGTTTAAAGTTGCCTAGTTGGTAGTGAATGTCCGCCTGGTCAATAAACAGGCTAGCGGGGGTGTCTATGCGCATAATAGACGCGGACCGGGCAAATAGCTCTAGGGCCTCCTGGTAGTCGCTCACGGCGAAGGCCTGGCGACCGCTGATGTAGGCGTAATGTGCCTCCTTATCCTGGTCCCCGGCCTTTGCCCACAGGTCCATCAGCAGTGATGCATAAGAGTCATCACCGGGGTACACGTACTCAATAGCTTCTGCCACCATCTCGTTGAGCTTGGGCACCTGTGCCGGGGCCAACATGTCGAGGATGCCATCGCGCATTCGGTCATGCGCGAAACGCCAGCTATCCTCCTGCGCCTCCAAGATTGCGGCGTTGGCACAGGTCACCAGCCAGTTCTCGTAGTTCATTACCGGGTCAATGCGCTTGAGGATGGCGAGGTCAATCTCGCGGCCATGAACGGCTGCCAGGCGCAACATCGGCTGCGCGTCGATGGGCAAGCGGCTCAAGCGGCGCTCAATCACCGTCCGCATACTACCGCTAAAGACCGCTTCCGGGAGTGTCTTGGCACCGATGTTACTGAGCTTGCCGGCCTCCTCCGCCAGGACACGCACCACCTCGACCAAGAAGAACACATTACCCTCAGTCTCACGCTTCAACAGCGACAACACATTGCGCTGCGTGCCCACCCGCTCCCCCAGGATGGACACACTCAGGGCGCGGATTTCGCTGTCTGTTAGGCGATCTAGCTCAATGGCCTGCATTTTCTCCAGCTTCTCCGGCAGGTCGGGCCGTTCCTCGTTGCGATACGTTCCCACAATCAGCAGGGATATATCTTCAAGGTTTGCCACCAACGACTCCAAAATAACGAGGCCCTCCTCCTCCCAGTGCAGGTCCTCCAACAATAACACAATGGGGCGACGTTGTTCGCGGAACATGTCCGTAATGATTGTGGCGAGCCGCCGCAACCCGGCCCGCCCCGTCACAGACGGCACACTGGGGATCTCGCGGCCCAATAGCTCCTCTAGCTTGGGCACCACCTCTTTGAGAACACCCAGGCCAAAGTCATTCAGCGGGGTAGACAGCACCAAGCGCCGCAACACATTGCGCCACATCTGGAAGGGCAAGCCGTTGTTCACCCCCTGCCCGGTGAGCACCAACGCCCCCTCCACCATCGCGAGGGCGCGTAGCTCGTCCATTAATCGCGACTTGCCCACACCGCTCTCGCCGCCGATCAACCAGGCGCTCCCGCGTGGGTTTGTTCCCAGTGCATCGTGTAGCGCCGCCGTCAACCGGGCGAACTCCTGGTCCCGCCCGACAAACCGCGCCGCCTTGATGTAACTGTCGCGGATTAACTCGTTTTCGGCGATCCCCGGCAGCTCGATCGACCGCGCCCAGGCCCCCACCACATATGAGGCGTTGAGATAACGCTTGCTCGGTTCCTTCTCCATAAGCCGACGCACAATCCGCTGTACCGGGTCTTCTACATGCAACGCCGTAAAGTCTGGGTCGGCATACAGAATGTCCATCGTCAATTGGGATGCGCTCTCCATACCGAAGGGGTGTTCCCCGCCCAGCACCTCATAGGCGATTATGCCCAGCGCAAACAGGTCGCTGCGTTCGGACGGGGCCTCGCTCATCATGATCTCTGGGGCCATGTAGCCGAGCGTCCCGGCCATTAAGCCCTCCTCGCCGTCGGCCCGGCCACTTTGGACCGCCAACCCAAAGTCCAGCACTTTCACATTGCCGTCCTGCTGGACAAGCACATTCTCCGGCTTGAGGTCGCGGTGGATGATGCCCCGGCGGTGTAGATACGCAAGGGCTTGCGTCATCTGAATCAGCAGTTTGACCCGCTCCTCGACGGACAACCCCTGGGCGTGGCGCACAATGGTCTGCGAGCTTTCCAGCAGGTCCATCGTGTAATAGGGGTGCATCTGCTCGTCGAAACCGTAGTCCAACACGCTGATAATATGCGGGTGGCGTAGGGTCGCGAGAAAGCGAAATTCCTGCGCCAGTGACAGTCGGAAATCTGTGGAACCAGAAACTGTTTGTTGAAATGAGATCTGATCGCCCTGCACTGTAACCCGCTTGAGCGCCACATCAACGCCCAGCAACAGGTCACGCGCTCGGAAAATCTCACCCATCCCCCCGCTACCAATGCGGTCTTTAAGGTGATAGCGGCTATCTACTAAGTCAGCATAGGACTGAACCATGTCTTATTCTCGATTGTCTACCAATGCAGATCAATTGCGGTATACCCTATTATTTACGATTTCGGGGAGAAATGCCAAAGTAAAGGTCGGCGGTCGGCTTTTACTTCCGCCGGGCATCTCGCTCTTCGTCGAACACGCCCTCAATCACGGCGGGGATCATCGGCTTGATCACGTCGTAACTCTCGCTGAGATGTGAGAGGAAGGCGCGTGTGACCGGGGAGAAAGGCCGTGCGCTGTCCCACACCAGTTTCAAGCTACGATGAAAGTCAACATCCGCCACGGGAACCGAGCGCAACAACCCGGATGCCCGTTCGCGTGCGACGGCATAAGTCGGTAGCACCGTCATTCCTAACCCGTTCATCACCGCCTCTTTGATGGCCTCTGGGTTATCATACTCCGCCACGTAATGCGGTTGGACGTTGTGCTTGGCGAGTGTTTTATCTACAAAGATGCGGGTGCGGCTCCCCGGCTGGCGCGACACAAACGCCTGCTGGTGTAAGTCCTTCACATTCACCTCGCTCTGTTGCCACCAGGGATGCCCACGCCCCACCACCAACAACTGCTCCACCGCCTGCAATATCACACTGCTGAGGCGGTCGTGGTCCTCGGACACCAACTCCCCCTCGACCAACCCCAAATCCACGCGCCCTGTCAACACGTCTGCGATCACCTCTGAGGTTGTGCCGGTGGACATGCTCATCGTCAGGTTGGGGTAGGCCGTCGTGAAGGAGCGCGTCCAGCCTGGCACGAGGTAAACGCTAATCCCCGGTGTGGCGGCCAAACGCACCTGCCCCACGACCAACTGTGTGACATCCGTGAGTGCGCCCTCGGCCTCCCCCACCAGCCAGAGGATTTGGCGCGTGTACTCCCGCAGGATTTCGCCGCCGGTCGTTAACGCGACGCCGCGCCGTTGCCGCAAGAACAGCCGAATCCCCAGCACATCCTCTAGTTCTTGAATGTGACGGCTCACGGCGGGCTGCGAAAGGTGCAGCCGCTGGGCAGCCGCGCTAAAGCTCCCTTCTTCCGCCACCACCGAGAACACTTCGAGCTTGCTGAGTTTTAACATCACACGCATCCGTCTAACAAACGTAGTATGCCTTGTAAAAATGAGACAGGAAAAGAGCGGGTTTTCCGGTAAAGTGTGGTTTCCGACGAGAACACTGGACCGAAAAAATCATGACCGAAATTGTACCACTGCTGGTGTGCCTGAACGACCTCCTCACTCCGACAACCGCGCCAGATCGTGTTCGCGCTGTTGTGCGGCCCGGATCGTATCACTATGTTAGGCTTATCCCGCTAGGCCGAGCGTGGCAGCAGTTACCGGACAACCCAGCGTTTCTACCAAACCACTATCAACTGGGCACAAGTCCATTGGACCCTGATCCAGATCCATCTATGGGATCAGGTGGACCGTACCTGCTGGCTGGCGACGAAGTGGTGGGTCAGCAGACGCATGATATGGGGCGCTTCTCCTCCGGTCTGGCACAATTCGTTTCTATGCGTGTCGGTGATAGACGTGGAGCGTCGCCAGTCTTATCCGCTGCATAGGGTTTTCCAATATCCGGCTAGGCCCACATCCGTAATGAGCGGGTCTATCCCTTGCAAACACCACCATGATATATGATTCTAAACAGCGGCGCGACAGATAACGATGCAACGAAATAACAGAGGACACTGGTGACAGCGATAGCAGACCATGAGGTGATGATCCTGGGGTTAGGGGCGATGGGCGCGGTGTGTGCTGCTGCCTTCATCGACAACGGTTTCAACGTGCGGGTGATTGCATCCGGGGAGCGAGCCGACCGAATTGCACAAGATGGGTTCGTACTCAACGACCGACCCTATACGCCCACTGTCGCCCGTCCCACAAATGAGAACCCCACCCCAGCAGATCTTGTGATTATCAGCGTGAAACAACATCATCTGGCGGCAGTGCTGGACGACCTCGCGCCGTTTGTTGCGGCCCACACACAGATTATCTCGTTGATTAACGGCCTGGACAGTGAGCCAACGCTCATGGACCGTTTCAGCGTAGAAAATGTACTGTACTGCTCCACCGTCGCCATGACACCCGTCCGTGAGGGGCATGTGGTACAGGTGGCAGGAGAGGGCAAGCTGTTTATTGGCGAGGCGCAAAACGATCCGCCATCGGCACGGGTCGAACGGGTCGCGGCGGCCTTTGCAGATGCCAAACTTAACGCGATAGTGCCTGTCGATATGATCCGCGAGTTGTGGCGCAAGTTCATGATAAACGTGGCCGCCAACCAGACGAGCGCCGTGTTGCGAATGCCCTACGGGGTACTACGACGCTCCGAGGAAGCCCGTATCCTGATGACTGCGCTGGCGGAGGAGGTGCTGGCGTTAGCGAAAGCCGCCGATGTCAACCTGACACAGGACGATCTCGCACAATTTTTCGCGATTGCGGAAACCTTAGACGCCGACGGCAAGACATCCACGTTGCAGGATGTGGAGGCCGGACGCCCGAATGAGGTCGAGATTTTCGCGGGAAAGGCTGTCGCGTTGGGCCAACAATACGGGGTTCCCACACCGACAAATGCCGTGTTCCTGCAAATTTTACGGGCGTTGGGGTGAGCCATACCCCCCACCTCTCATAACGCTTTCTTACACAACTCGCCGTGTATTCCCCCCTTACCCCGTGTTAGCATTGCGCCCACAAACGCAAAGACATGCTACGAGGACGGAACCGTTTATGGCAGGCAAAATTCTGGTCACGGGGTCCAACGGGCTGATCGGCTCCGAAGTTGTGCGCTACTTCGGTGCGAAGGGCTGGGCCGTTCACGGAGTCGATAACAACATGCGGGCGGACTTCTTCGGTCCCAAAGGCGACACCCGCTGGAACCAACAACAACTGCAAAAGATCATCGCGAACTTCACCCACCACGAGCTAGACATCCGCGACCGTCAGGGCGTGTTAGACCTGATCGAGATGTTGAAGCCAGACATGATTGTCCATGCTGCCGCACAGCCCAGCCACGACTTAGCGGCCTCACGTCCGTTTGACGACTTCGACGTGAACGCCGTCGGGACGCTCAACCTGCTGGAGGCGGCGCGGCGTTCCGTCCCGAACGTCGTCTTCGCCCATATGTCCACCAATAAGGTCTACGGGGACCGTCCTAACACGATCAAACTCAAAGAACTTGAAACCCGTTGGGACTACGACGACCCCGCCTATGCCGACGGCATCCCAGAGACATTCAACATTGACATGTCCAAGCACAGCCTGTTCGGGGCGAGCAAGGTCGCGGCGGACGTGATGGTGCAGGAGTACGGGCGCTACTTCGACATGAGCACGGTCTGCCTGCGCGGGGGCTGCTTGACGGGGCCGAACCACTCCGGCGTGGAGCTTCACGGCTTCCTTAGCTACCTGGTGCGTGTGAACGTGGAGGAACGCGAGTACACGATTTTCGGCTATAAGGGGAAACAGGTTCGCGACAACATCCACAGCCTAGACGTGGCACGGGCGATTGAGGCGTTCTTCGAGAACCCCAAGCCGGGGCAGGTCTTTAACATCGGCGGCGGACGCGAGAACAGTGTCTCGATCCTGGAGGCGTTCGACAAGGTGGCCGCGCTGACGGGCAAGCCCATGCACCACCAGTACAGCAACGAGAACCGCAAGGGCGACCACATGTGTTACATCAGCGACCTGTCTTACATGCGCCAGGAACTCCCCGGCTGGGACATCACCAAGACATTGGATGACACCTTAGAGGAAATGGTCGAAAGCTGGCACATCCGCCTGAAAGAACAGGCGTAACCACGCAAGGTTCGAGAGCAGCAGGTTATTCCCACAACCTGTCGCTCCATACGACCCAGGGCAGCGTGCCGCCTAACGTGTATCGCGCATCGTGTAGGTAAACGGCAACAGCGACACGGGGATCAATTGGAAGTGCTTACGCCCGAAGGGGATGCCAATCACGGTGATGGTGAGCAGCAGGCCGTGGAGCAGGTGCAACAGCGCAATCTCCCAGCCGAAGAACACCAACCAAACGATATTGAAAATCTGCGAGAGAAAACCCGTGCCCCCCTCCTGTTGTACGACCTCCTTGCCAAACGGCAGCATCACAGAGGTGCCGAAGCGGATCGCCTGCCGCCCGAAAGGGATACCGATAATCGTGAGGTGTAGCAGCACACCACCAATAATATAAACAATTCCGGAGAGGAAACCGCCGAAGATCAACCAGATCAGGTTGCCGATAAAGCTCATAGGCTATGTTTTCCTGTATTTGTTACGTACAGCACACCTACATTACGCATCTCAGTGTAGTATGTTGCACCGGAGATTATAACAATATTGCAAAAATGGAATCTTGGACAATGCTTTTCTGTTAAGCTAAAAGACTAGTGTCACGGTTAAGAGATGAAGAGATTAGCATGATGGATTTTCAAGGTGCGGCGGATTTCGCCCTCAACCACCTACAACAAAACCTACCCGACAGGCTCCCCTACCATGATGTTGATCACACACGTAGCGTTGTGGTTCCCGCAACCGCTCGCTTGGCGTCTGCTCATAACCTGGGACATGAGGACACGCAACTGCTGCTGACGGCGGCCTGGTATCATGACACGGGTTTCACGGTGCAGTACGAGGACAACGAGCGCCTCGGCGCAGCACTGGCTGGCGATACATTACCGCAGTTTGGCTACACTCCCGCGCAAGTCGAGCGAGTGCAACAGCTTATCATGGCAACGCAGATCTCGCACACACCGCAGGATATGGCTGAGACCATCATCGCCGACGCGGACCTGGATATGTTGGGCCGCTCCGACTTTTTGATCTCCGCCGCCAACCTACGCCAAGAGGAAAAGGAGTGGCGCGACACCGTCTATTCGGATGCTGAATGGTACACATTTGAGATGCGGTTCCTCACCCACCATCGTTATTACACCATCGCGCAACGTCGGTTTCGCAACAACGGCAAGGTACGAAATTACCTCAAACTTGCCCGGATGTTGTACAACAACAGCGGCACGGGTAGCCTGCCCCGGCGTGCCAACGGCGACGGGACGCGCCCCCTGCGCCCCCGCTAATTTCATGCCGCCCGCGTAATGCAAAAGAGACGCCTAATGCGCCCCATTAGTGGCATTATTTGTGTTTTTGGAGATGGTGAGCGTTAGTGAACGCGACGGTTGCCGAAGTGACGGGTCCGTTGGGCGGTCCAGCGAGCATCTGCGCTGACACCATGGTCTTCCGGGCGAAAATCACCACATTGGTAGGCGATTGTCACCAGTCGCTCGTAGGTTTGGGTGTCGTTACCGGTCTGCTGGCACCACACCACTTTGGACATGGTCCACGGTTTGTTTGGGTCTTGCATATGGTTGCTGTTGAGCAAGGGCTATTCCCCCGTAGCTAACTTACACCATTCCCAAACATAGCATATTTTTTCACAAAGTAGCGTTAAAAGTTCCCAAAATTCGGCATACTCACGCGTGGCTCATCTACCCCAACAGCGACGTGAGAAAGCCCTTCATCCGTGTCATATACGCCGGACCCGCCACCAGCATCAGGTCGTTATGCCCCGCTCCCGCCACCGTATATAGTGACTTGTGTTCGGCACGGCTCGCGTCGTAGAGCGCCTGCCCGTGCTTCACCGGGAGCAGTTGGTCCTCCTGGCCGTGAACCACGAACAACGGCATATCGTCCATCTCACGGACCTTGTTCTCGTTGTTGAAGGGTAAATCCGGGTTCGTCAGCATCTCGTCCGGCAACGTCAGCCCACGCCCCTTGAACAGCGAGGGCGTATCCGCATAGCCACTGTCGATGAGTAAGGCCCGAAAGCGGTCCCGGCGCTTGTAGGCAATGTGGACCGCTGGCGCACTCCCCAGCGAGCGCCCCATGATGAACAGCGACACATCCGCGTTGATCTTCGCCGCCGCCATCACCTCCGGCAACGCATCCGCGACCGCCAGCGCGTCCGGCAAGAACGTAGAAAACAACGGCGTCCCCGTGCTCCAGCCGTAACCACGATAGTCCACCACCATCAGCGAGAGGCCGACCATGTGATACATCCGTGCGCCGAAATCGTAGTCCGGCGCGACTTCCCCGTTCCCGTGGAAGAACAGCACCAGCGGCGCATCCGGTGTGTGGACGTACAGCCTGTAGCCCAGCGACACATCGGCGTCTACTTTCAACGTGCCGTCAACTGCGCCGGGGGGCAGGTTGCGCCCCTGGAAGGCCCGCCGGGGGAAGAACATATTCTCAAGAATTTGCGGATCATCGATGTTCACGGTTGCTTCCTCACACGGTTGGCTGTCTTGTTCTCATTTTCTACGATTTTTATATATGCTGCAACACATATAGGGCGACCCACAAGGGGCTGCCCCTACGCTACCTTTCGATGCCAGTTGTT
>CAYWZS010000066.1:0-21838 GCA_964462905.1 uncultured Anaerolineaceae bacterium
TAATTAATAGTTCTGATGTTCTGTTTGCTGTTGTTCTGTATTTCTGATAAGTGAGTGCAGCGAGCTTTCAAAAATTTTTTAAAATGGGGTCTTTTTTATGGCAAAAACGTACAAACATCTTTACCCACAAATTGCGTCATTCGACGCGCTGTATCATGCGTGGCGGCGGGCGCGTAAGGGCAAGAAAACACGGACGTGCCGTTGCACGTCCCTACACCCCCATGAACCGTTGTAGAGACGCCCAAAGGGGCGTCTGGCGATTGATCCCCGTGTCGACAAGAGGTGTATCTCATGCGTCACCACCGCCACCGCCAATCCCATCGCCTGCGCGGGTACGATATGGAAGGGCATGGGGCGCAATGGATTGCGCCCCTACCGACGGTCGAACGGACGGGGTCAAACGTGGTGTTTTTGGAGGCTGACGACGGTGAGGGGGTCTTTGCGGAGGGCGCGGAGGCCCTGGACGGTGGCGGCGGCGGCGCTCATGGTGGTGACGATGGGGACGGCGACCTGCTGGGCGGTTGAGCGGATGAGGCGTCCGTCGTCGTAGGCCTGACCACCGAGGGGGGTGTTGATGATGAGGTCCACTTCCCCATTCTTGAGGCGGTCAAGGATGTTGGGCGTTCCCTCGCTGACCTTGCGGACGCGCTCTACGGGGAGGCCGACGAGTTCGAGGGCCTGGGCGGTGCCGTTGGTGGCGATGAGGGTGTAACCGAGCGTCACGAGGTCGCGGGCGAGTTTCATCACGGTTCCCTTGTCGTGGTCGTTGACGCTGACGAACACGGTGCCGGACTCCGGCAGGGGGAGGTTGGTGGACATCTGTGCTTTGATGAAGGCGTGGCCGAAGTTGGGGGCGTGGCCCATGACCTCACCGGTGGAGCGCATTTCGGGACTGAGGAGGGTATCGACGCCGGGGAACTTGACGAAGGGGAGCACGGCCTCCTTGACGAAGAAGCCGTTGACACGGGGTTCCTGGGTGAGACCGATATCTTGGAGGGTGGAGCCGAGGGCGATCATGGTGGCGTATTTGGCGAGGGGGACGCCTGTGGCCTTGCTGACGAACGGGACGGTGCGGCTGGCGCGGGGGTTCACCTCAAGGACGTAGACTACATCGTCGTGGATGGCGAACTGGATGTTGAAGAGGCCCTTCACGTTGAGGTGCTTGCCGATGCGGGCGGTGTACTCGCGGATGATCTCGATATGGTAGGTGCCGATTTTGTAGGGGGGCAGCACGCAGGCGGAGTCGCCGCTGTGGACGCCGGCTTCTTCGATGTGTTGCATAATGCCGCCGATGACCACATCGGTGCCGTCGCAGAGGGCATCGACATCGACCTCGTAGGCGTCGTCGAGGAACTTGTCTACGAGGATGGGCTGCCCGGTGAACTCCACGTTGTTGTCTAGCCAGCGTAGCAGGTGATTCTCGTCAAAGACGATTGCCATACCGCGTCCGCCGAGGACGTAGCTGGGGCGGACGAGTACCGGGTAGCCGATGTCGGCGGCGGCGGCAACGACGCCCTCAGGGGTGAGGGCGGTGGTCCCGGCGGGTTGTTCGATGTTGAGGTTGTTGAGGAGCGCATTGAAACGTTCGCGGTCCTCGGCGAGGTCGATGGTATCGACACTGGTACCGATGATGGGTGCGCCTGCGTCTTCTAGGGCACGGGCGATGTTGAGCGGTGTTTGTCCGCCGAACTGGACGAGGACGCCGTTTGGCTTTTCGCGGTCGATGATGTTCATGACATCTTCGGCGGTGAGCGGCTCGAAGTAGAGGCGGTCGGCGGTGTCGTAGTCGGTGCTGACGGTTTCGGGGTTGCAGTTGACCATGATGGACTCATAGCCCATTTCGCCGAGGGCGAAGCAGGCGTGAACGCAGCAATAGTCAAACTCGATGCCCTGGCCGATGCGGTTGGGGCCGCCACCGAGGACGATCACCTTCTGGCGGTTGGTGGGGGCGGCCTCGTCGTCGGACTCGTAGGTCGAGTAGAGGTAGGGGGTGTGGGCCTCGAACTCGGCGGCGCAGGTATCGACACGGTAGAAGTTCGCAGCGACGTTAAGCGATTTACGGCGCTGGCGGACTGTCATTTCGTCTACCCCGATGAGTTGGGCGATGTAGGCATCAGCGAAGCCGTAGGACTTGAGCTTGAGGAAGTCATCCGCTGTGAGATTGTTTAGCTTGAGGCCCTTGCGGAGAATCGTGTCGTGTATGTCGATCATATCCGCCATTTGACGGATGAACCAGGGATCGAAGCCGGTCTGTTGTTCGACTTCATCGAGCGAGGTGCCGCTGTGGAGGGCAGCGGCGACTTGATAGAGACGTTGGGCGGTGGGGATATTGAGGGCTTCGGGCGCGACGTGTTCCATGTGGCTACCGAAGCCGCTAATGCCGATGTCGAGGGCGCGAATCCCCTTTTGAAGCGCCTCCGGGAAGGTGCGCCCGATTGCCATGACCTCGCCGACGGCCTTCATTTGAGGGCCGAGGACCTCGTTTACGCCTTCGAACTTTTTGAAGTCCCAGCGGGGAATCTTGACGACGACGTAATCCAGTGACGGTTCGAAGCTGGCGGGGGTTTGGCGGGTGATGTCGTTGGGGATTTCGTCGAGGGTGAAGCCGACGGCGAGCAGTGCGGCGATCTTGGCGATGGGGAATCCGGTGGCCTTGCTTGCCAGCGCAGACGAACGGGAAACACGCGGGTTCATCTCGATAACGTAAACTTCGCCGTCGTCTGGGCTGACAGCGAACTGGACGTTGGCACCCCCGGTAGCGATGCCGATTTTGTGGAAGATGGCCTTTGCCATATCACGGAGGCGCTGAATTTCGCGGTCGGTTAGGGTTTGGGCGGGGGCGACGGTGATGCTATCGCCGGTGTGAACACCCATTGGGTCGAGATTTTCGATGGTGCAGACGATGACAAAGCCGCCGCTGTGGTCGCTCATGACCTCGACCTCGTACTCCTTCCAACCGAGGAGGCTGAAATCCACGAGAATGGAGCCGACGGGACTCTGTTTGATGCCACGGGCGGCCACCTCACGGAGTTCGTCAGGGGTGTAGGCAACGCCGCCACCGCTCCCGGCAAGGGTGAAGGAGGGGCGGACGAGGACGGGATAGTTGAGGTCTTCGGCAACGCGAAGGGCGTCCGCTACGGTCTTGACGACCTCACTGCGGGGGGACTTGAGGCCGATTTCGTTCATTGCGCGTTTGAACAGTTCGCGATCCTCGGCGACCTCGATGCTATCTGGGCGTGCGCCGATGAGTTCGACGCCGTACTTGTCAAGAATCCCCTGTTGATGGAGTTGCAGGGCGAGGTTGAGGCCCGTTTGTCCGCCGACGGTGGGGAGCAGCGCGTCTGGGCGTTCGGCCTCGATGATGCGCTCGGCCAGTTCGACGGTGAGCGGCTCGATATAGGTGGCGTCGGCGAACTCCGGGTCCGTCATGATGGTGGCAGGATTGGAGTTCACGAGGACGATGCGGTATCCGTGGGCGCGGAGGGCTTTACAGGCCTGGACGCCGGAATAGTCGAACTCGCAGCCCTGGCCGATGACGATGGGGCCGGAGCCGATAATCATGATGGTGTTGATGTCTGTGCGTTTAGGCATAGTTAGTCTCGGTTGTGATCTTGTTTTCTGTAAAACCTCACCCCTAAATCCCCTCTCCACTATGGAGAGGGGACTTCAAACCTAGAATTGGCGGGGAGAGTATTGAACTAAAGCATGAATTAGGCATCGAATAAGTCGCTCACGTTTAGGGTCAATCCTGGTAAGAGGGTACCGCCAGGAATCGACTGTCCAACACCATGTCTGGCTCTTGGTTTGTCGGCACGATATACCTCAAACTTTTTGAGGTTGGGCAGTACAAGCCAAACTTCCTCTGTGCCGTATGCAAGATAGTCCTCAATCTTCTCACTGCGTTCGGCATAGGACTGGGACGGTGAGGTAATCTCAACCGCAAGGTCAGGTGCCATGTAGATTAGCCCCTGGGTTGGGATGAGGCGCTCGGCCTTCACAAATACGACATCTGGCTCGCGCATTACGTATATCTCATCCTCATTCCCATCTAACAGAAGAGAGGTGTCACCTGGATATACACGGCCTGGCTTGTTCGCGACGACAAAATTGCCGATAGCAAGAACGCGTTTTGTCTCAATCCAGCCGTGTTCCTCTTCTGCCATTTCGATATGCTCCAATCCAGCAAGTTTCCGGTTCACAACCTCGAAACGAGCGCCTTTGGCCTCTAGTTCGAGGAGGTATGTCTCTGTCAGCGGTCTTGTGGTTTCCATATTGATCTCCTTACGACCAGTAGCCCTCGTCGCCTTTGGCGGAGGCGAGCAGATTGTCTAGGACGATCATGTTGTTGACGGCATCCTGGACGGGATAGCGGAAGGGCCGGTTGTTGAGAATGGCGTCGGCGAAGTTCTCGACCATAAGCGTGTATTGGTTGGCGGGTTCGACGGTGATCGCCTCGTGTTGGGCGTCGTTGGCCCCACGCCAGACGTGAACGGTGGTCGGTTGGGATGGGTCTGGGGTATAGGCTGGGTCCACGCTGATGCGCCCGTTGGTGCCGCGAATGTCGTAGAAGTTGGACTTGTGAGCGCGGAAACCGCAGTCGAAGTGGCCGATCACGCCGCTGGGGAAGGACAGCACACCGCTCAGGCTCTCGTCAACCTGGGAAACGGCCCCGAAGCGGGCGAAAGCATGGCCGCCGTCCGGCTCCTCGCCGATGATGTTCCGCATGGAGTTGACGCAGTAGCAGCCGACATCCCAGAGGCTGCCACCACCCCATTCGGTGTTGAGACGGATGTCGCCTTCGTCACTGATGACGAAGGTAAAGGTGGCGTTCATGACTTTCAGCTCGCCGATGGCACCGTCCGCAATCAAGTTGCGGACGATATCATGTTGGGGATGGAAACGCCACATGAAGGCCTCGGCCAATGGGACGCCTTTCTCCTCGAAGTAATCTACGAGTTCCTGGGCCTCCTGTGCATCCATCGTGAGGGGCTTCTCGCAGAGGGTGGGAATCCCCCGGTCGGCGGCAGCCTTGCTAAGGGGGGCGTGAAGGTGATTGGGAAGCGGGTTGTAGACGGCGTCAATCTCGCCGGAGTTTAGCATTTCATCGTAGCTACCGAAGGCGTGCGGAATTGCGTTACGGTCGGCGTAGGCCTGGGCGCTCTTTAGGGAGCGGCTGGATACCGCGACGACTTCGGCATTGCGTGCGGCTCTGATGGCGGGAAGGAGGGCCTTCTCACCGATGCGGGCGGTACTGATAAAGCCAAAACGAATCTTGTGTGCCATGTGTTGCTCCTATTCCTCTGCGGGTTGGCCCGCGCCCTGTTTGACGCGGTCTACGAACTGGTCAAATAAGTAAAGAGAATCGTGGGGGCCGGGGGCGGCCTCTGGGTGGTACTGGACGCTGAAGGCTCCGATTTCCTGGTGGCGTAACCCTTCGACGGTGTTGTCGTTGAGGTTGATGTGGGTGACTTCTGCGCCGCCAAGGTCGCTATCCTCGGTGACGGCGAACCCGTGATTGTGCGAGCTAATCTCGACAACACCTGTGAGCAGGTTCTTGACGGGCTGGTTGCCGCCACGATGCCCGAAGCGCATTTTCTCCGTTTTGCCGCCGAGGGCGAGCGCGAGAATCTGGTGGCCGAGGCAAATCCCGAACACGGGCTTGGCCCCGAGCAGGGTTTTTACGTTGTCGATGGCGTAATCGACGGCGGCGGGGTCGCCGGGGCCGTTGCTGAGGAAAACGCCATCGGGGTTCATGGCGAGCACATCACTGGCGGGGGTGTTCGCGGGGACGACACGGACACGCAGACCACGGTCGGTCATGAGGCGGAGAATGTTACGCTTGATGCCGTAGTCGTAGGCGACGATGAGGGGGCCGCTCTCGTTGTAGCGGTGGTTCTGGTACCATTGGGGATCGCTGCGCTCGGTCCAGTTGTACGGCTCTGGGGTGGAGACAGCGCCGACGAGGTTTGCGCCGGACATATCGAGTGATTCCTGAGCCATTTTCACAAGCGCGGCGGTGTCCTCAGCGGCCTGGCCGGTGGCGACGACGGCTCGCATAGCGCCCTGGGTGCGGATGTGGCGGACGAGGGCGCGGGTGGCGACCCCGGTCAGGCCGATGACGGCTTGGGCACGCAGGTACTCGTCTAGTGAGGCTTGGCTGCGCCAGTTGCTCACGAGGGGGCTGAGGGCGCGAACGACAAAGCCGGAAACCCAAATTTTCTCGGACTCGACATCGTCGGGGTTTACTCCCGTGTTGCCGACGTGGGGGACAGTCATGGTGACAATCTGCTTATAGTAGGAAGGGTCTGTTAGGATTTCCTGGTAGCCTGTCATGGAGGTGTTGAAAACAACTTCCCCGGTTTCGACACCTTCGGCCCCGAAAGCCTCACCTTTGAATATTCGTCCGTCTTCTAGTGCTAGTATACCGTTACGCATTGAACCTCCTACAGAGTAAAGAGTTACGAGTTACGAGCAATGAGCAATGAGCAATGAGCAATGAGCCAAAAAACGTGTTATGTGCGGTAGTCGCCGTTAATTTTGATGTAGTCGTAGCTTAGGTCGCAAGTCCAGACGGTAGCTGCGCCGTCGCCTGCGCCGCAGTCTAGGATAACCGTGATGGATGTTTGTTGCATCACAGCAGTTGCGGCGGCCTCCGCGTAGCGTGTGGGGACACCGCGCTCGAACAGCTTCACGGCGTTGCCTGCGATGGTTGTCGCCTCACCGGGTTGGATGAACAGGTTGGCGCTGGATGGGTCAAAGGGTACGCCAGCACGCCCTGCTGCTGCGACGATACGGCCCCAGTTGGCATCTGCGCCGAAGAAGGCTGTTTTGACAAGGGGTGAAGTCGCAATTGTGTTGGCGATCTGACGGGCGGCGGTGCCTGACGCTGCGTTTTGGACGTGGAGGGTCACAAAACGGGTCATGCCCTCGCCGTCACGGACGATGTCCTGGGCCAGCTTGCGAGAGACGGCGGTGAGCGCCTCCTGGAAATGTTCACGGTCGTGCGGTGTGATGAGCGACTGCCCGCTGGCCCCGTTGGCTAACAGGACAACTGTGTCATTGGTGCTCATGTCGCCGTCAACGACGATGCGGTTAAAGGTCAGGTCATTGGCGACGGCGAGCATTTCCTGGGCTTCGGCGGGGGACAGTGCGGCGTCTGTTACGATGACGCCGAGCATGGTCGCCATGTTGGGAGCAATCATGCCGGAGCCTTTGGATACGCCAGCAATCTGCACTGTCTGGCCGTTCGAGAGTGTGACAAGGGCAGATGCAAGCTTGGGGCGGGTGTCGGTGGTCATCATGCCACGAGCGGCGGCGTCCCAGTCGTGGCCGAGCGCGGAGGCCGACAGCCGGATTCCGTCGGCGATTTTGGGCATGGGAAGCTGGGTGCCGATGACCCCGGTGGACATGACAATGGTCTGCTCTGGGGTGCAGCCGACGGCCTCTGCGACGAGGCGTGACATCTCGTGGGCGTTGGTGAGGCCCTGGTCGCCCGTACAGGCGTTGGCAGACTTCGTGTTGACGGCAACCGCACGAATTGACGTGGGATTGGCTGTGATGCGCTCCATGCCCAGCAGGACGGGGGCGGCCTTCACGGTATTGGTGGTGAACACGGCAGCGGCGGTGCAATCGGTGGTGCTGACGAAGATGGACATATCTAGTTGCGCCCCGGCTTTGAGGCCTGCGTGAACGCCCGCGACCTGGAAACCGCTGACGCTGTCGATAGATGGTTTGATGTTTGCCATTGGGCTATCTCATCAGGTCCAACCCGCCCATGACGGTTGTCAGGCGGGCGATCATGGTGTCAATATGGGCCTTTTCGATGATGAGCGGCGGTAGGAAGCGGACGACGTTCGGGCCAGCGTTGACGAGCAGTAGGCCGTGCTTGTAACCGGCTTCGATGATCGGTCCGGATGCGGTGTCGAGTTCCATTGCGCACATGAGGCCACGTCCGCGCACGTCAACGATGTGGGAACTCTCGATTTTGCGGAGTTGGGCGCGGAGGTATTGGCCTGTCTCGGTTACATGGGCGAGAAAGTCCGGCTGACTGATGCGGTTAACAATCACTTGGGCGGCCTTGGTGACAACGGGGCCACCGGCGAAGGTTGAGCCGTGGTCGCCTGGTTTTACCGCAGAGGCTACCTGCTCGTTGACGAGCGTTGCGCCAATGGGCAGGCCACCGCCGAGTGACTTGGCGAGGGTGATGATGTCCGGCTCAACGCCGCTAAACTGGTGACTGAAGAGGTCACCTGTGCGGCCCATGCCACATTGTACTTGATCGAACACAAGGAGTGCGCCGTGCTCGTCGCAGAGTTTACGTAGGCCCTGGAGAAACTCGGCAGTGGCGGGATTGATGCCACCTTCTCCTTGGACAGGCTCGACAAAGACGGCGGCGGTTTGTTCGGTGATGGCCTCGGCGGTGTTTTCGAGGTCGTTATAGGCTGCGAGTGTGACACTGGGCATGAGGGGGCGGAAGGGAGCCTGATACTTCTCGCGGGAGGTGAGGGCTAACGCGCCCATTGTGCGCCCGTGGAAGCTCCCGGTGAAGGCGACAAACCCGGTACGGTCGGTATCGCCGTTGGTGTAGGCGACCTTCCGGGAGAACTTGATGGCGGCCTCGTTTGCCTCGGCCCCGCTGTTACAGAAGAACACCTTGTCGGCGAAAGACTTCTCTACGAGCAGTTTTGCGAGTTCGACGTGGGGTGGGGTGTGGTAGAGGTTGCTGACGTGGAGGAGGCCAGCGGCGGCCTGTTGGATTGTCTCGGTGAGTTCGGGGTCGCCGTAGCCGAGGGGGTTAACGGCGATGCCGGCGACAAAGTCGAGATAGGCGTTGCCCTCGCTATCGTAGAGGGTAACGCCCTCACCGTGAACTAGTAGGAAGGGCGGGCGGGTGTAGGTTTGGAGGATGTAGTTGGCCTCGCCCTGGATAATTTCGTCAGTGTAGGTTGTTGCCTTTGAAACCATGATTGTATGATTGCCCTTGTTTATGATTTTTCAATTTCATTGGGTGTGGAACGTGAGAAGAGGGTTCCGCCGTGCGTCCGCAAGCCCTTGAGGTTGGTAATCACTGCCTTGGGAATGCCCTGATCTAAGGTGTACAGGGCCGTGCGAACCTTGGGGATCATCCCGCCGAAGATGATCTCGTCGTCGATCATCTTGTTGGCCTCGGCGGGTGTGATGGTTCGTCGCACCTGACCATCGTCAAGGACGCCCTCCACGTTGGTGATAAAGACGACGCGGGAGGCACCTAGCGCCCCGGCGACTGCCCCGGCGACATGGTCTGCATTGACGTTGAGGGTCGTGCCGTCGGTACCGAGGCAAATGGGGGTGATGACGGGGGTGATGCCGTCGGTGAGCATGGCATGGAGGAGGTCTGCACGGACTGTAGTCACGCGCCCGGTGAAGTGCATATCCTCGGTGTCGTGGGGCATGGGTTCGGCACGGACTATGCCACGGTCTACGCCGCTGAGACCCTGGGCTTCGATGCCCCCAGCGATAAGATGGGCGACGAGGCGGGTGTTGACGGTGCCACAGAGGACCATTTCAACGACGCGCAGGGAGGCGATGTCGGTGATGCGAACGCCGTCTACGTAGCGGGGCTGGATGCCGAGCTTGCGTTGCAGGTCGGAGATTTCGACGCCGCCGCCGTGGACGATGACCACGGGACGGTCCGCATTTTTGATGACGTTTGGCAGTTCTGCCAGGAAGCCGAAATCTGCGATTTCGTGGCCGCCGATTTTCACTACGATGGGTTTCGTCATAGCAGGGCCGTTGTCTCCTCAAAGTCGTACATCAGGTTAAAACACTGGACCGCCTGACCGGATGCGCCCTTGCGAAGGTTGTCGGTGACGCTGGTGATGTGAAGGTGTTGTTCACCGACGGGGGTTAGGCTGATGGTACAGTGATTGCGGCGGACGACATGGCGCAGGGTGGCGTGTTGGCCCAGGGGCAAGAGTTCGACCAGGCGCTCACCGTCGTAGGCATCGTGGTAGATAGCGCGGACGCGGTCTGTTGTTAGACGGTAGCTGAGGGTAACGTAGATACTCGCCATGAGGCCACGATCTACGGGGAGCAGGTGGGGGACGAAGATCAGTGGGCCGGTGTAGCCGAGTTTGTCGATGGTTTGTTCGATTTCCCCGACGTGGCGATGTTGGCGACCGGGTTTGTAGGGCGAGAGGTTGCCGAACACCTCGACAAAGTGGGTGTTGGACTTGGGGGTGCGGCCTGCCCCACTGACACCGCTCTTGGCGTCTACGATGATGGGTGCGCCACCTGCGAGAGCATCCGCCTTGAGGAGTGGGTAGAGGCCAAGTAGGGTTGTGGTTGGGTAGCAGCCGGGAACGGCAACGCGCTGTATCCCGCATAGTTGGTCGCGGTTGATCTCTGGAAGGCCGTAGGGTGTGGGCAGAAGCTCTGGGTGGGGATGCTCGACACCGTACCACCGCTGATAGCTTTCGGGGGTATCCAGGCGCATATCGGCGGAGAGGTCAATTACGCGGAGGCCAGCGGCTAGTGCCTGGGCTGCGATGGGGGCGGAGGCGGTGTGTGGCAACGCAAGGAACACGGCATCCACGGCGGTGTAGTCTACCTGTTCGTGCTGGATGTAGTGTAGACTGGTCATGGGTACTGGCTCCCCGGCAGAGGTGTTAGAGGTGGCAAAGACGATTTCGACCTGCGGATGACGGGATAGGATTTCGACGAGGTCTTGCCCGGCATACCCCCCTGCGCCGAATATCCCGACTTTTACTTGATTGTGTGGCATACTGACCCTAACGCTTGTTGGTTGAATAGATAATAACAGACCGACAAAAAACCCCTGCCTCCGTATGTGAGGTCAGGGGTATGTGTACGTCATTTTTTTACTACGTCTCTCATATTTTGTGTTACTCGCACGAGAAAACGCCACTGCGACCTCGGATATGTTAGGTCGAGCGACGACGGAGACGCATGATAGGTTGTGGGGTATTGGCGACAAACATGATATTTCCCACAGTGCGATTCATTGTTGGCAGTATACGCTAAAGCGGCGGTAGGCGTCAAGCGAGGGTCTGAGAGACTGCAAGGCGATTGTGTTCTCCCTATTTTGCCCACCACCCCGATGGCTTTGCCATCACCCCTTCCCACATCGACGTTTTGCGGCGGGAGGGAGGGGTATTTGGTGCCCGCGAACAGCAGTTTCCCCTTCCTTCTGCAACGAAGTTGCTAGGGGAGATAGGGGAAATTGAGAACGCGATTGCCCTGTGAAAGACTGTCAAAGATACACGAAACCGTGTTAGCACATTGTACAAGTGTGTGCAGGCCCGTTGACCGCCCTGACAGCGGCGGGTAGCATTGGGGCCATGATTGACGTAAACGCATTGACCAAGAAATATGGAATGTTCACGGCGGTTCGTGAGGCGAGCTTCCAGGCAAAGAAGGGGGAGGTCGTGGGATTGTTGGGGCCGAACGGCGCTGGCAAGACTACGATCATGCGGATGTTGACGGGCCACACCCCACCGACGAGCGGCACGGCGAAGATCGCCGGATTTGACGTGACGGTTGACCCGCTGGATGTACGTGAGCGGATTGGCTATTTACCGGAACGGGTGCCACTGTACCCGGATATGACGGTGCGCGAGTATGTGAGCTATTGGGCGCAACTACGCGGGATGCACAACCGCCGTGAGCGCATGGCGCGTGTTGATGACATTATCGACACGGTACAACTGGGGTTTAAGCGGAACAAGTTGGTTCGTAGCTTGTCTAAGGGGATGCGGCAGCGGTTGGGGCTGGCGCAGGCGTTGGTGCATAACCCGGATGTGGTGATCTTGGACGAGCCAACGATAGGGATTGACCCGCAACAGGTGTTGGAGGTGCGGCAGACAGTGCGCGAGCTGGGCAAAGACCACTGTGTGTTGTTCAGCACACACATTTTGACGGAGGCGGAACAGGTCTGCGACAGGTTGGTGATTATCAACCAGGGGCGGATTGTGGCGCAGGGGACGCCGGAACAGCTCCGACAGCGGATTCAGGAGGGGGCAGCGGTGTACGTGGAGTTTGCACTGGGGACGCCGGGAGAGGTGTTGGACTTGTTGACAGAAACGCCGGGGGTCTTGGGTTGGCAGGCGGTGGGGCCGGGGTATCAGCTACAGGTGGACTCCGCGAGGGTACGGACAGCGTTGTACGAGCGGATTCGGGGGACGAACTACACGCTGTTGGAGATGCGGCCGGCGGCGCTAACGTTGGAGGACATCTTCTTGAATATCATCGGAGAGACGACTTAGGATGTTGGCGGTCTGGACGATTTTTCGGCGGGAGATGATTCGGAACTTCACGTCCCTTATTCCATATGTGGTGGCAGCGATGTTTTTGCTGTTGACGGGGATTGCGTTCTACCAGGATTTGACCTTCAGTGTGACGGTGCGGGCGACGAACCCGCAGGCAGTGCCGGAGTTTTTGGCGTTGGCGTTGGTGTTCTTCGCGCCGATATTAACTATGCGAGCATTGGCGGAGGAAAGGCGCGAGGGAACATTGGAACTGTTACTGACAGCCCCGGTCACGGACACGTCGATTGTGCTGGGTAAGTTCGCGGCGGCGTGGGCTTACTATACCCTGCTGCTGTTGATTTCGTATTCGTATCAGTTTTTGCTGGTGGTGTTGGGACAGGGGCCGGACCTGGGCCATGCGATAGCGGCGTACCTGGGTATTTGGTTGTATGGGGGCGCGGCGCTGGGGATTGGGATTATGTTTAGCGCGACGACGGAAAATCAGATTGTGGCGGCGTTTTTGAGTTCGTCTGTGTTGACGTTGCTGTACCTGGGGAACGTTGTGGGGGAGATTGCGACGGACGTGCGGGTGGCGAACGTGTTACGGGAACTGTCGTTCCAGGGGCATTTTGCGGGGACATTCGCGATTGGGGTTGTGCGGTTGGAGGACATTGTCTATTTCGTGGGGGTGACGGTGGTGACGTTGTTCATTAGCACGCGGGCAATTGAAGCGCAGAGGATGGGATAGGTGATGCGGACACGGCAACAGGACAACATCACGCTGAGTCGGGCGACGGTGGGGTTGATTTTTGGGTTGATTGGGCTGATTGGGCTGATTGGCGCGGTGGTTTCGTTCGCGTGGTATGTGGCGTTTAACTCGGTGGTGTTTGGTGCGCTGGTGGTGGGGTTGGCCGGGTTGGTCGGGTGGGTGTTGGTGGCTCCACAGGCGTTCATCCGCACGATGACGGGGCGGCAGGCGCGGTATGGCACAAGCGCAACGGTTGCGACGATGCTGTTGATTGGTGTAGTGACGTTGAGCTATATTCTGGCGGCGCGGGCGAACGTGGCGTTGGATGTGACGGCAAGCGGAAGTTTCACGCTGAGTGAGGCGTCGTTAGAGGTGATTGAGCGGATTCCCCCAAACCGAACGGCGCACATTGTCGGGTTTTACGGGGCGGATGCGTTGGCGTTGCGCGAGCGGGACACGCAGTTTTTGCAACGATATGAGACGGCGGGGGACGGGCGGATTGTGGTGAAGTATGTGGACCCGGCGCAGAATTCGGCGTTGGTGGAATACTTCGCGGTTGATACGACGGTTCGCGGTGCGACGGTGTTGTACCTGACAGACGAGAACAACGAGATTGTTCGTGAGACGATTACGTATGCGACCCGTGAGGACAAGCAGGAGCGGTACATCACGGGGGCGATGAACCGCATGTTGAACGAGCGGGTCTATAAGGTGTACTTCGACGTTAGCCGGAGTAATTTGTCGCCGTTGGAGGAGGACCAGCAGGGGCTAACGCTGATTGACAACAACTTGCGGCGGAACGGGATTCAGACGGACACGCTCAACATTCTCGACATTACCGAGGCGGGGGGCGATATTCCGTTCGATGCGGCGGTGTTGGTGCTGGCGCGTCCGTTGTTGCCGTATCTTGAGTTGGAGGTGGCGGTGATTGACGCGTACTTGCAGCGCGGGGGCAGCCTGTTGATCCTGGCGGATGCGACGTTTACGAATCGGTTTTTCCTGGAGGAGGGCGGGCCGTTTAACACGTATCTGTTTGAGAACTATGGGATACGGGCGTTGGAGGCGGTTACGGTGGACCCGGTTTCTAACGTGCAGACGCCGCTGGATTTGGTGGGGTATGCGGTCTTCGACACGCCGCCGATTGGCGAGACGTTGCCAGATGAACCGACGTTTTTCCGGTTAGCGCGGGCGATAGAGATCAGCGACCAGAAACCCGCGACGGTGGGTAATGGGCGTATCATTGCGCAAAGTGAACAGTCTTATGCGGAACGAGATGTGGCGCGGGTGGCGGAGACAAACACGTTTGAATTTAACGAGGGAATTGACCAGCCGGGGCCGATTGACGTGGCGGTGTGGGCGTGGGACGAGGGCGGCAACAATTCTAAAGTGGTGTTGATTGGGGACGGGGACTTTGCGATGAACGGGGTCATCAACACGGGAATAGTGGGGAATGAGGCGTTGTTTGTGCAGAGTTTACGGTGGTTGTCTGGGGTGGAAAACGAGATCACGTTTGGATTTGCGGCGAACCCCAGTGCGCGGCCTACGATTTTCGTGAGTAGCAACCAGCTTGACCTGGTGGGGTTGTTAACATTGGCGGTGGTGCCGTTGTTTGTGCTGTTGAGCGGGGTTGTGGTGTGGTATCGGAGGAGCTTCGGATGAGGAGCCAACGGATGTTGATTGTGCTGGTGGTGGCATTTGTGGGGTTGTTGGGGGCGGTGTTTCTACAGGGGCGGCTACAGGACGGGTCTGTCGCGACACCGAACACCCCGGTCGTTGTTCCCACTCTGGCGGCGACGTTGAGCAGCTTGGATGGCTTGCCCCCAGTATTTGAGGATTTTCGGGTTGGGGAGATTCGCGAGATTCAACTGGCGGAACCGAACGGCAACGCGGTTTTGCGGTTGGAGCGTAGCGTGACGGGTGACGAGTGGACGGCGCCGGAACTCGAAGGGGACATTGATGCGGAAGCGGCGCAACTTATTGCCGGGACGGTGGTTATCCTGCCTTACCTGAAGATTGTGCCGACTTCCCCACAAACGGATCTATCCGCATTTGGATTTGTGAACACGAATACGGAGGCCCTTTCGGTTGAGGTTAGGCTGTTAGATGGCACACGGCACATCGTTTTCCTGGGTGGGCAGACGCCGGACAGTAACGGGTTCTACGCTATTGTGGACGAGCGTGAGGGGTTTTACGTGCTGGACGCGCGTCCGATTGCGTTTCTTCGGCAACAGCTTAGAAATCCCCCAACTCGCTTGACAAGCGATTGAATCAGCGATACGTTATTGTTTATGACAAAAGCTGGTGGTACACTAGCAAGCTCTTACGAATCGGAATAGATTCTGTAAGACATCCTCCACCTAACAAGCCAATAGTCAATGATGTAGTAACTGTGACTTTCACCTTGCTAGGCCCTAGCAGGGTTTCACTATGTATTATGGATGGAACGGCGAGAGCAACCTATGAGCGAAATCGCACCAACAATAAATCTTGAGGACATTTACAAGGGGCTGGTTGAGAAAGCCCGTAAGAATGATGTCCTGACATATGATGATATTCTCGAAGTGGTGCCAAATGCGGAGAATAACCTGCAATTGGTTGACGAAATTATGGAGCGCATCATTGATGCGGGGCTGGAAGTCGTCACGAATGTGGATGACGAGGATAGTGCGGACGAGGACGAGATCATGGATGGTGATCTTGAGGGTGAGGACGACAGCGAAGGCGATGATGAGGGTGGCGACGAGCCGGCGTGGCGCGACGAGGATTTGAGCGCTGACGCTGGCTACCAGCAGGCTTTGGAAACCGACGATGTGGTCGGGCTTTATTTGAAGGAAGCGGGGCGGGTGCCGCTGTTGAGGGCCAGTGAGGAGGTGGACCTGGCGAAGCGGATGGAAAAGTCCGAGATTGCAGACCAGCACCTGAACATGTATGGCGATGACCTGCCGATGGATGATGTGTACGCTTTGCGCGAGGTGATTGCGGACGGGGAGGCGGCACAGGAGCATTTGATTCGGGCGAATGCACGCCTGGTGATTAGTGTGGCAAAGAAGTACATTGGGCGGGGTGTGCCGTTTCTGGACTTGATCCAGGAGGGAAACATCGGTTTGATTCGGGCGACGAACAAGTTTGAGTACCAGCGCGGGCACAAGTTCAGCACGTATGCGACATGGTGGATTCGGCAGGCGGTGAGCCGTGCTGTGGCGGACCAGGGCCGGACGATCCGAGTGCCTGTGCATATGGGGGATCAGTTAAACCGGATGCGCCGGGTGCAGTTGCGCTTGTTGCAGGAGTTGGGCCGTGAGCCGACGATTGTAGAGATGGCGGAGGGGATGGAGACGACGCCGGATAAGGTAGAGAACTTGCTGGAGATTGCGCGGCGTCCGGTGAGTTTGGAGACGCCGATTGATGATGATGGTGACTCGACATTTGGCGATTTTGTGGAGGATGTGAACAGCCCGGCCCCGGCGGATGAGGTGGCTTCGACGCTGTTGCAGGAACAGTTGGAGAACGCGCTGGACCGTTTGCCACCGCGTGAGGCTCAGATTTTGCGGTTGCGGTATGGTTTGGAAGATGGGCGCGTGTACACGTTAGAGGAGGTGGGCCAGACGATTGGGGTGACGCGTGAGCGTGTGCGCCAGCTTGAGGCACAGGCGCTAAACCGCCTGCGGCAGTCGTCCGCCCATGTGATTCTACGCGATTACTTGTTTGAGGAGTAGCCGTGAACACGAAGCGTTGGCGGGGGCCGGTGGTGTTCCCGCTACTGCTCACATTGACGGGGGTTGTTCTGTTGTTGGATAACTTCCTGTTGCTTGAATTTTTGAATGTCACAGCTCTGTGGCCGCTGTTGTTGGTGGTGGCCGGGGCTGTGATTGTGTTACGGGGGGACTTCACGCTAGACGATGCGGTGCGGAACTTTGGTGTAACGCGGGGGAGCGTGGAGTCGGCGATATTGGAGGTCAGCAGTGGTGAGGTTGACGTGGTGTTGCGTGATCTCGAACGGCCTGAGCGGTTGATTGCGGGGCGGTATGCGGCGAATACGCGCCCGGCGTTGCGGGTGCAGGATGACCATGCTGAGGTTCGGTTGGACCGGGCGGCGACACCGTGGTTTAACTTCGCGGACTGGGAACTGGGGTTGGCGCGGGATTTGCCGTGGCAGGTTCATGTGAGTACGAGCTTGGGACAGGTGCAGGCGGACCTGACGAACCTGATTGTTGAGGGTGGGGTTATTGCGACGGGGATTGGCGATATTCGTGTGACGTGCCCGCAGGAAACGCTGACGCCGTTGCAGCTTCAGTCATCATTGGGCGGTATTCAGGTCATTGTTCCGCTGGGCGCGAAGACCCGTATTCAGGTGGAGGGGCCACGCACGCTGACGGTGCGGGTGGATGAACGGCGTTTTGCACTGGCGGACGACAATTTGTACGTCGCACGGAACGCTGAACCCGATGCGCCGCTGGTGGACATCACGGTGCGGGGCACGTTTGGCGATGTGTACTTGGTGTAGCGAGCGATGGGTTCTCCGCGTGGGTTGATGATTCGGGATGGGATTGCTAGTGACATCCCGGCATGTATGGGGTTGGATCATACGTATGAGACAGAATACGTGTGGCAGGTGAATATTCACGGTGACAACCAACAGCGGAATATCACACTGCGACGGGAGCGACTTCCCCGTCGTATGGACGTGATGCACCCTAGCTCGGAACATCGGCTGCGGTGTGGGCTGGTCCCAGAGCAGGCGTTTTTGGTGGCGACTGTTGACAACACCCCATGTGCTTATCTCATCATGACGCATGATCCGCTTGACAAGACGGCGCATATTCGTGATCTGGTGGTGGATAGGGCGTACCGGCGGATGGGGATTGGTAGCCGATTGGTGAAGGTTGCGGGGCGATGGGCGGCGGGGCGAGGCAGCAAACGGGCGTATGGGGAAACGCAGACTAAGAATTATCCTGTGATTCAGTTGTATTTACGGGCGGGGTATACATTTTGTGGGTTCAATGACCAATACTTTGACAATCAGGATATTGCGCTATTTTTCTGTCTGACGCTACACTAGGCATCTTATATTTCGCGTCTGTACGGGCATAGCATGGTTGCAGCGATCCTCTCTATATTCAATGAAATCCTCACTGCCGCGATTGTCATTATTGCGGTATCGATTCTGTTCTACAACTTATCGCGTAATCTTAAAAATCGGGTGGCACGAACATCGGGTGCGGTGTTGGCGTGTGTGACGATCATCTATACGATTGATGTGTTTACCTCTCTCAGCCCTGCGATCGACAGTTATACCACGGCGTTGAGAACACAGTGGGTTGGGTTGGCATTTTTGCCAGCGACACTGTTTCACCTGTCGGATGCGCTGTTGGCGACGACGGGCTTGCCGTCACGGGGGCGGCGGCGGTTGGGCACGCGGGTTTTGTATGGGGTGAGCGCTGTGTTCGTGTTGCTGGTGGCCTATAGTGATATGCTGGTTGCGGTTGTGCCGATTGCGAGCACAAATGTGGCGAGTATGCGGCAGGGGCCAGTGTTCTGGGTGTATGTAGCCTATTTTATCTCCGCGACGGCATTGGCCTTTGTGACGGTGCAGCGGGCGCGTAACCGATGCTTGACACGGGACACACGGCGGCGGATGGCGTATTTGCAGTTTGCGATGTTGACTCCCGCGATTGGCACCTTTCCTTATTCGGTGCCGTTGGGCGAGGGGAGCGAGTTTTCGGTTGGAGTGTTGGTGCTGGTCAACATGGCAAATATTGTGGTGGTGATGATGTTGATTTTCCTGTCGTATCCGCTGTCGTTTTTCGGGTCGCAGGTACCGGACCGGGTGGTCAAGACCGAACTGTTACACTTCTTTATGCGGGGTCCGGCGACGGGGTTATTGATTCTGGCGACAATCATATTTACGACACGGGCCACACGCATCCTGGGGATTGCGGGGGCGGAGTTCATGCCGTTTGCGGTGGTGACGGTGGTGTTGATGTGGCAGTGGACGATTGCGATTGGCCTGCCGGAGTTGGAGTCCGCGTTGATTTATGGGGACGCGGATAACAACCAACTCAGCAAGCTGCGTAACTTGAGTGACAAGGTGTTGTCTGAGAGCGACCTGCATCAGCTTACGGAGGCGGTGTTACAGGCGACCTGCGACTATTTACAGGTGAATACGGCATTTGTGGTTCGCTTCGAGGGGGAGAGAGACATCACGTTGATTGAGAGCATTGGGTCAACGCGCCCGTCTACGACTTTAATTGCGGCGAATCGTCCGCAGTTTACGGAGGCGTTCACAGGCTTAACGATTCTTGACGGGCGGGTGCCGTTACAGGCGTGGGAGAATTATTGGATTGCGCCGATGTACAGCCGACGGCTGACGGATGAGCGCGGCCAGCCGACGTTAATAGGCATTATGGGGGTACAGGCGCGGTCGCAGACGATTACCCTCACGGAGGATGAGCACCAACGCCTGAGCAAGTTTGTGCATCAGGCGGAACAGACGCTTGACGATTTGGCGTTACAGCAGGAGGTGTTCGCTGCGGTGGAGGGGTTGCTGCCACAAATTCACATGACGCGGGTGCGAGCGGCAGAGGTTGAGTACTTGCCGGGGCGGGAGGCGCAGACTATGGCGGCACCGGCTAGCCTGCCGGATCATGAGCAGATGACAGAGTTGGTTCATGCGGCGTTGAAGCATTACTGGGGGGGGCCGGGCCTCACACGGAGTCGCCTGTTTGAGCTGGCGATTGTGCGAGACTGTGTGGCGGAGACGGATAACCCAGCACACGGGCTGCGGAGTTTGTTACAGGATGCGATTGAGCACCAGCGCCCGGCGGGTGAGCGCAAGTATACTGACCCGGAGTGGCTTGTCTACAACGTTTTGGATCTGCGGTTTGTGCAAGGTGTGAAGGTGAAGGAAGTTGCGAATCGGCTGGCGCGGAGCGAGGCGGACACCTACCGTAAGCAGAAACAGGCGATTGCGATGGTCGCGAAAACGCTCGAAAAATGGGAACGAGAGCGATGCTCTACACAGAACTGATATAATTGATTACATTCGTCACCTGGAATTTTAATGCTATACTCATAGAATGGGAGTGTGGACTGAGGACTTGATGAGGGTATCAAACTCTGTGGAGATGTGATTGCTGTTTGAAATCGTCTCTTATATGCTTAATTTTGAACATTTGAGTTAGCTTTACAGTTAAATCATAAAGTTGTCGGTGTTGCGATCGTCTACAGTTGGTGTGTTTCGCGAGAGGTTGCACGTTACATCCCAAAAAAAACTAATGCCCGTAATGTTATCCTAAGGCCTATCATGAACATCGAACATCGAGATTTGTCTACTCCCCCGCCGCCGCCCGAAGAGGGGTACTGGAGGGCACTCTTACGGGAGGGCGAGTATGCCGAGCCACGTTACACGAATGGTCATACGGACAGCGGGGTCGGCATTGAGCCGAAAACGGGACTGCCCACCACTGCCCAAGCCAACCTGCCTCGTGTGGGGCAAGATGTTATTGAGAAGGACTGGCGCGATATACGGGTCATTATGGACATGGACCGGACGGTTGACCTGCATGTGATCGGGTATAACCGTGGTGGTTTGCTGGTGGAGTGGCGGCACCTGCGCGGGTTTGTGCCTGCGAGCCAACTGATGCACTTTCAGAATGAAGGCACCCCTGCGCAACGGCAGGATCGGCTTTCGACACATGTTGGCGGTGTGTTGACGTTGCGGGTGATTGAGCTTGACCCAGATCAAAATCGGCTGGTGCTTTCCGAGCGGGCGGCACAAGTTGCGCCGGGGACGCGGGCGCAGATTCTGGACGATGTGCGGAAGGGCGCGACGGTCGATGGTAGTGTGACGAACATTACGGACTTTGGTGTGTTCGTGGACTTGGGGGGGATTGAAGGTTTGATTCACATCAGTGAGTTAAGTTGGGGGCGTGTGGCGCACCCGGGGGACATCCTGGGGCGTGGGGAGCAGGTGCGGGTGCTTGTGTTGGAGACAAACAAACACGAGGGGCGGATTGCGTTGAGCCTTAAGCGCTTGTACCCGGACCCGTGGCAGACAGTGGCAGATAAGTATGAAATTGGCAAAACGATTGAGACTAAGATCACAAACGTGGTGGAGTTTGGCGCGTTTGCGTGCATTGAGGAGGGTTTAGAGGGGCTGATTCACGTTTCGGAGTTGGCGGAGGGGCACTTCCTGCACCCACGTAATGTGGTGGAGGAGGGGCAAATCATCCACGCCCGAATTTTGAGCATTGACCCTGAGCACCGTCGTTTGGGCCTGAGTTTGCGACAGGTCAACAACCCGGACATGGAATAGATGATCTATAACAACAGGCTACGCTGTGATGTGTGGCCCGTTGCCCCCTAGCCCCAATGCGAGCACCTATACTATACTGACATGGGCGTGAGGAACGCTCGTCTCGTTCGTTAGGGAGTTCCGCAAGGCGTGGCAGAGCAAGAATTACCCCTGACAACCCCAGACAAGGCTGATGACCCCAACGAGGAGGCGGAGGATTATCCCATCTCGCCGGATGTTTGGGAGAACGTGCTAGACGCCCTGCCCCCGTGGGGTGATGAAATCATTGCGTTGTTGCTTGTTATCTTCGGTATTCTCTCATTTTTATCTGTTTTTGACGTGGCGGGTGAGGCGTCCGTGCCGCAGGCGTGGGCATCAACGCTACAAAGCCTGTTCGGGTATGGCAGTTTGATTGTCTCTGGGAGTATTTTGGCGCTGGGGGTGATGTTGCTGCTGCCGAACATTGGGGTGCAGGTTAACTTCCCAGTGCGGCGGGTGATCGCGCTGGAATTGTGGTTTCTGTCCACATTGGCGTTGTTGCACCTGTTTATC
>CAYWZS010000067.1:0-21666 GCA_964462905.1 uncultured Anaerolineaceae bacterium
GTGCTGGACAAGAAACTGCGGGTGATGGACCTCACCGCCTTTACGCTGTGCCAGGAGAACAAGATGCCGATATTGGTGCTTAACTTCTGGGTGAAGGACTCGTTGACACGGGCCATCGCGGGGGATTTGTCCGTGGGAACGCTGATAACCTGATGCGCGTTCTCTCTGCGGCTGATGTTCGTGCGGCTGTCTCGATGTCCGCCGCCATCGACGCTGTGCGCCACGGCTTTATCGCGCTTTCTAGGGGCGAGGCAGTCGCGCCCGTGCGCGGGATGATGGACACCCCCAACGGCACCACCCTCACGATGCCCGCGCACATCCTGGGGGACCCCGTTAGCGTGATGAAGCTGGTCAACGTGTTTCCCGGCAACCCAGCGCAGGGCCTACCGACGATTCACGCGCTGGTGCTCGTCACCTCCGCCGAGACAGGACAGCCGTTGCTGCTACTGGATGGTCGTTCGGTGACAGCGATCCGTACCGGGGCGGGGAGCGGTGTCGCGACGGACCTGCTGGCGCGGCCTGCGGCGGCAGTGTTAGGGGTAATCGGCACCGGCGCACAGGCCCGTACCCAGATCGAGGCGGTGTGTGCCGTGCGCCACATCCGTGAGATTCGGGTGTACAGCCGCACCAACCCAAAGGTATTGGCCGCTGACCTTCTCGGCCAATACAGGGCAGCCGTAACCGTCGCGGACAGTCGCGAGGCCGCCCTGGACGGCGCGGATGTGGTGGTCGCGGCGACGAACAGCACGACGCCTGTCGTCTACCTGGCGGACCTCGCGCCGGGGGCGCACATCAACGGGGTGGGGTCGTTCAAGCCGGACATGCAGGAGGTCGCGGCGGATGTGGTAACGGCGGATCATGTAAAGGTGGTGGTGGATCACCGCGAGAGCGCCTGGGAGGAGGCGGGTGACCTCATCATCCCGCGTGACGCCGGGCAGTTCCGTGAGGACGAGGTCTACGCCGAGATCGGAGAAATCGCCGCCGGGACGGTCCCCGGGCGCGAGAATGACGACGAAATCACCTTCTTTAAGTCCGTGGGGAACGCGGTGCAGGACGCAGTCATGGCGCGGGTGGTGTTGGCAGCGTTGGAGGACGACGACCTGGGGACCGAGGTTTCGTTCTAGCAGCCTTAAACCAAAAGTGGGCGGCACCTCACCCCAAAGATGCCGCCCACCCAGGTTCGCGCAATTTGCGCTATGGCCTACGCGGCCCCCAGTACATGCCGTAGGTGCCACCTAGCACGCCCAGCACGAACCCGTACATCACATGGGCGATCAACAACACGCCGACGGTGTTCGTAGCCGCATCATAGCCGGGTGTGAAGAGGGGAAACACGACCAACGCGGAGAACATAAAGGCCAACATGCCATATACCATTCCGGCGACAATCCACATCACGCGGTAGATGGGCGGCATCAACAGCGCGAACACGATACCCAGCCCGGTCCCCACAACAAGGTGAATGGTCGTCCCCAGTGTGACGGCAAACAGTCCACTTGCGCCCTCACCCATCAAAACGGAGGCGATGATGTTTGGTGCGGTGAACAGCGCGATCCCGTTGGCGACGAGAATCACGGTTACGACGGCAATGATGACAAGTGCGCCCACAAACCCGATCACTCCACCCAAACTGGGCGGCAACTTTTGCCCCTCCATCCCACGAGCATTAACGTCTCGCTGTCCTGCGGTGATGTCGCTATCGACGGCCATTGGTTCAAAATCCTTCCCTAAAGTATTTATTTTTACATTTTATCATGGTGAGATGGCACATTCATGAAAGGAACCAAAGCGCCACTTAAACGAATATTTTCACAAAGCAGAGTTAGCAACAGCTAAACAGAGTATAAGTGAAAGATAGGCAGCCTGGGAAACGCCACCTGTTCGCCGTAGCCGCCGGAGCAGCACATATAGCGGTATGCCGACGGTCCCCACTGCAAACAACAGTGCCAACGGTAGCGCAAGCCACGGGCCACGCCCCACACGCCGTTCTACCACCGCCTGCGCTGGGTCTGCCGGGTTATAGTAGACGGTGATCGCTTGTCCTGGTGGGTAACGGTCTACGATTTGCTGGGCGTCACCGCGCACAGGGCCGTCCCACTGGCCGAAGAACAGCCGCTCCCCGGTGTGGGTTTCTCCGTTGGCGACATAACGATAGGATGCGCCCGCGTGATAATAGCGCGTGCCGTCGGCCTGGTTAACGACCTCAACATCAGATTGCAGGATTTCGCCCTCTGTTTGCACCCAGTTGAAGCTCTGTGCATAGTGGATGATGGGCGTCACGGTTGCCCGCACCGCATTGACCGCGAGCGCCATCACCACCAGCGCCAAAATCGCAAACAACACCCGCCCCACCCCATCCCGTATTCCCTGCATCATCACATCTCCTGTTTCATCCGACCACCCAAGCATAGCAAACACCGCCCGCATCTGCCGTAGGGGAAACATCGGCAAATTACCCCCACAGCAGCCCCATTTCGCGGTACAATAATCAAGATGCAATGGCAATTGCGATAAGGCCCTTCCAGATATAAAGATAGCGTTGTTCCCCGCCGAGGGATAAAATCCCCCGGCTACGGCTAAAACGTGTCCACTGAAGTGGACATCGGCTCACACGGACATTTTGGCGTTCCTCTTGTGGACGCGCCAGGCTGTGATTTTAACCGCAGGTGGCTTGCATTTTGCTGGAATAGCCTAAGGGGACCCACGATGCCAAACACAGACCGCTTCGACGATGTGCGCGAACTTTTACAGAAGGGCAAGAAGGACCAGGCGCGGATATTGTTGCGTATGATGGGGGATGACCCGCGTGCCGAAGAGTGGCTGGAACGGCTTAACCGGGTATCACCCCCCAAGCCGGATGCGGTGGTGCGCCCCGCATTAGACGAGATCGACCAGATCAAGGCTACACGCCAGACCCAAATAAAGCCGCAGGTCAACATCTGGCGGCGGGTGTGGCTTGGCGTTCGGGTGGTGGGGGTGGTGTTGCTCTTGCTCCAGTGTGTGTGGGTGCTGCCGTTGCTGGGGCGGCTGGGCGTGATACCAGTGGTCGTGACCCAAGTTGAGGTGCCGCTGCCGCCGCTGGTCGAGGACGCGCTGGACACGGTGGCCGATAGCCCAGTGGGTAAAGCGGTCACGGAGTTCACAGACGAGATATTTGTCGCGCCGATCCAGCAGGCCAACGAGAACATGCAGGATGAGGTCATTTCGCGAGGGTTCCAGCAGGCCGCGCCGATGCTCGACCGCCTCTGTGAGCAGCAGAATCTCCCCGCCAGCCAGGAGGCGCTGTGTAAAGACCTGATGGGCGATATGCAGTCGTGTTTGGCGGGGGGCGGCTCAATGGACGGTTGCTTGGACGAGGTGATGGTCAACGTCTGCCGAGAATATTTCGGCGCGAACCCGGCGGGCTACAACACCTGCATCCAGCAGATGAACCAACTCAAAACACAAATGCCCTGAGCGGCATCATCCCCGTTGCCCATGATGCACATGCTCAGCGGCGACTACACACTCATGATTCGCGAGCTACTCTCGGAGTAGCAGGCCGGGAAAATCGCAAATCCGAAGAGACCCTAACCCAACTGTGATTGCATCCCACGCCATAGCAGACTATACTCGTTAGGTAAACATGACGATCCATTAATTTTTGATGGGGAGCTATATCTATGTCCTTTCTATCCCGGCGTTCCGACGGCAAAGGCGGCAGTAAGTCGCAAGACGAAGACATTCTGGCCGAATTCGACGATCTGTTAGGTGGTGATGGCGAGCCTGCCAAACCAAAATCCAAGCCCAAGCCCAAACCGATCCCACTCGGCAAGAAACGCAAAGAGGAGGTCGAGATTGCCGGGCAGATCCAGGACTTGTTGACCGACCTGGTACCGCTAACCCCGTCCGAGTCAACAGATACAGGCTACACCCCACCCCCCAAGCGGCGCGTCCCCAAAAAGATCGCCAAGCTGCGCCGCCAACTGCGGTCGAAGTTGCTGGCGGACCCCGCCGAGGCCGACCGTTGGGAGCGCACCGACACCAAAAAGCAGCAGGTTATCCTGGACCGTCTGGACCAGGTGCTCACCAAGATGCAGGTAGAACTGACGCAAGACGAATACACGATCCTGTGTGAGTGCCTGCTGGACGATATTCTCGGCTTCGGCGCGATTGAGCCGCTGGTACAGGACCGCCGTTACAGCGAGATCATGGTGAACGGGCCGGATGTGGTTTTTGCAGAGTTCAAGGGCAAGCTGGCGGAGACGGAAATCGTCTTTGACGACGAGGAGCACGTCGGCTACACCGCACAGCGTATCGTGCGCCCGTTGATGCGTAGCCTCAGCCGTGAAAACCCAATGGTAGACGCCCGCCTGCCCGATGGCTCGCGTGTGCATATCGTCGGCATCCCCTCCGCGCTGAACGGCACCACCATCACCATTCGGAAGTTCCCAGACAAGCGCCTCACGAGCGATGACCTGATCTCGTTCGGGTCGTACACCAGAGAAGTGAGCGACTTCCTAGAAGCGTGCGTCGTCTCGCGCTTGAACATCGTCATCAGCGGCGGTACGGGGTCTGGTAAGACGACGCTACTCAACGTGATGAGCAGCTTCATCCCAGATGACGAACGCATTGTGACGATTGAGGACTCCGCCGAGTTGAACCTCGCACAGCGCCATGTGGTTTCGCTGGAAACCTCCCCACCGATCCCGAAGGGACTGGGCGGCGACGGCGAGAAGGGCAAGCTCGAAATCCGCGACCTAGTGAAAGGGTCGCTGCGTATGCGCCCGGACCGCCTGGTTATCGGTGAGTGTCGTGGTGGCGAGGCGCTGGACATGCTCCAGGCGATGAACACCGGCCACGATGGGTCGCTGACGACGGTCCACAGCAACAACACCCGTGACGCCATCAGCCGTCTTCAGACGCTCGTGTTAATGGCTGGAATGGACCTGCCCGCCTCCGTCATCAAGGAGCAGATCGCCAGCGCGGTGCATATGGTCGTTCAGCAGAGCCGCCTCAAGGATGGGTCGCGCAAGCTGTGCCAGGTTACAGAGATTCAGGGCATGGAGGGCGAGAACGTCACCATGCAGGACATCTTCGTCTATGTGACCGAGGGCTTCAACGGACGCCACTACTCGCATGAGGGCGGCGGCACGCTAGAACCCACGGGCTTCCGTCCGAATTTCGTGGACAAACTAAAGCAGTACGGCTTCGAACTCCCGTCGCGGATGTTCGGTGTGGGCCGTTAGCCGATAGCACCTATCAACCTCACCGCTGCGGTGAGGTTGATGCGCGACAGCCCCAAGACAGAGCCGCTTTTCCAGCTACCGATGCCCGTTCTTCTCGTCGCCTTTGCCAAGCGATTCCGTCCACTGGATGAAACGCTCAAAGACTGACAGCACGCCCAACAATACCCAAACGACCATCCCGGCCCCCGCACAGAATACCCCAGCGAAGAACACCCACTCTGCAAGCGTTTGCACGGTGGAACCCGGCATGAGGTCCAGCGCAAAGCCGACAACCGCGCCGCCGAAAGTCAGCAGCAGCCCCGCCGTCATAAACAGGTTGGCGCGTTCGCCCCAGCGTTCAAAACGTTGTAGGCGGCGGGCATTGAGGTCGAGGGTTTTCGATTTCGCTTTGTTATATTCAGGCATCAGCGTAAGACGACTCTCCACTCGGTTACGGACAGGATAACGCCGCCATCCGTGGTGAAGATAACCGGGAGCAGGGGCGCGTCCGCCGACAAGCCGGCCCCGACGACGCCCAGCGGCTCCCCGTTGAAGAAGGTCTGCACCGTGCCGTCTGGCGTGCGTTCCAACCGCACCCGGGCGATCACAGCATTAAGCGCCCGTTGGCTCGTCACATCAAAGACGCCGTTCTCGCGTCCGCCGATGTTCACGACGCCCGGCTGTACAACATCCAACTGAAGGCCGAACCCACTCGTGAACGGGTCGGCGCTGTCTGCCGGGGCCAACAACATCCCAAAGGAAACGCCTTCGCTCCCCTCCCCCAACAACGCCGGGTTAAAGGTCGTCAGCGCGATGGTCGCCTCGGCAACGATGATGCGCCCCGGCGCACCCGCGCCCAAGTAAGCGACGGCGAACTCCGGCGGCGGCCCTAATGTCAGCGTATCCTCGGCGGTATCCACCCCGACGCCCAAGCGCCACGCCTCTCCCTCCTGGCCGAAGCGGACGCCGTCCCAGAAAACCGCGTCCGGGTTTTCGCGGGTAACACGGTTAAACAGCGTCAACAGGTCAACCTCACCCGTTCGCCCGGCAGCGGGAACGGTGGGCGTGGGCGTGGCCGACGGGGTGTGCGTCAGCGTGGGCGTGGGGGTGTTGGTGGCGGTGGGCGTGGCCGACGGCGTGACAGGTTCAGTGGCGGTAGAGGTTGGCGTGACATCGTCGGCGCGGGGTGGTTCGGTGGCAGTGGGCGGCTCTGTCGGCGCAAGCTCGGAAGCAACCGCTGTCAGCGTCAGTTGGGCGTCGGCGTTCTCGGTAAGCGCAACAGCCGCTGTGACCGTTTCCGGCGGGATGGCCGTGGGCGTGTCGGTGAAGGCAGCGATGATCGCGGCCTCAGTTGCGCCAGCGTCCGCCTCGGCGGTGCCTGTCGCAGCGGGGTCCGGCGTATCGCTGACCGTCACGGCGATCTCGGGCGGCGGCGGTGCGCCCCCAAACACGTTACTCAGCGCCAGCCCGACCACGGCCAGCACCGCCACCGCCACCAGGGTCACCACAGGCAAGGGCACCCGTTGGCCCCGGCGGGCGGGGCGTGGTGTGTCATCCGCCTCGTCATCGGGCGCGGGTGCTGTCTCGTCGGGAATATCCGCCGGGGTGAGGGTGTCGTCCTCGTCGGTCATACGGGGCTGCGGGTCCTCGGTGGGCGGGGCCGGGAACTCCGGGGCGCGTTCGGTGAGGTCGAACCAATGGCGATAGAGTGGGTAGGCCGGGTGGCGATCAATGAACATCGCCCGGAACAACTCGTTGAAGGACGTGAGCTTGGCGCTGCGGCGCTGGTCGCTCTCGGCAACGTCCGCGAAACTGACGTAAGTATCCGCCCAGAGCTTGAGCGTTGCAATGTACGGTGTGCCTATCTGCGCCTCGGTCATGTTGACGAGTGTCTGGTGGTATTGCATTAATTCGGGCGTGGGCGCGTCGGGGCGTTCTTCCGCCGCCCGCACAAGCGCCCCCTTGGTCGCGTGTAGCTGGGCGGACGCCGCGCCCAGTTCCTCCAACCAACCAACGAAGCCAGACAGCTCAACGCGCATCGTCTGCTGGGCAGTGTGCGCGGCCTTAGCTGCTTTTTCGAGCTTCATCCCCGCTGTGCGAAACTCCGCGTTGGACCAGTCCGGCAAGGCATTCTCAACCTCGCGCAGCGCGTGGACCGCGTCCGCGACGACCTTCGCCCGTTTGTGGTCCTCCAACTCCAGGCGGATTGCCCCAAGCTGTTCAATCGACCCTGGGCCACCCAGCGCATTGAGGCCGTCTGCCAGTTCAAGCAAATCCTGTAGGCGCTCGGTCAGTTCGGCCAGTGTTTTCATCAACGGATGGGCGTCCGCCTTGCCGGGGAGGGTACGGCCTGCCGCCTCCATCCAGAAGGCCACGTTCTCAAACGCGCCGTCGTGCGCGTCAATAGCCCCCTGTAGGATGTAGTCCGCAAACAGCAAGCGTTGGGCAGCGGTGCTGTGCATCCCGTAGACCTCAACCAACCCCTTGCCCATCGCCTTGAGGTACGTGTCTTGGGCGGGCATCTGCGCGTTGAAGCGACGACGGACGATGTTCTCCTCATCCGTGTAGAGCGCGTTGAGCGATTCCGAGGCGGATGCGGTGCGGTCGGCGTCAATATAGCCGTTGCGCTCGCCCCAGTTGCGGGTGATCTCCGCTAGGGTTTGCAACCGCCTGACAACCGCCTTATGAAGTGTGGTCTTGGCGGCCTGGGACGCCTGTACAGCCAACCGTTCCGCGTCGGCCAACCGTCCGTCGTCGAAAGCCGTCCAGCCGTCCGCCAGCGCACGGCCCAACCCCCCGGTGAGCGCGTGCCGCTCAACATAGGCCGCGCCGTTGACGACGTTCCGTAACTGGTTAAACCACCCGGCCAATGTCGGGCTAACAGTGCCGACGGCATCCGCCGCACGCGTCAACAACTCCAACAGGCCAGCGCGGTTCCCAGCGATGGTGCGGTCGTCGTACTGGCCCCACTGCGCCGCCGCGACCTTCAGCCCCTCCCCCATACCGTTGAGCACCTCGTCGAACAGGCGTTCACGGTAGGGGTTGATCTGCCCTTGGGTGCGCCCCAACCAGGCGGCCAAGTCGGAGCCGTCCGCCACAGGCACGTAAGTCTGATAAGACTGCAACAGGTTGTATAGATCGTTGAGCAGGTCGCGCACGTTGTCCCAGGCGGGGTTGGTTGGGTCAATCGCCCGGGCATTGTCCAACGCGCCCAGCGCATCGCGGGGCGCTCCGGCGGCCTGTTTGCCGATAACGTGCATGTTGTCCGCGAGGTTCATGGCGGCGTTCTGCGCCCTTTGCAGCGACGACAACGGCAGGCGGCGCTCCCCCCAGCCGATGTTCACGGCCTCCATGAGCGTTGTCATGGCATTGAGCCGGTCCACAATCCCGCGATAGGTGTCGCGCAGGGCCACCATGTTCACGGCCTGTTCGTCAGTCGCCATATCGGCCAACATCACGTTGATCTGGTCGAGCAGTTCGCGCTGTTCGGTGAGGTGAACGCCGTCGGTGCCGTCCAGCGAGGCGAGTGCCTCCCCCAACCGGAACAGGTTCGGGCGCAGTAACACCACCTCCGGCAGATGCGAGGTCACGCGCTCGGCAAGGCGCATGTGGATGCGGTGGGCGGCTGGGTTTGCCGCCGGGGCAAGCACGAGAATATTGGCAGCACGTTCCCAGCTACCATCAAACACAAGCTGAACGGCCTCTTGCACCGTCGGCGTGAGGGTCTGCTGATCGTCCTCCATCAGCAACACGGCCCAGTCGAACAGCAGCTTGATGATCGCCAGGGTATCGCCACGGGCATTGCCCTTCAACTCGCCCAGGATGTCCGCCGCGCCGCGCCAGTTGGCTGTCTCCAGGTAGATACGCGCTGCGTCCAGGTCCGCCGCGATTTGCAGGTCCTTCAACCGGGCTGTGATCTCGGCATCGGCGTCACGGGCAGCCGGGTACCCAACATCCATCATCAGCGCCGGGTGCAGCATGGCCCGCAGCGTGTTGAGTTCGTCGCGGGAGCGGTCCCGGCGCAGGCGCTCGTTCACACGGGCGAGGGTGGCGTTGCGTTCGGCCTCGTGCGGCTTGCGAACATCCGTCAGGGCGCGGCGCAGGTCCGCAATCGACGGGTAACGGTAACGCGGGTTGGGATGTAGCGCCCGGCTGGTCACGCGCACCATATCTGGCGAGATACTGGGTGCATCCTCGCCAAAGTCCACGTTCCAGGACGGTTCAGCGTCGCGGGGCACCTCCGCCCGGCGGCCCCCCGTCAGGATGAAGAACAACAACTCGCCCACCTGGAACACGTCCGACGCTTTGCTGACGCCCTGGGGCGTGATGTCGTCGCCCTCCAAAAAGACGGCGTTCCCCCAGTCGATAACCTTTAGCCGGTAGGCCTCGCGGTCCCAGAACAGGTGCTTGGCGTCCACGTCGTTGTAAACGATGTCGCGGGCGTGGGCCGTCTGCAACAGGTCCAGCAGGTCATCCAACACGACCAGCATCTCCAACTTGGGGAGGCGGTCGCCACGCTCGGCCAAGTCGAACACCTCGTCGGCGATAATCACCCCGGTGCCGCGCTCCATCACAATGTAGCGGTGGGAGGTGCCACCAACGATGAAGTGACCTTCGTCTACCAGTTCCGTGAGGACCGGGTGGCCTGCCAGCCGCCGGAGCGCGTCGCGTTCCGCCAGGATACTGACCTCCTGCCCGGCGCGGATGGGCGGGGCATCGTTGGGGACGGGGCGTTTGATAACGACCAGGCGGTCATTGTTGTGGGTGTCGTAGGCACGTAGCGTCTCGCCAGAGCGCCCACGCGGGTAAATATGATCGTAGCGATAACGACCGTCGAACAGCCCCTCGGCCATAGTATTTTCACCTGTTGCTTGTGATTAACCGATGCAGTTGGGGCCACCACAGCGACCCACCAACCAAGTTGTTGCCGGGGTGTGGTGTTACAACCAGAGCAGAGTCCCCGCCCATGTATTTTACGATGTGCGTGAAATGTCGCAAGGGAAGTGGGCAAATTGTCACGATTTCGGCGGATATTGCTCAAAACAAACAATGACAAACCCATAACCAACTATGTGTTGAAATTGTAAATTCAGGCTTACATTTACACACAGCACGCCGTTTCGGACGTATATTTTGTATAAGCCAGGATATTACGTTGGATTAATCAGTGAAACCCTTTCCAGACAACACCCCTCAACCCCAACCCAAAACCCGAACCGCCGTCTGCCGGTCCTGTGGCTGCAAGGGGGAGTTCAAGTTTGCAGGCACGCAGGTCATCCCAGAACGTGTTGCGGCCAAGTTGCGCCTGCAAGCGGGGGGGGTCAGCCTGTGGAACTGCCCCAACTGTGGGACAACCCTCAGCGAGATGAGCCTGGACTAAGGCAACCCGGCCCACTGTACCTGTGCGACCGTCGCGCCGTGCCACACCTGCTGTTCAACCCCCGCTCGGACATCCTGCACATAAATCCCTGCCCGCCCAGTTTGCACCGCGTTCGCGCTATCCCGCACGAACAACACCTGTGATGTATCCGGCGAGAGCCACACCCCACCCCGAAAATAGCGTATATCGTCGAAGAGCAGCGGCCCATGCAGCACACGCGGCGCGGCGTCGCCATCTGCCAGCAACACGCCCCCCTCACGAACGCAGATGTAGACCGCCCGCCACTCGCCCATTGCGGTTGCACGCGCATTATAGCCGTTGGGGTTGCCCCGGCAGGGGAGCGGCGGCGGCTCACTCAGGTCGCCCGTGACAAGGTTCAGTGTGTAGTAGAGCGTGGGTTCGCGCAGGGTGGACTGGCCGCGAATTAACGCTGTGGTCGGCGTCAGTGGCACGAAGAAATCCACCTCCGCAAACAGGTTCCCCGCCAACACCACACGGTCAAGCTGGCGCGAGGCCACATCCACCCGAGTATACGACCGCCCGTGCAGCATCACCAACTGCGTGCTGTCCGCGTTCCAGTGGACCCCGTTACGGTGGGCCTGTTCTGGCGTGTCGAAGGTCCAGGCATCGCCGGACGCATCGCGCACGGTAACAAGCGTAGACCAGCCCTGCGTCAACACCGCGAGCTTGGTGCCGTCTGGGGACCACGCATGGGTCATAATAGTCCCAAGCCGCCCAGACGCAAAGACAGGCACCGCCACCCTGTTGTGGGGGTCCAGGGCGAACAGCGTCGGGCGGGGTTCCAAGCGCACAAAGCTAATCGGCGTGATGGTGCGCGTGCTGCCCAGCGCAACCATCCCGGTAACCAGGGCCAGCCACAGCACAACTAGCACCCCGCCCACACGCAACAGCAACCTAGCGCCCATGTTGTAATGCTCCTGTAGGAATCCACTTGACGCCGCCGAGCGCGTTGGCCGTGAGCACCTGTTGCAGCGTGCCACGTCCCAGGTCTACCAGGTAATACTCAACGGTGACGATGTTGCCCTGGCGTTCGGACGGAATGTAGCTGTAGAACAGCGTAGCAGCATCCGGCGAGAGCTTGGGCGTGCCAACGGTACCGGGAGCCGCTGGGAGTGGCACCATGCGGTCAGCAACCGTCATCAAACCGCGCACCCCAAAATCACCATCGGCACCACAACGATAAACGACCGCACCCGTTGCCGCGTGAACGTCTAGCACGGTTGGGAACCCACCACAGGGGAGGGCCGTGAGTGGTTCGATACTGGCGGTGGCCGGGTCCAGGCGGTAGAAGCTGGCGGGGAGGTCCATCCCCGCCAGGACGCCGCGCAGCAACACCTGCGAGCCGTTCAACGGCAAGACGAAGCCCTCCTCCATGATGGTTTCCGGGTCGTAGGGACGGCGCTCGGCGGCACGGCTGGCCGGGTCCACAGCGTAGAAGGAATTGCGGTAGATCACCACAATTTGCTGGCCGTCGGGGGTCCAACCAACGCCGCGTGACCCGTACTGCCCCAACACATGAACGGCCCCGTCGCGCTCGCGGAGGCGAGTACGGGTCCCGGCGGGGGCTTGCTCCACCGCGACCAAGCGCCCGCCAGACGGCTCCCAGGCATGAGATAGAAAGGTGCCGTTGAAGGGCGCTTTCAGCAGGCGATATTGCACGTCCAGGCGCAGGTCCAACGCCACGAGGTCGCCCCGGTCAGTCCCGCTGACAGCAAGCAACGGCGGCGCGGTCCACGTCACAACGAACACCGACACCAACCAGACGACGACCAATAACGCAGTTATGTGCAACAGCCTAGCGGCCACGGCGGGATACCTCCGGCGTGTACCAGTTGAGGGCGTGGGCATCCAGTGGCATTGTGATGGATTCAACAACCCCCGTCGTGAGGTCCGCCGCGTAGACGGCGAAGGGCGGCTCGTTCGGCTGGACGAACATCGGGTAGTGGTTGAACAACACACGCTTTCCGTCCGGCGACCAACGTGGCGACCCCTCATTGCCCAGCCGCCCCAACTCGCTTAACGGCGCGAAGGACTCACGGGCGTCCACGTCGTCGGTCGGCGCGACGAACAACACCTGCGCGTCAAAACAGCCGTAGATCAACTGTGTGCCGTCCGGCGAGAGCGCCATATCACGCGGCGATTCGTCCAAGCACGGCAGGTCGGCGGCGGGGCGGGCGGCCCCACTCGCCAGCGAGACCGTGAAATAGGACGGACGCCGGGCCTGTACGCCCTGGCCGCGCACCAGCATCTCACGCGGGTCGAAGATCAATACGGTTCCCCGTTGGATGAATTGCAGGTCGAAGGCCGTTACCTCCCCCACCATTTCACCCGTCTCCGGCACAATGGTCATAATGCGGTTGGGGCGGTAGATCACCAACAAGCGTGAGCCGTCCGGGTGCCAGTGGAGATCAGTGTTGCCGTCCAAAGCCGCCAGGGGATAGCGGTGGGTGACGCCCCCCGGCCCCCGTAAAACGACCTGTCCCCCCTCAACCAGCGGGCTACCGCCCTGCGCGTAGGCCAGCCAACGACCATCCGGCGACCAGGTGTAGTCTACAACTGTTTCAGCGCCAACGAGCGCCACCAGCGGCGCGGACAAGTTGCGGACGGGGTCCAACACGAACAGGCCGTTAAGCGGCGTATTGCGCGATTGGTGGACAAACGCTAGTAGGTTCGGGTTAGGTGCGGCGGGCCACAGGCGAATCCCTACCAGCACCAGTAGCCACAGGACACCCAGGCTCACGATTCCCCGTAACAGCAACCGACTAGCGACCATACAGCGCCTCCTCCGGCATCCACTCGACACGCCCCGGCACGAAAGCCCCCAACGTGTGGCGGACCTCCCCCGTTGTTACCTCCACCACGGCCACGGCAGGGTCCGTCTGCCCGACCGGGATGTAAGTGAACAGAATGCGCGTGCCATCCGGCGACCAGCGAATATCGCGGCGCACACCGCCGGGCAGGTCACGGTCCGAAACGAGCACCCGGCGTGCTTCGGCCTCGGCGTCCACGAGATATAGATTGGTGGTGAAGCGGCAACTCAGCGCGTACAGGCTCCCGTCCGGCGAGGGAACAACCGCCTGTGGCGTCCCCTGCGAACAGCCCAACTCGCGGTTTGCGATGGGCCGCAGCGTCAGTTTGTTGAGGTCCAGCAGGTAAGGGCGCGGGGACGGATCGCTCGGAAGTGAAGCCAGCACCAACGCGTCGTCCGCCCCGACCGGGGCGAACTCACCCGGACGCAGATAACTCGCGTTCGGGATCATCCCAGTCGTTACCTCTCCCGTCAACACATCCACCTGTCCGACCCGCCCCGCTGGTTCTAGCCAGTAGGCCGTCCGGCTGTCCGCCCCCCAGAACACCGATGAAATCGCGATGTCATCCACCACCGGCTCCGCCTGCCCCCGGCGGTGCAACGTAATCACGGACGAGGGCCGGAAATTGATAAACAGCATCGTCTCCCCGTCCGGGGACCAGGTCGCGCCTCGCTCGCGCAAAAGTGGGTCGTTCTGGTACGGCGCGTAGAGGTCACGGTCCATATCGTAGACGTACACCCCCCAATCCAGAAAGCGCACATAGTCGAACACCAGCGCATCCGTAGGGGCTGTCGGCCAAAAGCGTGCGCCGAGGATTGCCACCAGCAACACCGTCCAGAGTGTCCCCGCAAGGCTTAACAGGCGGACCATGTGTTATTCCAATCTGTCAACAGACGCTCAGAGGCGGTTGGGGGTGAGAGGGAGGTGCTACGGCGGCGCATCGGCATCCAAATGTCTATCGTAGCGACGCTATGCCGCCGGACACGCACGACCTCAGCACTCCCCGGCAGCCGGTGGTAATCGCCGTCAATGGCGGTATCCGCAAGCAGGCGCTCCCCCCCGTTGCGACAGCGCAGGAGCAAATGCGTCTGCCGGGTGTTCTGCGAGATAGACGAAAAACGATAGAGCGCCGCGTCACCGTCTGGGAACCAGATATAGCCGGAAATGCCGTCACTGAACATGCCGGCTAAATGGTGTGGCCCTGGGCGAACCACCTGGCGCGTGAGCTTGCGCTTGTAGTCCGTAACGTCCAGCCAACCGTCGTGAACATAACTCACAGCGGACGAGGTGCGCTGCCCAGGCAGCCAAACCACCGCAATCACGGCGGCCAGTGACAACGCCCACAACTGCACCACGCCCCTCATCAAACCGCCAGTTCCCCCCACTCGTCCATCGCCGCCTCAAGATCGGCCTCGGTCTGTGTGTACTCCTCACCGAGTTCCTGCACACGGGCGGCGTTGCCGTCGGTGGAGGCCGTTTCGATCTCCGCTGTGATCTCGTCGAGGCGGGTTTCTAACTGCTCGATGGTTGCCTCTAGCTCGCCGACCCGTTTTTTCAACTGGTAGGGGTTGAGGCCATGGGATGGCTTGCCGTTCCCGTTCGCGCCGTTGGATGTGGTTTTCGCCTGCTCCTGGGCGGCCCTCGCCGCAGCACGAGCGGCGGTTGCTTGCGCCTCCACCCGTTGACGTTCGGCGTTACGCGCGGCCACATACTCGCTATAGCTGCCCTCGAACACCGTGACATGGCCGGGGTCAGCGGGGTCATCTGGCGGATTGGCGGCCCACACCTGGGTTGCCAGTGCATCAATCAGATAGCGGTCGTGGCTGACGAGCAAAACCGTCCCGCCGAAGTCCAGCAGCATGTTCTCCAACACCTCCTGCGAGGGAATATCAAGGTGATTGGTCGGCTCGTCTAGTAGCAACAGATTGGCCGTGCCCAGCGCCAGCTTCGCCAACGCGACCCGTCCGCGCTCGCCGCCGCTCAACGCGCCAATTGTGCGAAACACATCCTCATCGCGGAACAGAAAACGAGCAAGATAGGCGCGGGCTTCGCCATCCGTCATGTGCTTCGTCTCGACAATCTCATCAATGATCGTCTTGTTCTCGTTCAGTCCCTCGTGGGCCTGCGCGAAGTAGCCGACCTCTACCAGATCACCGATGTGCACCTCGCCGTCCAGCGGCGCGAGTTGCGCCAGCACCGTCTTAATCAGCGTGGACTTGCCGACCCCGTTCGGGCCGATGAGCGCGGCAATCTCCCCGCGTTCGAGTTCGATGTCCTCAACCTCCAAAATCGGCTTATCCACTGCGTAACCCACCGTCAGGTCGTGCGTTTTCACCACGAACTCGTTGCCGCGATGGTTGATCGCCAGCCGCACGCGCATCTTGTCCTTGTCGCGGTCGGGCGCGTAGACCAGGGCCTCACGCTTGAGGCGTTCTAGGCGCTTACGGCGTCCCTGCGCCTGACGTGTGTTCTGGCCCTCGATGTTGCGCTGGATGTAGTCTTCCTCCTTGGCGATAAAGGCCCGTTGCGCCGCGAACGCCTTCTGGAGCCGTTCGCGGCGCTCCTCGCGCTGTTGGAGGTAGGTGGTGTAGTTGGCGCGGTAGGTTTCTAAGCGTCCGAAGTTCATCTCCCAGACGTGGGTCGCAAAGGCGTCGATGAAGTAGCGGTCGTGGCTGATCGCCAATACCGCCCCCTCGAAGTCCTTGAGGTAGCTTTCCAGCCACTCCACCGCCGCAATGTCGAGGTGGTTGGTCGGCTCGTCCAGCGCGAGCAGGTCCGGCTTTTCTAGCAGGAGACGGGCGAGGACAGCCCGCGTTTTCTGGCCGCCGCTGAGGGTCGCCAGCTTTTTGTCGTACTGCGACGGCTTAAAGCCCAGTCCGCCCAGGACCATGCGAATGTCCGCCTCGTAGGTGTAGCCGCCGTCCGCCTCGAACCCTTCTTGCAAGCGCCCGTAGTGTTCGATGACGCTCGTGTCGCCGTCGGCCATCTGCGCCTCTAGCGCCTTGAGTTCCGCCTCCCGCGCCTGGATGTCGGCAAAGGCGGACAGCGCCTCCCCCCAGACGGTGTGGTCGCCGCGCAGTTCCGGGCGCTGCGGCAGAAAGCCGATGCGTAGGTTCTTCATGCCGTTGATCTCGCCCCCGGTGGGGTTGTCCGCGCCAATGAGGATATTGAGCAGGGTTGTCTTGCCCGCGCCATTCGGCCCGACGAGCGCGATCCGGGCGCTGTGGGGGACCTCTAGCGCGACATCGGAGAAGACTTCGAAGTCGCCATAGGACTTGGCGAGGTTATTGGCGGTGAGTAGGGACATGGCGTGCCTTTGCGGGTCTGGTGATTATCATCTAGCACAATTATAGCGAATGGCGGGGGGAAGCTGTATGGCGGTTCATAGTTTGCCAATGCTGGGGATGGTGGGGAACATAAAACAGTGGTTCACATGATTTGATGTGTAGGAGACCACGCTCAGTAGGTCTCCCGTTTTTGTGCTCAAATTTAGAACTCATAATCGGCTGTATCCTGTGACTCGCCCGGGAAGAGACTACCAGCGAACGCCTGACTTGAAGGGAATCGCTAGAAAACAGAGATTGTCGCCGCGCTCGGCACAGACCTACGCAACCTGGACGACTACACCACGCTCTGAATCGTCCGCAGCAGCTCGCCCTGGTCGAACTTGGACTTCACCAGGTAGGCGTCCGCACCGGCGTTGAGGCCCGCGTTGCGATGTTCCGGCTTCTGTAGGGAGGTCAGTAGCACCACCGGGATATGCTTCGTCGCCGGGTGCGACTTGATGCGCCGCGTGAGGTCCAGCCCGTCCATGCGCGGCATCTCCACGTCGGAAACCACCACGTCGAAGGGCTTTTCGGATAGCATCTCCCAGGCTTGCACGCCGTCATAGGCCACGCGTACATCATAGCCTGCTGTTTCCAGAATGTTCTTCTCTAGCGTGCGGGTGGTGATGCTGTCATCGGCAATCAGCACGCGCAACCGCCGCACAACAGGTACAGTCGTCGTGGTGCGGTTGATGATCGTGCGGCCCGTGGACAACACCGATGCGACGTTCCCGCTGCCGAGCGCACCCCGCACAAGGTCGTTTGTGTCCAGTACGATGACGACGGCCCCACTGCCGAGCAAAGCCGCACCACTAACGTAACGGGTGTTGTCCAGTTCCGCGCCGAGTGGCTTCAACACAAGTTCACGCTCACTGAGCAGGTCGTCCACCTCAAACGCCACCTGACGATCTCCGGCACTCAGGACCAGCACACACAGGTCGTCGGCTTGCTCCGGCTGCCGGGAGATGGGCGCTCCCAGCATCTCCCCCAGCGACACCAGCGGCAACGTCTGCTCGCCCAGGTTGACCATTGGGCGGCCCTCGACGGTGTAGGCCTCATCGCGTGGCAGCCGCACCATCCGCATCACGGATAGGGCCGGGACCGCGTACTGCTCCGGGCCGAGTTCCAGCAACACGGAGCGAATGCGCGTCAGCGAGACCGGGACGCTAATGGTGAAGGTGGTCCCCTGGCCCTGTTCGCTAGACAGCACCACGCGCCCCCGCAGGCCCTCCACGTGGGTACGCACCACATCCATACCCACCCCGCGCCCACTGATGGCCGTCACGGTATTGCGCGTCGTTAGGCCGGGATGGAAGATGAGCGCCTGCGCCTCGTCGTCGGTGAGGTTGGCTGCTGCTGCTGCGGTCAACAGCCCACATTCAACCGCCGCCGCACGCACGCCTTCGGGGTGGATGCCACGCCCGTCGTCGCTGATGTGAATCTGAATCTCACTGCCGCGTGTCTCGACGGTCAGCACCACCCAGCCGGACGCCGCCTTGCCCGCCACAACCCGCGTCTCGGGGTCCTCAATCCCATGATCGACCGCGTTGCGGACCAAGTGCATGATTGGGTCTTTGAGGCGTTCTAAGACTGTCTTGTCAATTTCCGTGTGGCCGCCGACGACATCCAGGTAGACTTGTTTCCCGGTCTGGCGGGCGGCGTCCCGCAGCGAGCGTTGCAGGCTCCCCAGCACAGTCTCAAAGGGCATGAGCCGCATCGCGCTGATGCTGTGCTGAATCTCGTCGGTGAGCGTCGTCAGTTGCATGTTGTCGTTGGCAATCGCCGCCGACAGCAGGTTGATGCGCCGGGCGCTGTCGTTGAGGTACTTCTGATTCGTCTCTAGGAACTCTAGCAATGTGCGGAGGTCGTCAGAGATTTGCTCGTGTTGGAGCCGCCGCGACAGCCGGACGTAGGCCGCCCGCACGGCTCGCCACTCCCGCGCCCAGCGGGTGTAGAGCTTGCGTAGCTGGTTGATGCTGGCGCGACGGTCCTCGCTTTGCAGGCGTGCCACCAGTAGTTCACTGCTCTCCGCCATGAGCTTGTCCAGCTTCTCCACGGCGACACGCACGGTGTCCTCTACCGGGCGCATGAGGGCCGTCATTGCCTGGGTTCGCATCGGCTTTTGATCTGCCGGTGGCTGCCCACCCGTCAGACGGTTCGGCTTTGCGTCGGCGTCACTGGGCGGTGTGTCTTCGGCCACGACGGGCACCCCACCGGTATCGCGTTCGGGGATACGCTTCTCGTCCGTATCTGTTTCGTCTAGCCGCACGACAGGGAACTCGTCGGAGGTGTGACGGTGAACGCGGTTACCGTTGGTACGGCGGGGTGGCGTGGCGGTGTCCTCCGGCGGCAGGTGCAATACATCGGCGTCGTCCAGCGATTTCTCCGCGACGATGGCGGCCATTGCCCCTGTTACCAGCGTTAACTGCTCGGCGGGGATGTCGTCACCGTTGGCTCGGGCCGTGACGAGGTCCAGCGCGTCGTAGAGCAGGTCGCAGACGCCGGGGGTTAACGCCAGGCCACGGGTCAGCGAGGCGTCGAGAATCTCCTCCATGTGATGCCCCAATTGCTCGACCCCCGCCTCCCCGACAGACCGCGCTGCCCCTTTCATGCTGTGCGCCAGTCGGTTGAGTTCGCGCAGGCGCTCCACAAAGCCGCCCGCGTCGTTATCATCCAACGACATCTCTAGCGCGAGGATGAGGGCGTTCATGCGCTCCAGGTAGTCTCGGACCTCCGTCCAGAATATGTTGATGAGTTCGCTGTCGTCCATCGGGTTATCCCTCGCGGCTACGTGATGACGGGCTGTTATTTGAACAGGTCACGGATGGAAAGGGTGAAGCTAGGGAGCAGTGTGCCGCCGGGAACGGCCCCGTTACCATCGTAGACGGGCACGGGTTGCCCCGGCGCGTGGACCTCAACGTGTTGAAACTCCGGGCGGACAACCCACACGATGGTCCTGGCAAGCAAATAGTTCGTCACTTTGATGTTGAGTGTGCGATTCTCGTCGCTACGCTCCGATGACACGACCTCTACAGCCAAGTCCGGCGGAACAGGGTTATAATCAATCGGTTCGGGTTTTGCGGCTTTTTCATAGGTGACGAACCCCACATCAGGGATATAACGTTCACCACCGACGATATAACCACCATCGGCAGTTGTGACCCATCCGAGATCATTTTGAAGTAGATAGACAAATAGAAAACCGATAAATCGTGCAGCGATATTTGATGCGAGGTTGTTGGATACCACTTCAAAAATCTCCCCTGAGATAAACTCCAGGTGTTTATCGGCGTTTTCCGGCAATGCGGCGATGGTCTCAAAGTCAGCGGTGGTGATGCGTTCACGGTTTTTCACGATGCGTCCTCCATCCAGGGTGGGCGGTCAGTGAGTGGTTCGCCGTTGGGGGTCGAAAACGGCACCTCGTCGGTTGTCGTACCATCCGCGCCGACGCGCAGGAACACCCCCGCGAAACCGCCCGTCTCGAAGTCGAAGGCAAGGTTAAACACCGCGACGGTATCCACGCCCACCCACTCGGCGTAGGCGCTCCCTAGCCCATCAACGGTATAGAGCATGTGGCCGGACGGCAGTGCCCGCACCTCAACCGTTTTCACCTCACGGGCGCTGTCCCCGATGTTAAGCACCAACAGCGACGGCTCGCTGTCATCGGTGAACGTGGCGTTGGTGTGTGCCGTGACCATGTGGCAACTCAACGGCGTCTCTAGGTCATCACGGAGCAAACAGTCGCCCGTGTAGAGCGGCTGCGGCTCGTCGGCGTCAATTGGGTGGTAAAGCACGGTGAACGTCTCGCTGACCCCGTCCTCGTCCGTCCAGATGATGTGATCGGGGTCAGCCTCAAAGCGCGGACGCGAGACGTAGTCCGCCGCCAGCAATCGTAGGGATTCGGGCGTGTCCGCATCTGCGACGAAGGCATAGCGCCAGTTGTAAGTGCCGCCGCCTGTTTCTGCCCGGAGCAACACCGTATCCTCGTCAATCCAACGGGCGACGTAGGCCGTGACGATGGTATCCCCGGTGACGCCGCGCCGCGTGTCGGTCACGACGCCGAGTTCAATCGTCGTATCGGTTTCGGTGTCGTAGGCGTAGACGGCGTAGCCTTCGGCGTCCGGCGCGTAGCAGTCGGTCCAGACGGTATAACGTGCATCGGACGAGGTGGCGGGGTCGCCATTGGCTAGCGGGGTGTTGGGGTCGCAGGCCGGGATGTTCGGTTGGGCGTGGGTGCTGGGGGTTAGGGTGAGCAGGGCGCAGGCCAACAGGGGTATTCGGCTGGGGTTACGCCAACGCCATCCACTGAGGGTCGAAAATCCCCGGCCCCAAATTGCCAATCCGCTAAAGGGACGATAATTCCCTGCACGATGGCTCATGGTGTTGTGACCCGCACATTGTCAAATAGCAACGTCTGGTTTAGCGAAGACTCAAACCCGACATAGCCATTACTCAGTTGGTTATCTGTCAGGGAGAGCTGGGGCTGACCGTCAATCGCAACTTGGATTGCGGGTCCACTGACTTGAATCTGCACCGTAGTCCAGTCGCTAGAATCCAGCGTGACCCCATCTCGTCGCCCGAGTTCCATCCAGGTCCCGTTGTCTGTACGGCCAAGGATAATCTGACTGGTGTAGTAGTAGAGATTAAGCGAGTAGGTGGTGTCAAGATCCTGCATACGGAAATAGATGAAGGCATTGCCGTTGTTATTTTCTGTCTGCTGTGTGATGTTGCCCGGCTTTACATCTATTTGCAGGGTATAGTCCGTCCAGCTTGTTTCTCCAGTAACGGCCCGCGAGTACGGCTCACCCGCCTGATACGCCAGATTTCCACCCGGCTCTTGAACGATTTGCAAATCGCCCTGGATGATCTGCCAACAGTCGGTATTGCCACTGTTGAAATCGTAGCTTACAGGTGGTTGCGAG